>JAFWHT010000005.1 GCA_017511965.1 Candidatus Saccharimonadota bacterium
ATATATATATATATATGGGATTGTTGTTTTACTCTATGCATAGGTTTATTATAGCATAAGAGTTTTCAAGCTACAATATATTATTCCGCATTCGTATAAACGTTCACTACGTCGTCCAAATCATCCACCGCCGCCAGCAATTTTTCTAGCTTTTCTGCGTTCTCTCCTTCAATCGGCACATAGCTCGAAGGCACATATTGCACCTCTGCGCTCGTCACCGTCATTCCCGCTTCATCCAAAGCCTTTTTAACCTTCATCAAATCAGATGCATCAGTATAGATAACCGTCCCTTCATCTTCTTCCGTCGCATCTTCCGCTCCTGCCTCTAAAGCAACCATTAAAGCATCTTCGCCTTTCTCATTAATTTCAATCACGCCTTTGCGCTTAAATTGAAACATCACCGACCCAGAATCTGCCATTCGTCCACCATTTTTGTCTAAAGTATGTCTAACTTCTGGCAAAGTCCGATTTTTATTATCGGTCGCAACTTCAATTACGATTCCCACTCCCCCCGGACCATATGCCTCATAAACTTCTTCAATTAGCGCCTCTGCTGATTTATCTGCCACTCGTGCAATCGCTCGTTCGATATTTGCCTTTGGCATGTTTGCAAGTCGAGCTTTTTCCAAAACCATCGCAAGGCTCGGATTCATCGCCGGATCCGTTCCTTGCCTCGCCGCAATCGCAATCTGATTACCAATTTTTGTAAATAATGCGCCTCTCTTGGCATCTACCACTGCTTTTTGGCGCTTAGTGGTCGCCCATTTACTGTGTCCTGACATATAAAACCATTCTACCATAATTACCCCTAAAATCAAACCGTAAATCAAAAAAACCAGCAAATTTCCTATCGGAATCTGGATTAAAAAACTTCGCATCGTTCCAAAAAACTCCACTATCATAATATGAAATCTCAGTATTCCTGTCGCAAAAAATGAAATCCCTGTCGAAATTCCCGGTACACCTGCAAAAACTCCCGTTAAAAATACTAGCCCCATCGCAATCGAAAGCGTCGGCAAAATCAACAAATTCGCCAATATCGAAATTAGCGAAACCGTACCAAAAAAATATAATGTAATTGGCAAAGTCATCAAAGTCGCCGCAACCGTCGTTAAAATAATCGATGCAACTACTCCCGGTTTTTTCTCGCCATAAAAAAATTTCGTAAGTCTCGGCCCAAGTATCATAATCCCCGCATAGCTTGCAAACGACAACAACCAGCCCAAATTTATCAAAAAATCCGGATTGATTATTAAAGTTATTGTAGCAACAATTAAAATCAACCGCCACGGCTGAAATTTTCGCCCTGTATACCAAGCTATTAAAGTCAAAATGGTCATCAACCCCGCTCTAAGAATTGAGGGTGTCCACCCTACCATCGCCATAAAAAAAATTATAAATGCAACCGAAAATGAAAGTCCAAAAAATCGCGAAAATCTTCCAAAAATTTTTCGCGCCACTTCAACTAAAATCGAAAGGTGCGCTCCACTCGCAACAACGATATGCACTAGTCCAACCGTCTTCAAATTCTCGTTTAAATCTTTTGGTAAACCTGTCCTTAGTCCTAGCAAATACGAAAGGCCAAGATTAACTTCCGGCTCTGGAATTTCCTCCCGAATCCTCTCCGCAAAAGAATCTCGCATCAAAATTATCGTATCCGGTCTAGTGGCTCTCTCGACTAAATCTTCTTTTTCGCTCAAAAAAACTAATCTCAAAATCGCAAAAACAATAACTCCAATACAAATAAAAACAACAACCCACGACGGATGAAGTTCTTTTAACCTCTTAATCATACCAACTCTCTACCATGCTTTCAAAAAAACTTCAACCCCCCGAAACCGCCTAGGCTTTTAAAAAAATAAAAAAAATGCTATAATGATTCACATGCACCCGTAGCTCAGCGGATTAGAGCATCTGTCTTCGGAACAGAGGGTCGGGGGTTCGAATCCCTCCGGGTGTACCATATATAATATGGTACCGTAGCTCAGTTGGTTAGAGCGTAGGACTCATAAGCCTAAGGTCGCTGGTTCGATCCCAGCCGGTACTACCAAAAAGGGCAATATATGAAAAAAGGTTTTACAATTTTAGAAGTTGTCATCGTCGGCGTTTTTACAGGTCTTCTACTCCTTTTCTTCTTCATCCAAAAATCCAATCTCGACGCTTTCGACCGCGATGAAAAAAGAAAAATCGCAATCAACGCGATGTATTATGCACTTGAAGAAAGCTTTTATCCAATAAATGGTTATTATCCAGAATCTATATCCGAAGAAAATATCAAAGTTATCGACCCTTCCCTTTGGACTGATCCTTTAGGATTTAATCTCGGCGATCCTTCCGGCTCTTATTTCTACGAACCAGCTAATTGTAAAGATGGCAAATGCAAAGAATACGCCCTGAAAGCCAATCTCGAAAAAGAAGATACTTATACCAAATATAATCGCAATTAAATTTAAGCTTCTTTCCCAGCTTCTTTTTTTGCTTCAGAAATCAATTTTGTCACTGCTCGCAAATCTTTTGCCGAAATATCAGAATACTTAAAGGTATAAGTCGTTTCGTCTCCAATCGTCGATAACCTTAAAGTTCCATAATGTAATAATTTTTGCAACAAGCTATCTTGCCTGAAACTCGCATCTTCAATTTGCGCTAAATCAATGATATTAATTGAGCCCGAAACCAACGAATTCATCACAAACTGCGTCACATGCTTGTTGGTAATATAAAGCCTATTGCCACGATAAACCCTAAGAGATACTGCGCCAATTATAAATGCCGCCGCTAAAAGCGCAAACAAAATAATAAACAAAAAATTCCTGCCCATTTCATCCAGCATCGCCTGCCCCATTAAAATCAACAAAAATCCCAATAATATCACAACCAACCCTGCCACCATTCCCCCAAAAATCATCTTCAAGCATATCTTAGACCTCATAAAAGCAAACTCTACATACTCGTCATCCTCGAGTCTAAGATTAGGAAAATCCCTTAAGCTTCTCTCGTGTCTAATCCTCGCTAAGTTTTTATCCATAAAAACTCCTCTCTATTATTATAACTTATTTTATCTATTTTGTAAATGCCTCCTTCCCTTTTCTGTTACAATTCTCCCCTTTGGCGTCCGCGCAATTAATCCCAATTTTAATAAATATGGCTCATAATAATCTTCTATCGTTGTCGCCTCGTCACCTGTAAGCGCCGCAATCGTCGAAAGCCCAACTGGCCTCTCGCCATAATTCTCATACATCAAAGAAAGCATGTTCCTATCCGCCGGATCAAGCCCTAACTCATCAATTTCCATTAACTCTAGCGCCGAACGCGAAATCTCCGTATCGACAATTCCATCTCCATTCACATCTGCATAATCTCTCACTCGCTTAAAAATTCGGTTCGCAATTCTCGGCGTCAGTCGCGAACGTTTTGCTAGCAATCCTAACACTTCTGGTTTAATTTCTGTTCCCAAAATCCCCGCTGTTCGTTTAATAATTTCTGCAATTTCCGATTCCTTATAATACTCCAATCGATGGATTATTCCAAACCTATCACGTAAAGGCCCGGCGAGTGAACCCGTCCTAGTTGTCGCCCCAATTACCGTAAAATGTGGCAAGTCCAATCTAACACTTCGCGCCGCTGGCCCTTTCCCAATTACAATATCAAGTTTAAAGTCTTCCATCGCCGAATATAAAACTTCCTCGACTACCCGCCTAAGTCTATGAATCTCATCAATAAACAAAACGTCCCCATCCTTTAAATTCGTCAAAATGCTAGCCAAATCTCCCGCTCGTTCAATTGCCGGCCCACTTGTAACCTTTAGTCCAGAGCCAAGCTCTCTCGCAATCACTCCCGCCATCGTCGTCTTCCCAAGCCCAGGTGGCCCATATAATAATATATGGTCTAAACTCGAGCCATCACTACGCTTCTTCACTGCGTCAATTGCCAATTTCAAATTTTTCTTTAAGTGTTCTTGCCCAATATATTCAGAAAAACTAGTTGGTCTAAGCGAGATTTCGATTTTCGCTTCTTCGGCATCCTCGTTAAAACTAGTCGGCTCCACTAATCTCTCAATAGCCATATTAAAATTATAGCTTATTTAATCAAAAACCACAAACTAAACTTGTTTTTTGCGCTCTTTCTGTTCGCGCCTTTTTTCTCGTATTTTTCGCACCACCACAATAATAATTATAATAATCAAAATTATAATAAAGAAGCATCCTAGTCTCTTTCCTGCTTTTTCAACGTCATTTTCTCCTCCATCTCCCTTACCACCATCCAACAAGATGCTCGAACCTTCTTCAATTTCTCGCATCTCTTCATCATTAACTTTTATCAACTCCGCAAGAAGCGCCGATCGATCATTCGACCCAAAAGCATCACATGTCGAAAGTAGTAATAACTTATCCGCAAAGCCGTTAAAGTCACTATTCTTATTAAACGCTCTTTTCTCAAACATTTCTAAAATTTCGCCGTTTCGTTCATTTCGATAAGTCAATAAATTATACGCATCATCATTATATGCATTCATCAACGAAAAATATAAAATCTTCACTTTATAAAGCCCATCCGCCGTATATAATATACCCGACAAATGATTGTCAAAATATCTTTTTTCTTCATATCGCTTAATATCAGAATACATTTGCCCCGTCGTCATATTATGACCATAAGTAATTGTATAGTCGTCTTTAAAATCTCGTGCATTCCGATAATCAATAAAAATACTTCCACCCGTCGAATAACTTCCGTTATAACTAACGTTCAAATAATTCATGTTATCTTTACTATAAAGAATTGGGTAGTCGATATTCGTGTCAAAAATCCGAATCCAACCGTCAATATCTGGGTTAACCTCTCTTAGTGGCTCAATCGAAAAACCATCTTCGATTTTTGGTCTTAACTTAATTATTTCGTCGCCCAACCTCGAATCATCATAAATCCTATACGAATCATAAATTGCATACACTCCTATGAGCATCAAAAGCAAGAAAAAAACAATCATCACAAAATTAATTAGCTTATCTACGACTTTAATAGATTTCTTTAAAATTTCCTCTTTAGTGATTTTTTTATTCATTTTTTTCCCTTGTAAAGACAAATAGCAAAATCCCGATCACCCCCATTACAACCAACGCCGCAAACGGCCAGAGTTCCCCAAACACCCCCGTATTTGGAACCAACAAATTTCGTTCCGCAATTAGTCGAATCGTTATATTTCCATTTAAAACAAATTCCGCCGAACTAACTTCCTTGTCATCTATCAGCAGCGTCCACTTGCGTTGATTCAAATTCTCGTCAATTGAAACTTTTATTGTTGTACCAATCGGAATTTGACTATTCCCGTTTCTATCTAAACCAATGTTTACCGTCTGTCCATTTTTCAAATATATATACATATAATTTTGTCCGCTCGATCCAGTATATATATCACTCGTTCTAATAACTTGATTATTATATTTTATATACTCATCCTGTCCAATTACATTATAACTACACCCCACACAAATCGAGCCAAACTCAACTTTATACCTAAAGTATTCATCCCGATCCACTGCATCTCCTACTGTCGTTGCACTAATCGTCGCATAAGTATAGCCCGGACTATGGTTAAAATTAATCTCACCCTTTGTATCATCTGCCATATTTTTTGCTAAATGATAAACATTTTTACCCGTTCCAGATGCTATCACGTAAATCTCATACTCATCACTAGAAACCGGATAATCGCTATTTGAGCTAGAAACCTCACGAATCAAATATCGATAAATCCCCGGCGTCGCATAATTAGTCGCTGAAAAATCTAATTCTTTCGTTTCGGTCGTTAAATTTCCAGTCGGTGTCACATTGTTAAACTGAATCGTAAGCCCCGTCGGCTCATTTGTCGCACCCGCCGGATTAGTACTATCTGGCGTTACTAAATAATTAAATTCCACATTAATCGGACCTGTAGCACTATATATATTGCTAAAAACTTCAATCGAATGATTGTTGAGCGCACGCGAATTTGCATTAAATAAAAAGCCACTAAAAACTATTGCACTAAGAATTATCAGTATTTTTGTTTTTATTTTTCTCATTTTATAAATCTCTTATTTGTATCTTTGTAATCAACCTACCTTTTATTTTATCTCGCGTAATCTGCCCGAATTTCCTCGAATCGTTCGTATCCTTACGAAAATCATTCATCACGAAATAACTTCCATCTGGAACCCTGTAAGGATACGACAAGGCAGTTTTTTCATCTTTCTCTGTTTCAAGAAACACCTCGACCGTTGATGGTTGCCCATCAACCAATAGTTTCCCGTTTTCAATATCTACTGTTTGCCCTGGCAAAGCCACAATTCGATAAACTTCCGTACCATTTCCTCGATCCACAATTACCGCATCACCATTACTATATTTATTCTCAAGCCGATAATAAATCAATAAATCACCATTCTTTATATTTGGATACATACTCTCATCGCTCATTCTCGTAAAACCAAAAATTACCCCAAATACCAAGAAACAAACCAGCACCAAAAAACCTATTTTTACAGACAAAAGAACCAAGCGCTTTTTTAGCACTTGGTTCTCTTTTGATTTAGGCAAAACTGGCTTCTTCTCTGAAGTAACCTTATCTTCTTTTTTTACCTGCTTCGAATCTAAAGCCATGTTTGTCCTTTTTGTTTTTAGTTTTTGTTTTAATTTTTGTCGTTTATTTATTGTTCAACTTCTTCTTTTTCTTTCGACGTCTTTACTATAATATAAGCACCAATTGCGCCTAATGTCAAGAGCAAAATGTATGGCCAGAAGTTATTAAAGACACCCGTCAGAGGATCTGCCTCTAAATTGTTGACATATGAAGTAACGTTGCCGGCATTAAATGCTGCTAGCATCGTAGCATAATTCGGATCAGTTTGAGCCGGTGGCGTCGCTACAGCCGTCTTTGCCGCATCAAGTGCCGCATCCGCATCTACTGGAGTTGTGGCAGTAATGTTTGCTATTGGCACATCAATATAGGTCTTATAAGTTTCTGTTTGACCTAAAATCGTCCCAGTTCTTTCCGACTCCGCAATCGTATAGGTTGTCCCGATTGGAATTTGATTCGTGCCAGTCGCAGTTTGACCGATTTTAACCGTCTCACCATGCTTTAGCCAAATCGTAATCTTACCATTTGTATCAACTGTATGCTCATCGCTTCCAGTTACTGCAGCAGTTCCGTTATCTGAGTGGGCACCAGTTACGATAAACTTTTTCCCAATCATTGGGTTTGGTGTCACCGTCGAAGTAAAGGTTACTTCGAATTTAAAGTACTTGTTTCTATCCGCAACGTTACCAGTAACTTCCTTGCTAAGCTGCAAGTAGGTTAAGTTCGCACTCTGCTCAAACGTAATATCTTCCTTCGTTGTCGAAGTGTTTTCCGTTCCCTGCTTTAAGACTGTAGCTTTAAAATCCCCAGTCGGGACGTTATTTGTCCCTAGCACATTTCTTACCTGTACATAGATATACCAATCGTCACTATCTAACGGATAGGTAGTCGCATCGGTCGTACCAGTTTCCTCGATTTTAAAACGATAGTCACCTGGCTTGTTAAAGTCCGTTCCGGCAAAACTTACGTTTGTGCTTGATTCTGCTGTCCCCGAAACCGGCGCTACATTAGTAAATGTAATCGTCGCCGTAGTCGGCGCACCCGTAATTGTGCTTCCTGTCGGGTTGTAAGTCGTATCCGGCGTAATCGTATAGGTAAATGTATTCGTCACTGGATCCGTAACATCATTTACTTTTCTTTTTATATCTACATTATCCCCGCCAGTATTTGATACCGGATCGCCACTGGCCGGACCTTGCTCGAACGTCGTTGTCGCGTTCGCCATACTCATCATGAATACCGGCACAGCCACCATGGCAACCGAGGCAATCATGCTGAATATCCTTTTGAATACTTTCATTATTCCTCCTATTAATAATTGTTATGTTTATTGTACTACATTTTTGTTAATTAAGCTATGGTTTTAAGTGAAAATCTAGATTAATCATTTACATCATGTTCCCCTCCCTCTTTTTCTTCTCAAAATATAGAGATAACTCGTTCGCGCTACCGAAAAACCGGCTGTAATTGAAATCATAATTGTAAATGGCAAAAAGTCAAAGAATTTACCCGTAAGTGGCGTACCAGTACGATCGTTAGTAAAGGTTACCGTTTCATCATCAGTAGGAGTTCTTATGCCAGTCGAAGAACCCGCTGTCGTATTAACAATAACCGAACTATCATTAGAATTTGTAATTTGATAATAATTATCATATACGTTTGTCTTCTCGGTTATCTGATAAGAATATCCTGCCGGAATAACCATAGATCTAATTCGCCCGTGTCGCAACGTATCCGTCTTGCTATAATCTGTCAATTCATTACCGTTCAAATCATATACCTTAATATCAAGATCAAAGATTTGCGTAACATCAGCCATATCCCCAGTCACGGTTTTCTGGTAAGTAATCGTGTAGCCTTCTCGTATATTAGAAATCGTTGCCGTATCGCTCATTACTTCTGTCGGATTATTTATTAGCGCCGATTCGTCATACCCCGCTACTGGATCTTCCCAAACTTTATAAATACTCGCATCATTTGAAACCGTTAAAGTACAAGTCCAAATTCCCTCGCTATCGTCTACTTTATTCCAAGCGTTACCAGTACAGGTTTGCTGATTCGCCGAAGGCGTCTTTGTCACCGTTGCCGCCGAACCCGAAATCGCTCCCCCCGTTGGCGTATAAGTCCCACTCGAGTCCCAAGACCCATCTCGGTTTGTAAACGGCAATTTTGTCGTCGTCGATGGAATGTTTGCGAGCATTTGATCAAAATTACTGCTCGCTACTCTCACTACGTTCCATCCCTCTATCCCTGCCATACTAGTTAGCCCCGTCCGATTAAACATCTGGTTCATATTTGTCACATTCGAAACATTCCAGTTCGAAAGCGCATCGAGATTCAAAATCGCACCCGCGCACTTAAACATCGAGTTCATCGTCGTTACTTTTTGTGTATTCCATCCTGCAAGTGGCGAAAGGTCCGAAATGTTCATTGGCGTATATCCCGATGACGCCCAAGTTGCACTAAACATATAGTCCATCGCTGTTACATTCGAAACATCCCAACTCTCTAAATCCGACAAATCTGTAATCTTCCACGAATCCTGAAACATTCGCGACATACTTGTTACATACGTCGTGTTAAATTTTGAAAGCGCCGTAATATCCGTCACGTTAACTAATTTAGCAAATGCGTCGTTCGAATTCGCATGCATATAGATATTATCCGCCTCTGAATAGAAATAAATTATCCCACTATCAAACCACGCATAAACCTTGTTAGGGCTTCCGCTATCCTGAACTTCATTCGCCGAAGTTAAGGAATTCTTAATCGCATCATATTGTGCTTTAGTCGCTGTATTAATAGCAATGATATTTCTATCCTGCGTCGAAGTGTTAACCGTAGTTCCCTGGTTAGCTAGTGCCTTCATTTTGGTATTAAGTGCCGAACCATTAATCAAATTCGCCGTTGTCTTGTTAAGATACGCTGTGATGTTTGGCCGATCCATCGAAATATCTTCTTGCCATTCTTTCGTAATCGTAATTGTCTTCGTTGGCGAATTCGTCTTTACGTTTGTAAATATCACCGTCTGGCTCTCGAGTGGTGTAATTCGCCCCGTCGACGCCCCCGCCGTCTGCGCCTTCACTTCCGTCCCATCGTCTGTATTAATTATGTTATTATACGCCGTATACTCTGTGCCAGTTTCAGTAATCTCATAAGAATACTCTCTCGGAATCGTAAAGACCAAAACTGTCGCTGTCTCATTGTGTTTTAGACTTAAGGTTCGACTATATGCCGGCACTAAGTTTCCATTCTCATCATACGCCCGAACTTGGAAAGTAAACGTTTTATTTTTATCTGCCGCATCCCCCGAAACAATTTTTCTTAAATTAATCATCACATTATCCGAATTCGCTCGTATATTTGTAATCATCGCCACATCATTCGCTACTGTGATTTTATTATCCACATCTGCCGACCCATCATAATCCGTCACCGTATCTTCCCAAACTTTATAAACACTGTCGTCATTCGAAACCGTCAATGTACAAGTCCAAACCCCAATACTTTCTTGCGACTTATTCCAGGCATTTCCCGAGCAAGTTTGCTGGTCTGCCGAAGGTGTCTTTTTTGGTTTTGCAACCGCTCCCGAAGGTTGCGCTGTCGGCGTGTATCCACCATTACTATTCCAACTTCCAGGCCGTTTTGTAAATTGTGGCATACTGCTGTAGTTGCTTACCATCGGAGTGTTCCCAAACATCATCACAAATCCCTTATTCCCTGATGTTGCTTTTTCCACATTGATTACATTCCAATCTTTAATCGAATCAATACTGGTGACGCCCGAGCGATTAAACATCTGGTTCATATTTGTCACATTTGTTACGTCCCAATTTGCCAGTGGCGTCAAATTAGCCAGATGTGCGTTACATTTAAACATCTGGTCCATCGAAGTCACGTTCGAAACATTCCAATTCGCTAGCGGAGTCAAGTTCGAAAAATTCATCGGCGAAACACAAGCTCCACTTGCAAAATTACTACCGAACATATACGTCATGTCTAATACATTTCCCGTATCCCAATTCGAAAGATACGAAATATCCGAAATAACTGGCGTGTCTTGGAACATTCGGTTCATATCCGTTACATAAGTCGTATTAAAATGAGCCAACCCACTAACATCAGTAAGATTACTTAATTTTCTAAATAAACCTGCCGAGTTAGGGCTTAAGTATATGTTATCCGCCAGCGAATAGAAATAAATCGTCCCGTTCTCAAACCACATGTAAGTCTTTTCGCCACTCGCCTGAACTTCATTTGCTGAAGTTAGACTACTCTTTTTCGCCTCATATTGTGCGTCTGTCGCTTTTTTAATTGCTGTAATTGTTGTGTTCGCCGAATTAAATCCACCGTTCCCAGCCAGACTCTTCATCTTTGCCTCGAGTGTGTTCGCCGAACTTCCTGGACAAAGTGTTGTCGAATTACTCTGGCAACCGGGAAGCAAAGTCGAACTCGTTTTATTCAAATAAACCGTAATGTCGCTCGGCCGATTACTTACCGTATCCCCAACCCACTGTTTTGTAATCGTAATTATTTTTGTCGCGTCTGAGCTCGCAGCATGCGAATTAACCCCATTAATTTTTAATGCGGTTATCAGGATGGTCGTTAGTGCAGCCAGTAACGACGAAACGAAAATTATACGTTTCTTACTTACACCTAAAACCATTTATGCTTACCATTATATAGGTTTTACTTATAAAAAACAAGAGCTTTTTCATGCTATAATGAGCTTATGTTTTACAATAAGTCCATCAAAGAGACCGAGATAGAACTCGAGACTAACTCCAAAGGTCTCACTAATCAAGAGGCTAAAGCTCGTCAAGAACGCTACGGAAAAAACATCCTTCCTAAAAAGAAAAAAGATAGTATTTTAAAAATCTTTTTTAGCGAATTCAAAGACCCAATGGTGCTTTTGCTTCTCGTTGCGCTCGTCGCTTCTTTCATTTCTGGCGAAACCGTCGATGCAATTGCGATTCTCTTTATCGTTTTAATCGATGCCGTTGTCGGCACTTATCAAGAAAACAAAGCTAACCATACCGCCGAAGCACTCGCGAGTCTCGTTGAGGCAAAAACTAAAGTCATGCGCGATGGTGAAATTATCGAAATCAACGCCGAAGAATTAACTATCGGCGATTTTGTTATTTTAGAATCTGGCGATAAAATCAGTGCCGATCTTCGCGTTATCGAAGCGCACAACTTAACTGTTAACGAATCAATTTTAACCGGCGAAAGCACCAGTGTCGAAAAAAACAACGAGCCTATCAAAGAAACAAATCTCACTCTTGCCGAACAAACCAACATTCTTTTTTCCGGCACAACCGTCGTTACTGGCCGTGCTAAAGCTGTTGTTATTAACATTGGTCTAAAAACCGAGATTGGCAAAATCGCCGAAAGTCTAAGCGAAACCAAAGAAACCAAATCACCTCTTACTATCCGTGTTGAAAAATTATCACGTCAAATCAGCCTCATAGTTGGTATTGTCGCTGTTCTTGTCGCTGTTCTTCTTATCTCAAAAGGCGCCCCTCGTCATGAAGTCTTTCTTTCGGTTATCGCCCTCGCCGTTTCAGTTATGCCCGAAGGCTTGCCACTCGCCTTAACCACCGCCCTCACTATCGCCGCTAATAAAATGGCTAAGAAAAACGTCATTGTCCGAAAACTCAATTCTGCCGAATCGCTCGGTAGTTGTACTGTCATCGCTTCTGACAAAACCGGCACTTTGACCGTTAACGAACAAACCGCAAAAATCATCCTTTTGCCAGACGGTAAAGAATATCACGTCTCCGGCACTGGTTTTAGCTTTGAGGGAAAAGTTACCGGCGAAAATCTTGATCACGCGAAAAAAATCGCCCTACTCGGCGTAATCAACAACGAATCAGTTGTCAACAAACAACAACTACTCGGCGATTCAATCGATATCGCCTTTAAGGTTCTCGGCAAAAAAATGGGTGTCGAAGACGACGATATTACAATTCTCGAAACTATTCCCTACGAATCAGAAAATAAATACTCCGCCGTTTTTTATGAACAAAATGGCAAAACTTATTGCACCGTTAAAGGCTCGCCCGAAGTTATCAAGACTTTCTGTAAATCTACCCCAAATCTCGATACGGGGAATGAAAACCTTGCTAGGAGCGGCTATCGCGTTATCGCTCTTGCTAGTGGGGAAGTTAAAGAAAAAACAAAATACACCATAGATGATATCAAAAATCTCGACTTTAATGGCCTTGTTGGTTTTATTGATCCAATCCGAAAAGATGCCGTTGCCTCAATTCACGATTGTCATGTTGCCGGGATTAAAGTTTTGATGATTACTGGCGACCATCCTTTAACCGCCTACTCGATTGCAAAAGATCTAAAATTAACCGAAAATTACGACGAAGTCGCTACCGGTGCGCAAGTTGACGAAGAATTTGAAAAAGGGGAATTAGCCTTTGATAATTTCGTAAAAAATACTCTGGTTTTTGCCCGCGTTACCCCACTTCAAAAACTCCATATTATTGAATCCTTAAAACGCCAAGGCGAATTCGTTGCCGTAACTGGTGATGGCGTAAACGATGCTCCAGCTTTGAAGGCCGCCAATATCGGTATCGCCATGGGTAGTGGTACCGACATTGCTCGCGAAACTGCCGACATGATTATTATCGACGATAAGTTCACCTCAATCGTCGCCGGCGTCAAAGAAGGTCGCACTGCTTACGCAAACATTCGCAAAATCTCTTATTTCCTCCTTTCTTGTGGCTTTGCCGAAGCGCTCTTTTTCTGTCTTTCAATTCTCTTCGATCTCCCAATTCCCCTTCTCGCTATCCAACTCCTCTGGCTCAACGTCGTCACCGACGGCGTCCAAGATTTTGCCCTTTCTTTCGAAAAATCCGAAGAGGGAATTTTAAAAGAAAAACCCAAAAGCCCAAAAGAATCTATCTTCAATCGCACTCTCTTTCGCGAAGTCGCCGTTTCTGGCTCTGTAATCGGCGTCGTTGTCTTTATTGTCTGGGTTTTCCTTCTAAAAAATCTCAACATGAACGAAGAAGTCGCCCGTGGCTACATTATGGCGCTCATGGTCTTCATCCAAAATATCCACGTTTTCAACTGTCGTAGCGAATTAAAATCCGCCTTTAAAGTCCCAATAAAAAATAATTATTTCATCTTTCTCGGCGTCGTTGGTACTTTGCTTTTACAGCTTGCCGTTATGGAAATCCCCTTCCTTTCTCGCTTCCTCGAAACCGATTCTATTCCCCTTCCCCATCTCTTCTATCTTTTTCTCGTCGCAACCTCAATCCTCTTCATTATGGAGCTCTACAAACTCTTCACCCGCCTTATTCACAGAAAACCCTAAAAATATGTTATAATAACAGATATGAATTTAAAAATTGGAATCTTATATTTTTAAACCAACCCGATTTTTATAATAAAACCATATTATCGCCATAGTGTTTTTCTTCTAAAATTGAAATAGTTTTTGCTAAACCTTTTGGGATAAATATTTTGACTTTTCTATTAAGTTTATTCAATTGGCTATAATATCTACTTGGTAATTCGGTAGTGAATATCATAATCTCAGTTTTTCCCAACATATCAGCAAAATCAAGGTAATGAAAAACCTCATCCGATTTTATCTCCTCATCAAAAAAACAAATTTCCTTTTTACCAATCACCGGCAGCAGCGCCCTCGCAACATCTTTCCCAACTTCAGAAAATCCAATCACATCCGTCGGCTTCCCAAAAGGCTCCGCAATTTCCGCCCTAACCGCCTCCACAAAATCATCCACAATATCCTTATTATTCATATCTAAATTATACCAAATGGTTTCTTAGCCGATATCTAAAATATAATCGAAATATAAATCCGTTTTATTTTCCTCATCTTCCCGAGTCAATTGTTCCAATAATTCTTTCGCGCGCCTTAAACTTTCAAAATAATATTCATCATATCCAGCTTTAACTTTCTTCGGCATGGGCATAACTTCCTTCGCCCGCTCCGGATTCGCGAGTGCCTTCTTTACGTCTTTTAGCAGCTCCTTCAAATCATCCAAATAAATAATTTTGTCAAACATACATTCATACGATAAATCTTCATCTGGCTTAAAACCATATTTTTTACATTCTTTTATCTCTCGCTGATAAAACCATTCATTAATCGCCCAAACACTTTTCCCAAAATAAAACAACTCTCGCACCGAAACCGGATTAGAAAGCCCGACCTCTTTCTTATCCTTAAATAATTTAATAGAATACTTATCCCAATTATCCGGCCTCAAATCCCTTTCCCGATAAATTTCTGTATGTATCCCCATTTTTACCTCCTCATTTATCCATTTATATTTTATCCCCCTTAATTACGTTACACTTTTTATGTGCTAACTGACAATTCTCTATCACATTTTTTCCTCCTCTTGCTATCGGAAAAATATGGTCAACAGTTAAATCATCAAAGCTCGTAATTTCTCCTCCGCAAATTCCGCATTTCTTACCCCTTTCCCAGAGTAGTTGTAACTTAATTTTAGTTGTTTTCCTAGATGTTTTCGTAACCATACTTATCCCAGCATCTTCCTCTCATTATCATTTCCGCTATACCTCTCGCACTTATCCCCATCTCAGCAATATTTTCAGACAACCGTTTATCTGATTCGGTAAATTCCCTGCGCCTTTCCAGCCTAGCCCTGTCTTTCTCCATTTGGTCATCAAACTCCTGTCGAAAAGTCTGAATGTTAAAATACGCCTGCGCAAGCGCAATCGGCCTTTTGGACGGATCGCCATTTTGTGCGATTAAATAGCATGTGTATTTAGACAGTCGATAATCATCTACTTCACGCTCCGCGCCTTTCCCCGTTTCGATCATTTTCCTAACTTTACGAAAATGATCATTTATGTTATTACTATTAACCATAAAGCTCGTGTCAAAAGATTTTTTAGCCCGCAAAATCGCCTGACAAAAATTCTCCCACCTTGTATATCCCAAAACCCCCTGCAACTCCCGCGCACTCCAATACTCACCCGACTCCCCATCATCCCGCTTCAACCGACCGAACACATCGTTTTCTGTATTGTTTAATTTCTGTAACTTATTATTCATTTTTACCTCCATTAAAACCTTAAAATAATAAAACCGAAATTAGGCGACCGATTTTATCGTTTTAAAGTTCTATACCCCCATCATATCGCACCAAAAACCGTTTGTCAATATTTTTTACAAAATATATTGACTTTTTTACTTACATAAAATATGCTATATATAATATATGGAAGAAATTAACTATCCCAACAATATCGCGATGATTCGCAAAATCCGCGGTTTTACTCAGGCCTACGTCGCCGAGCAAATCGGTGTCTCCCGCCCAAAATATATCGACATCGAAAAAGGCTTAAAAGAACTTACCGTATCTCAGGTCGAAAAATTAAAAAAACTTTTCAACGCCAGCTTCTACGACCTTATCGGTATAAAAACAGACGACTTCGACTTCCGCAAATTCATCCAAGATGAATTCACTAAGAAAAAGAAAGACGAAAAACATTTCAAAGAATGGATCAATCTAAAAGAAAAAATCCATTTCGGTAATTCCGCACCAAAAATCAGCGAAGGTGATATTTGGTGGTGTGGTTTCGGCGAAAATATCGGCATCGAAATCAACGGCAAAAGTAATCGTTTTTCTCGCCCAGTTTTAATCATGAAAAAATTAAGCCACCAAGGATTTATGGGCATCCCTCTAACTTCACAAGAAAAGTCTGGCTCATGGTATGCAAAATTTGTTTTTTTAGATAAACCAACCTATGCAGCAATCAATCAAGCTAGAGTAATGAGCTCGTCAAGACTTTATTCAAAAATCGGGCAAATCCCCGAAACTGATCTAAAATTAGTCAAAAAAGCTTTCCATAAATTATACGAGTAAAAAATATGCCCCTCTTTTTAAAGAGGGGAACGCGGGTATTCCCGAATGTACCTCTATTATATCAAATTTAAATCACTTTGTAAACCCTAAAAATATGTTATAATAACAGATATGAATTTAAAGATCGGAATCTTGAATTTCTAAATCAACCTATTTCTTTTATCCCGTTTTCAGTTAAGATTCACCTACCAAAACCAAAATGGAAGAACATAAACATTCCTTTGCGCTAATTTAATATAATATAAATATCGAAGGACTCGCACGGCGTCAAAGGTACCTACCGCGAGAGCTTCTTTTTTATCTACTAAGCCTTCCTCCATCTTTTCAGAGTTGGAAAGATCTTAGTACAATACTCCTTCATTTGTTCATTAGTCATTCCAGCTTGCTCCCCAAATTGAGAGCATTTTTCAATGTATTCTTCCATTGAACACTTATCAATGAATTCGCCATCCTTATAGCACCATTTACAATAGTCAGCATTTACGCTACCGTCCTTTTCGGTAGCATACATATCCTCTGAAGTTAGCGGCATTGCGCAACTTTGACAAATTTTATTATCCATTTTTAATCCTTTTATTATCTTAGTTTAAATTATACACTAAATATAGTATAATAACAGATAGAAATTTAACGAAAGGAATTCCATTAATCTAAAGATAGCTATCGTCGGATTACCGAACGTCGGTAAATCTACTTTATTTAACGCACTCACTAACGCTGGCGCGCTCGCCGCGAATTATCCTTTTGCGACAATAGAGCCAAACGTCGGTATCGTTCCTGTTCCCGACGAACGCCTTGAAGTATTAGGGAAAATCTACGAAACCGAAAAAATCGTTCCCGCAACCGTTGAATTTGTTGACATTGCCGGTCTCGTTGCAGGTGCAAGCAAAGGCGAAGGTTTAGGAAATAAATTCTTAGCACATATTCGTGAATGCCAAGCCATTTGCCATGTTGTTCGCGCTTTTAAAAACGACGACATCGTTCGCGCCGACAACAAACCAGAAGACGACATCGTAAACCAAGCCAAAGAAGATATCGAAATTATTAATTTAGAATTGCAGCTCGCCGACGAAGAGACCAAAGCCAAAATCGAAGCCAAAAGAAAGAAAGATCCTGCCGACGAAAACATTCCCTACCTTACCGAAAAACCAGTTATTTATATGTTCAATGTCGACGAAGACGGTTTGACTGATGCTACTTTACAAGAAAAATTACAAACATTAGTAAAACCAGCCCAAGCAATTTTTGTCAACGCAAAACTCGAGGAAGAAATGTCCGGCATGGATCACGAGGAACGCAAGGAATTTTTGGCAAGCTATGGCGTCAAAAACGACGCACTCGGCGAATTAATTAAAGCCGCTTATGAGACTCTCGGCCTCCAGTCATTTTTAACCGCCGGCAAAAAAGAATGTCGGGCCTGGACAATCAAACAAGGCGCTACCGCAC
The DNA here is from genome assembly GCA_017511965.1 of Candidatus Saccharimonadota bacterium. Taxonomy (GTDB): domain Bacteria; phylum Patescibacteriota; class Saccharimonadia; order Saccharimonadales; family Saccharimonadaceae; genus Nanosyncoccus. The sequence goes on from JAFWHT010000005.1 coordinate 17,947, forward strand.
CCGAAGCGGCAGGCACAATTCATACAGATTTTGAACGTGGCTTTATCGCAGCACAAATTTGCAACTACGACGATCTTAAAAATCTTGGCTCCGAAAAAGCCGTAAAAGAAGCCGGCAAACTTCGCACCGAGGGAAAAACTTACATCATGCAAGACGGCGACGTCGTTGAATTTAAATTTAACGTCTAATTAATCTTCAGCTTTTTTAAAATCTACATAGTCACGATTTATCCAAACCGTTTCATCCCCAGGCTTTTTTTCTTCGTGACGAATTATTTTATCTGCTTCACCTCGAGTTATAAAAGATTCATCATGCAATAAATTCGCAAATTCTTCTGCCGGAAAACCAACCCATGCTCCGTTTTTATCAAAGTCGTTATCATAAAACAGCATCTCGCCTTGATAGGGAACCATGATTCTCTGCTCGCTATCATCAAAATCCGCTAACGTATTCTGGGAGTCTCTATCGGCAACACGGGGTTCGTTCCTAAGATTTGGCCCACCATGAATCTCAATACTTTCAACCTGAAACCTCAAAACATTTTCTGCTTGCTCGGTATTCATAATTTCTTCGGTTTTACTGCATGCCACCACACTACTCGCCAACGCTACCGCGAGCAAGGCCGAGGCTAAAGTTTTTTTAGCAAAATTCTTCATAGTTCCTAAAGCCACTTCGTTAGACTCCAGCGCCTCCAAGCGTCGTTGCTGTATCTCACTTAATTCTGCTGCCGCAATAGTATTTTCGCCTCTCGCTCGCATTGTCTCTTTTTCGTTATAAGAATTACCAACTTCCTCAAAATTATTCATTTTCTTTCTCCTTAATAACTTTCGCTCGCGCAATTTTTTTCGCATCAACATTATATTTCGTCAAAAGCTCATTCAGCCCCTCTTCGCTCGGATTCTCTAACCACGCTTGAAAATCAGCTTCTGCCGTCTCAGGCAAAGCACTAACTAGTTCTTTAATAACTTCTTGCGTCATTTCTTCAGTTGCTTCCATAATCCTCCTTTTATTTCATTATAACATCATAGTCTCAATCTAAACAGAACCAATCTTTCACGCAAAAATCCTCCCCCGTCACTTCTGCCGCCGCAAGTAATGGCGAAAATTCACTAAATTCTTTTTTAAACTTCAAAAAACTCTCCGCCGCAAATTGCATCTTTTTTTGTTTTTTAAAATCTACTGCCTCAAATCCTCCGCCTCTAAAATCCGACTTTCGATACTTTACTTCCGTAAAATAGATTTTGTCATTTAGTACTGATACAATGTCTATTTCGCAAAATTTAGTTTTAAAATTTTGTGAAACAATCCTATGCCCATTTTTTTCTAAATAATTCACCACCACCTGCTCGCCTTTTTGGCCAATCACTGTTGTGTTTTTTACAACATTTCTAGTAGGCCCATCAAATCCAATCATAGATTTAATTGGCTCAAAACTCTTCCGATGCTCAGGACAAATTCCAAGCTCACGAATCGCCACCAAATGTTTGGCCGTTCCATAACCAACATGCGATTCAAAACCATACTCAGGATATTTCGCCGAAAGCTCATACATATACCGGTCACGCGCAACCTTAGCAATAATCGAAGCCGCCGAAACTTCTTTAATCAGCGCATCCGCCTTCGGCGCAGTAGAAACATATTTCTCCAAAGCCGTCCCAGCCAAAAAATTCACTTTTCCATCAATTACTATCTGGGAAAATGGTCTGTGAAGTTCTTGGACTGACTTCACGGCCAAACTCGTCGCTTTTCTTAACGCCGCCGAAATTCCAATTCTATCTAATTCATCCACAAACACAAAGCCAAGTCCCGTTGCACATTCTTTTACAATCAACTCATTCAAAACCTCCCGTTTTTTAACAGAAAGTTTTTTAGAATCCTTTAACTCATCCACCCACTCCGGTCTCGACTCTGGTAAAATTACTGCGCCCACAACAAGCGGCCCCGCTAAGGGGCCGCGTCCAACTTCATCAATCCCGAGAATCGCCATTAAGCTTCCGCCGGCTCTTCTTTCGCTTCTTCTTTAGCTTCAGCTTTCGCTTCCTCTTTCTTCGGCTCTTCTTTCGCTTCTTCCTTCACTTCAACTGGCTCTTCCTCTACTGCAACATCATTAACTGCCGTACGGTCAAAATCACGTCCCGAAAGCCTTGCCGATTTACCAGAGCGCTCTCGAAGATACGAAAGATTATTTCGGCGCACTTTCGAACGCTTTGTAATCTCAATTTTCTCAACTAACGGGGAATGAATAAGATAAGACTTTTCTACCCCAACTCCCGAAGTCACTTTTCGAACCACAATTCGCGCCGTGTGCGACTCTTTACGATCAACTCGAATCACCACTCCTTCAAAAGTCTGCAAACGAAACTTCGCGCCTTCTTTAATTTTTTGAGTAACGCGAACAGTATCGCCTGAGCGAACATCAACTACCGCTTTCTTTTTTTGTGCGTCACCAATCTGCTTTAAAATCGAAAAACTCATATTTTACCTTTTGTATTAAACAATTACGAATAATTTTACCACACTTCTAAGAATTTTTCAACACTTTTTCAAAAATCTCTCTAAAGTGGTAAAATAGACCTATGAAAATTGCTATTTTTTCCGATTGTTATCTAGATTTAACTGGTGGCATCCATTCTTCGATTAACGCCCAGAAACAGGCTCTCGAAAATGACGGCCACGAAGTTTATATTTTTTCTACTGGTTACCCTCGCTCTAAAAACCAGCTCAAAAAGCTTAGCCATCAAAACATTTTCCAAGTCCCAAGTTGCCGAATTTTTTTCTATAAACTTACTCCAGTTTCTAGAAGGCCTAAAGTCATCGAAAAATGGCTCATTAATACTCATCCCGAAATTAAAAATTTCGACATATATTATATACATTACGAAGCCGGCTGTTCTATCGCGGGCCTCCGGCTCGCTAAAAAATATAACATCCCGAGCGTCCAAGTTATGCACGGCCGCGAAGACGAAGGGGAATCAAACATTATTCCCTTTGGTCTTAGAACTTTCGTTGCTTTTTTCTTAAATCTTTTCCATTCTTGGTATATTCCACATAACATAAAAATCAAACGCGATAATTATCTCGCAAACACTAAAGCCAAAGCCAAAATGTGGACTCTAATGGTAAACCATGCCAACTACGCCGACCTCGTCCTAACTCCTTCCAAACATTTTCGCCAAAAACTTCTCCACTACGGCGTCACAAAAGAAATCAAAGTTTTTCCAAATGGCTACCCGGATAATAAATTCCCCAAAAATCCAACCTTAAAAACTCTAAAACCAAACGAAGAACTTAAAATTATTTGGCATTCTCGCGTCTCTGCCGAAAAACGCATGATGCCATTTCTTCATGCTCTAAAAAACGTCAAAGGAAATTATCGTCTTGATGTTTACGGTGGTGGTGGTGATCATTTTCGCGCCAGACGTTTTGCCAAACACCATCATTTAAATATAAAATTTCACGGCAATGTCCCATTCGAAAAACTCTGTAGCGCTATCGAAAAAGCCCATCTCGACGTTCTTATTTCCTACAATTTCGATACTTTCGGCATGACCTTAATTGAAGCCGAAGCTTTTGGCGTGCCAGTCTTTTTCTGCGATAAAAACATGGCCGAAATTGTTCCAGAAAATAGTTATATTCTTAGCAAAAATAAAACTCCCGAAGCCATAACCAACGCCCTAAACGCTCTTCTAGAAAATCCCGAAAAAATCGAACAAATGTCTAAAATCATGTTAAAGCATCGCGACGAAGTCCTTATTAGCAATCGCATAAAAGCCCTCGAACAAATTTTTAGTGATATAATTAAAAAATGAGATATTTAGCCGATTTATTAACTCTTACAAGATTCATTCTCGCTATTTTGCTACTTTACTGTTGCGTGATTCATAGCGGTGGGCCAGAAGCCGCTTTTCTAATTTTCTTCGCCGCTGTTTTAACAGATGCTTTTGATGGCACCTGCGCAAAAAAATGGCCCTTCCCCAAAAACAAAACCCCAAAATACCGTAAATACGCCGCTCTCTACGACATGGTTTCCGATGCCCTTCTTGCTACCGCTCAAGTTCTCTTTGTTACTTTTCGCATAAACTTAAACATCGGCATGATTGCCATTATCTATTATGCGCTTTGTGGAATTACCGAGCTTATTGTCTATGGCAAGTTTTTTGGTCATCCCGATAACTGCACAAAAAATTCCCTCGCTCAAAAAAATTTCCCACTCGCCAAAAAAATCGTTCTTTTGCGTCGCTATGGTTACACTCTGACGCTAGGAATTTTAAATGCAACCATTCTTTTTGCAACAACTTGGCCAGACTTAATTAAAGCTCTCTGTTTTCTCGCCGGCTGTTTGACTTTTGTTTTCGCTTTCTTTTTTCTCCGTCAACGCCGCAAAAATATCTCTCGCAACGCCATCGAGCTCGAAAAAGCACTTACGAAAAAATCGCGAAAGTAGTTGCTCTAATAAAATTATCCGGATTATACAAATTCATCGCTAAAATTTTTGCTACCAGCTCTCCTTGCCAAATCATCATTGGCGAAAATCCTGAGAAAGAAAGGGGAATTGCTTTTACTTCCCCATTTTTTGCAATTAAAATTTGTTCGTTATGTAGTGTAATTACAGAAATCGGGTAGCTCAAAGTAAATTTATGCAAAACTTCCGCAACCTGAATTAAAGACTGCGAAAGTAGCAACATCTTCGGATAATAAACTGCACGTAGTAGTTTTATAAGTTGTGGCATCGACGCCAAAAATATCAAATTTTGATTCATTAAAACTTTTTCGTTTATATTTTCTGCCAACAAATCTACTGCATCACGCGTAATTAAAAGTGGTTTTTCGGCAAAATCACAGGCGCTAGCTACGGCCTTAGAAGTAATCGCATTTTTCGACAAATCTCCTAAAATTAAATTAAAATCTGCTGAATTAAAAACTTTCGTAATTTCCTTCGCATCCTTAAACGAACCCGATTCCGTCGAATTCAAAAACAAAAAATTATCTAAATTTAAAAGTTGCGATTTTAAAACATCTGGCAAAACTAAATTCAATTTTTCAATTGGATATTTTTCGCTTAAATACTCCGCTATTTTAATTTCTGTCTTAAAATTTCCAGCGCTTCCACCAAAAACATTCACTGTCCCCATCTTTTTTTCTGGAATGTTCCAACTTAAATCTTCCGTCGGTTTTTTCTCGATTTTTTCAAAATAATCCACTAAACCTCCAGCTCAATCGAAATCGGCGCATGGTCCGAACCCATTACATTTTCATAAATCTCCGCCGACTTTAATTTATCTCGCAAACTTTTCGAAATAAAGAAATAATCAATCCGCCAACCAACATTATTTTCCCTAGCTTTTCCCCAATGCGTCCACCAAGTATAACGAACCGAATCCGGATTTAAAAACCGAAACGTATCAATAAATCCCGCCGTAATTAAATTAGTAATTCCCTTTCTTTCTTCGTCTGTAAAACCCGCTGAATGATGATTTGTTTTTGGCCTCGCTAAATCAATTTCCTCATGTGCTGCATTAAAATCTCCACACACCACCACCGGCTTCGTTTTTTCAAGTTCTTTCAAATACTTCAAAAATTCCGGATCCCATTCTTTTTCTCTCAAAGAAAGTCGCGCTAAATCCGGCTTCGAATTCGGCGTATAAACATCCACAAGGTAAAATTTATTAAATTCCGCCGTAAGTACGCGTCCCTCTTCCGATAAATCTCCAAAACCATCTTTGATATTCATTGAAAAATCATTTTTAATCATTATTGGCTTAATTTTTGTAAAAATCGCCGTCCCTGCGTATCCAGGTCGCGTCGCCGAATTCCAAAGTTCTTCATATTCTGGCAAGTCAATCTCGGCCTGACCTTGTTTTGCTTTTGTTTCTTGTAAGCACAAAATATCCGGATGGTATTCGTCAATAAACTTTTGCAACGCACCTTTATTGATTACGGAACGAATCCCATTTACATTCCACGAAAAAATCTTAAGCATATCGTCCTCTTTCAATATCGCGTTTTTTTATCGTCTCGCGTTTGTCGTATTTTTTCTTACCTTTCCCCACTGCAATCACAAGTTTAATATGCCGCGAACCACCAAGCAGTCGCACCGGCACAATCGAACATCCCGCAACTTTTTCTCGTTCTAAGCTAGCAATTTGTTTCTTAGTTGCAAGCAACTTTATATTTCTTGCTGTCTCTGCTCCAAGCGTTAAATTATTCAGCCAAAGCTCTCCATTTCGAATCGTCACAAAAGAGCCTTTAAGTTGTACGTGGTGGTCTCGAATCGAGCGAACTTCCGGCCCCGTCAAAACCATCCCAACAGAAATCTCCTCGCCGAGCGTATAATCAAATCTCGCCTTTCGATTCACCGTAACACTATCCGAAACTCTTTTTTTCTTCATATCTTAATTTTACCACACCCGCATCTGTTCTAAAAATACTTTCAAAACGAAAGTTTTTATGTTAAAATAAAAACATGAATAAAGTAAGACGAGGTCTTAGCGCTACTATA
>JAFWHT010000006.1 GCA_017511965.1 Candidatus Saccharimonadota bacterium
GCCGAGGCAGAAAAGTTTTACGAGGCACACACTGACGAAGTGTTTTACGACGACCGCGATTTGCGCGTAGGCGAAAAATTTGCAGATGCGGAGTTGATTGGAATACCTTATAGAGTAGTAATTTCGGATAAAACTTTGGCCGAAGGGATGGTTGAGGTGACGGAACGCGCGAGTGGCGAAACGAAAAAAATTAGGCTTGACGAACTTGCTAATTTAGAGTAAACTTATACAGACTTAAAGTGGAAGTTATTATGATAAAGAAAAGTATTAGCTTAACTGCCGATGGCAAAAAAGAATTAGAAAAAGAACTTGATGAACTAATTAAGGGCCGACCAGCGATTGCAGAAAAAATCGCAACGGCGCGGGCTTTTGGAGATTTGTCGGAGAATGAAGAGTACAGTTCGGCTAGGGCCGAGCAAAAAATGGCAGAAAATCGAATTTTAGAAATTCAAGACATTTTGAAGAATGCAAAAATAATTCGGGGTGGAAAAAAAGATAAAGTTGTTTTAGGTGCGACAGCTACTCTTACTATGGATGGGCGAAAAGTTGAATATACTTTAGTTGGGCCAACCGAAGCAAACCCATTAGAAGGAAAAATCTCAAACGAATCACCAATCGGAAAAGCATTATTTGGGCGCAAAGCTGGCGAGAGCTTTGAATTTAATGGTAAAAAAGTTAAGATAGTATCCATAGCATAAATTAGTCTTTTCCAGAGCGGACTTTTTGTCTTGTCAAAAATACAATTCTTGTATTTTTGACGACAAAAAATCTGGTCTAAATCTCATTATGCTCTGAAAAAGACTAATTTATGTTATAATATATAATATGTTACTTGAAGATTATAGAAATGAGAGGCTCCGAAAGCTCGAAGAGATTCGGGAGATGGGGATTGAGCCGTATCCGGCAAGGTCTTATCGAAATACAAAAATCATCGATGTGATTAACCATTTTGATGAGAAAAAGGGACAGGAAGTCGTTGTTGCTGGGCGAATTGTTGCAATTCGTTCGTTTGGAAAATTAGCATTTATTAAAATTCGTGACTATTCGGGTGAGGTGCAGATTTTTATGAAGGCTTCAGACGAGAAGCATGATGGATTATTTGGTACCAAAGAAGTTCGATTGCTTGACACGGGAGATTTTATTGAAGCGAAGGGGATTGTTGATAAATCGCAAACTGGCGAGATTTCGGTATTTACTGATTATGTGAGATTACTTACGAAATCTTTGCGCCCACTACCAGAAAAATTTACAAACAAGGAAGAAAGATATCGCCGACGCTATGTTGATATGAACGTAAATCCAGAAGTACGGGAAAGGTTAGTTAGGCGTTCGAAATTCTGGCAAGCGACGCGCGATTTTATGAATAAACATGGGTTTATTGAAGTTAACATTCCGATTTTAGAGCATACAACTGGTGGGGCAGATGCGACGCCGTTCGTAACCCACATGAATGCGCTCGACGAAGATTTTTACTTGCGAATTTCGCATGAGTTGCCGTTGAAGAGGTTGCTGGGTGGTGGTTTTGAAAAAGTTTATGATATTGGAGCGAGATTTAGAAATGAAGGCGTAGATGATGAGCATTTGCCAGAACATATTGCGTTTGAATCTTATGCGGCATATGAAGATTATGAAGACGGAATGAAGCTTTATGAAGAGATGATTAAATATGTGGCAAAGGAAACTTGGGGAACTTTGAAATTCAATGTAGGTGGATTTGAGATTGATTTAGACTGCGAGTGGCCGAGAGTGAAGTATGCAGATTTGTTGATGGAAAAATTTGGGGTAGATGTTTTTAATCCAGACCGAGAACAGCTTGTGAAGATTTTGAAAGATAACAAGGTAGAGACGAACTTTGACGTTTCGGAAGCGCGACTTATAGACAATGTTTGGAAATTGATTCGAAAGACTTCGGCGGGGCCGTATTGGTTGATTGAGGAGCCTTTGAGCTTGTCGCCACTGGCGAAAAAATCTGCTGAAAATCCATTAGTAACGGAAAGATTTCACCCGATTATCGCAGGTACGGAGATGGGAAATGGTTTTTCGGAATTAAATGATCCATTAGACCAATTAGAACGATTTGAAGAACAACAAGCGGCGCGCGATGCGGGCGATGAAGAAGCGCAGATGTTAGATCGCGATTTTGTTGAGATGCTTGAATACGGGATGCCACCGGCTTGTGGTTGGGGAAATTCAGAACGAAATTTCTGGCTACTTGAGGGTGTGCCTGGGCGCGAAGCAGTGCCATTCCCAACCATGAAACGTGACGAGCAGCGCTAATATATTATATAATAATATATATGCCTAAGTTTAAATTAGTTTCTAAACTAAAGCCGACTGGAGACCAACCAAAAGCGATTAAACAGCTTACGGATGGTATTTTGAAGGGCGTTCACGAACAAACTTTGCTCGGTGTAACTGGATCGGGTAAAACTTTTACGATGGCAAATGTTATCCAAAACGTTCAGAAGCCAACCTTGATTCTCGCACATAATAAAACTCTTGCGGCGCAGTTGTATTCTGAGATGCGAGAATTTTTTCCGGAAAATGAAGTGCATTATTTTGTTTCGTATTTTGATTATTATCAGCCGGAAGCATATATTGCATCAACCGATACGTATATCGAAAAAGATTCGGCAATTAATGAAGAGATTGATAGGTTGCGACATGCGGCGACGGAAGCGTTGCTTTCGCGACGAGATTGTGTAGTTATTGCATCGGTTTCGTGTATTTATGGTATTGGCTCGCCAGAACATTATTTAGAGATGTCCTTTGAGGTTTCAAAAAATGAAAATTTATCACAGATGGATTTTATCAGAAAATTAGTTAATATCCAATATCACAGGAATGATCTCGCGTTCGAGCGAGGGAATTTTCGGGTGATGGGGGATACGATTGATTTATATCCGGCAAATGGAGAATACGCATATCGGTTTGAGTTTGGGTTTGATACTTTGGAGGATATAAAAATTGTTGATCCTTTAACGTTTGAGACGCGCGAAAAACCAGAGCATGTTCATATTTTCCCGAATACACATTACGCAACGCCGATGGATCAGCTCGAAAAAGCGCTGGTGACGATTCGGGCAGAGTTTGAGGATAGATTGGCGTATTTTGAGAAGCATCAAAAATACTTGGAAGCGCAGAGATTATCGCAACGGACAAAATATGATTTAGAGATGCTAAAGGAAACCGGATTTGTAAAGGGGATTGAAAATTATTCGAGACATTTAGACGGACGGGCGCCCGGCGAGCCGCCGTCGACGCTTTTAGACTTTTTCCCGGATGACTTTTTGTTAATTGTTGATGAATCGCATATGACTTTGCCACAAGTGCGCGGGATGTACAATGGCGACCACGCACGGAAGGAAACATTAGTTGAGTTTGGGTTTAGATTGCCGAGCGCGCTTGATAATCGGCCTTTGACTTATGGTGAATTTCAGAAACATATCAACCAAGCGATTTATGTTTCGGCGACACCTGGAGAGTATGAACTTGAAGTTTCGCCAGAACCAGCCGAACAGGTGATTCGGCCGACGGGGCTCTTAGATCCGGAAATTGAAGTTAGGGGTTCGGAAGGCCAGATTGACGATTTGATGGAAGAGATTGACCGAAGAATTGCTAAGGGACAGCGAACTTTAATTACGACTTTAACAAAACGAATGGCGGAAGATTTGTCGGACCATTTAAAAACGCGTGGGGTAAAAACCGCCTATATACATTCCGATATTGATACGCTAGAACGAGGCGATATTTTAAGGGATTTGCGCGAGGGGGTTTACGATGTTTTAGTCGGGATTAATTTACTTCGGGAGGGTTTAGATTTACCAGAAGTTTCACTCGTTGCGATTTTGGATGCGGATAAAGAAGGGTTTTTACGTAGCGAATCGGCTTTGATTCAGACAATTGGGCGAGCGGCAAGGCATGTAGAAGGGAAGGTGATTATGTATGCAGATTTTATTACCGAGAGCATGGAAAAGGCGATTTCGGAGACAAACCGACGACGCGAAATTCAGAAAGAATATAACAAAAAACACGGGATTACGCCAGAGTCGATTAAAAAGGAAGTTTCGAAAGGGCTGCGCGCCATTATTCCGGAAAAGGAAAAAGCTGATAAACTTGATATCAAGAAAATTCCGAAAGACGAGTTGCCGGGGCTAGTTAAACAGCTGTCGAGCGAGATGCAACTTGCGGCGGCGAATTTGGAATTTGAGCGAGCGGCACTGCTTCGCGATGAGATTGAGAAAATTAAAGAGTTTATGGCGTAGTGACAGTTTTTAACATTTGATTTAGATAATTTTTGTCATTAATTTCATGAATCGCAAAACACTTTTTGCCTAAGTCTTTGAAGCTAGCGCCAGAATGATATAAGGTTTTTTGATCGATGATAATAAACCTGTCGTGAAAGGAATTATTGTGTATAAATTCGATATTTCTATATTGGCTTTCGTATTTTTTCTTTAATGTAGAATTTATGTTTTTAGAAACGATAATGATTTTTTGGCTAATATCTTTTAATATATCTAACAATTCTTTTCCGATATAATTATCTATTATAATAATTTCTTGCTTGGCAGAACTAAAAATATCAAGCAAAAGTGAATGGGAATCGTATAGTTCGCCGGCGAAGAAAATTTTATCAACTGGCTTTTCGCTAAAACTATCTAGAGCGGCTTCTATTTTTAATAGTCTATTCTCATGATTAATCAAAATTTCATTATTTTCCACGGTATTAGCAAAATATCTTCGCATCTCGACAAAGGCATTAATAATCCGGATATTAACCCTAACCGCAATATCGCTTTTTAATAAACCTGATAACATCATAATTCCTTGTTCGGTTAGAGCATAGGGTAGATATTTCGAATATCGTCCTCGCCCACCACTTACGTCTAAGGTCGCAAATTGCGACCTTAGACGTATGACATCAAATTCGTCTTCTGTCAACTTAAAGCAAAATAACTCTGGAAATCTTTTGATATTTCTTTTTATAACTTCATTCACTCTTTTTGTTTCGACCTGATATAATTTTGCTACATCTGCATCAAGCATCACTTGTCGTCCGCGAATCTCGTAAATTAATGATTTAGCGTCTAAGATCAATGTCCTCGACCTTAGAGAATTATTTTCGCTTGTATCTTGCAAGCGCAAAATAGAACTGTTTTCCATAAGAAAACTCCTAATTAGATTAAATTTTTATAAGATGTCAGCTGTACTGATTCTAGGATAGCACAGAAATTACTAATAGACAAGATAAGATGTGGGGGTAGCAAAGTGGCCAGGAAAGCGCAAGGGGGTTAGCGGGCGAGGCAACGGAGGGAAAAACCGTAGCCACGATAGTACTCGTACTCGGGATAGATTGCTTCAGAATAGAATCGTGGGTTACGTGCAAGCGTAGCACTAGAGACTGTAGAGGACCAATAATACTCGCTGTCACCAGCGCCGAAAAGCATGTTCGCGTAAACGTAACCGTGGCGGATTATGTAGAGTGGGGCTTTTTCTAGACCTTCGGAAGAAATGTAAGCGTTCCCAATATAGTTGGCATAGAGATAAGCGAGTCTTGCAAAGTCATTAGGAGAGCCATTTGTTTCGTAGGTTGGGGTTTGCCCAGAAACAGTTGGCAATCTCCAACCTCTAGGGCAAATTGAATTTTTAGGGTTGTTAGCTATATTATTGTAAGTATCAGTCGTAATGCTACTTGTATCGTTTGTAGCGATTGCAGCAGACCAGTTGTAGTAGTTACCTACATGGCCATGAGCGCCGTTGCTTGCATATGGTGTAGTAGAGAAATAATTTTTCCAGTTAGCATCTGCCTTGGTAACATAGTTACAACCTTGATATTGTACCCCGCCTACAGTGTAAGAACAGTTGGCTGATGGGTAGAATGTTGCGTTGTTCCAGTAATAGTCTCCTGTATCTACGGAATATGGGGTATTATAGTCATTCGCCCAACCCGTAATACTCCCCGAAGTTGAAGCATTTGTTACTGCGTTGATTGTGCTTCGAGCCGGAGTCCAGCTTGTTACGGTGTTAAGGTCGGTATCTTGATTAGTAAGAGCTGTGGAAGTGGAGAGGTTCAAGTCTAAGTTTTGCGTCATCCAACAATGGCCATCTTGCAACTTGGTTGCCCAATAGATTTTGTTATCGCGAACATCAATCAGCTGAGTCTGGCCGGGCTCATCTAAGACAGTTACTCTACCACAAATAGTGTTATCCATGTCTTGCATTTTATAGTAGCTATTGCTACCGACTGTAATCTTTTGCTTACCAGCTTCGGCGTAGGACTGAGCTATATTCATATCCCATTTGGCGTAGAGTACGATGGTTTGTTCAGTGCCAGTTAGGTTGGTAACTTCTGCTTCATTTGCATAGCTAGTGCCAGTCCCGTCGGCATTAGTAGTCCAGCCTGCAAAAGTATAATTAGTTCTTGTAAAGGTATTTGGGTTTAAGTTAGTCGGCACATCTTCTGGAATGATTTGGGTGTAGGTGGTTTCACTATTAGCCGTTACCCCGCCATTACCATTAAACTCTACCGTATATTGTTGGCAGGAGATAGGAACGGTGAGTTGGTAGACGATTACGCCAGGATTATTATTAGTGTCTTTAGCCATAGTGTATTGACCTGGCTCTAGGGTGTTTGGTACCGATACACCAAAGTAGACGGGGAATTGATCGCCACCAGAAGCGCTCGCGACATTACTTTGTTTGATAATGGTTGGAGTATTAGTAAGTCCGGTAAAAGAACCAGTAACAGTAGAACCGGTCATACTATAGCCCCAGGTACCTAAGAAGCTTCCGCCACTACCATCCTCGCCTATGATGGGTAGGGGATTAGCTAAAGTACCTTTGCTTGGGCTAATTCTACTGTTACTAGTACTGTCACCGTCTTTATATAAAGTGGCATCACTAATTGAACTTAAAATTGATACAGTATAGCCAGAAGAACAAGTGGTATTAACAGTTAAAGTATCAGTACCAATACTAGCAGAATTACCCGAAGCAGAGACATCAATAGAAACTGTACCAGAAGTAGAGATAGAAGCTGTAGCGGCAGAGGCAGAGTCTACCCTATATATATATATATATGAGATACTAAAATTAAGGCGAGAATAGAAAGAATTCTAGAAAGAGATTTAGAAAGAGAAAAATTAGAAAATGCAGATTTAAAAAATGAGTTATTTCTATTAAACATAATGTTTATATATGACCTTGTGATTTTAATGTTAATACTGGTGTTTTGTTTTTGTATAACTCTAAACTCTACTCAGAGTATAATGCTTGCGTTAAATAAAGTCAAGAGTTTTTTTGAAAATGTAGTATAATATATACATGAGCGCGGTGGGAATTTTTGAAATAGAGAAAATTAAGCGACGGATACGAGCGTGTGATTATTTGGTGGTGGCGCAACTTTTTTTGCAAGATAATTTTTTGTTAAAGCGACCTTTGGAATTTTCGGATATTAAGCCAAGGCTCTTAGGGCACTGGGGAACTTGCCATGGGATTAACGTTGTTTATGCGAATTTAAAAGCAAGATATGGCGAGGATTCGAATTTTAGTTTTATTCTCGGGCCTGGGCATGGGTTTCCGGCCCTTAACGCAAATTTGTTTTTAGACGGGGAGTTGGAGGAAAAGGATATTGAGCGACTATGCCGAAATTTTAGCTGGCCGGATGGGTTTCCGAGCCACGCTAGCCCGCTGACACCTGGCGTAATCACAGAAGGCGGAGAGCTGGGCTATGCGCTAGCGAACGCTTATGGGCTAGTACTCGGGCATCCAGAAAAAACGGTTGCGGTGCTGATTGGCGATGGAGAACTTGAGACGGCAACAGCAATTGATTCACTGAATTTAAGGAATCTTCTTGATGGAGAAAAAAATGGGAAAGTTTTACCGATACTACATCTAAACGGCTATAAAATTTCGGGGCCGACAATTTATGCGCGAAAATCTGAAAGAGAATTAAATGAGCTGATAAGAGGATTTGGGTTTGAGCCGATTTGGATTGACGGAGAAAATACAGATGAGTTTCAGGAAGCATTGCGAACAGAAACGGAAGCGCCGTTTTATATTTTTAGAAACGAAAAGGGTTACGGTGGACCGAATCGGCATCATGAGGCGCATCAGATACCATTAAAAAATCCAGCGAGTGATAAAAAAGAGTTGGATGATTTAGAAAAATGGTTGCGACGGTATAATTTTGATGAATTGTTTGACGGGAAAGGATTTAGAATATGAATGAACTATTTTCACCAGCCAAGCGAATAGGGGAACTACTGGCAAGAGAATTTGAAAAAGATGAGAGATTTTACTTTTTTTCACCAGATGAGACGACTTCAAATAAATTTGACAAGATTTTTGAAGTAGAGAAACGGGCATGGGGAATGCCGACGAAAACTTGGGATTTGCCGGAAGGTCCGGATGGGCGAATTGTCGAGATGCTGTCGGAGAACGTATTGTTTTCGGTAATGAGTGGGCACTTGATGAATGGCGAGAAGGCGATGATGGGAAGTTATGAAGCGTTTTTCCCGATTATTACGGCGCAGATTTTGCAACAAATGAAGTTTATTAAGCAGTCAAAAGAAGTTTCGTGGCGCAAACCAATTCCGGCGGTAAATTTGCTTTCGACGAGTGTTTGCTGGCGCCAAGATCATAATGGTTTTACGCATCAATCGCCGGCTCTGATTTCGACTCTGCTTAGTGTGCCGTCTGGGCTAGCGAACTGCTTGTTCCCAATAGATGACATATCGGCAGAGGTGGCGTATGATTTTATGATTGATGCAACGAATGTTGTAAATCTTACAACATTTGATAAAAACGAACGGCCGAGATATTTGGACTTAACACGGGCAAAAGCACAATTAGAAAATAGTGGCGCGATGGTGTTTGAAGAGTTTTCGGACGAAGAGCCAGATTTTATTTTGACAGCGGCAGGGGATATTGTAGCGCATGAAGCAATAGAGGCAATAAAAATTTTAAAGGCAGATGCGCCTGATATTAAAATGCGATTTGTAGGACTTAGTGCGCTAACTTATAAAGCGATTGGAACGGTTGACAATAAATTGTCACAAGAAAAATTTGATGAGATGTTTACTAATGATAAGCCTATTTTGGCTAATTTTCATGGGTTTCCGGAGACTTTGGAGGGGATTTTGGCAAATTATGCATCTAATAATCGACTGAAGGTGCATGGATTTATTGAAGAAGGCTCGACCACAACACCGTTTGAAATGCTACGACGAAACAAAGCATCGCGCTATGATTTAGCGATAGATGTAGCAAGAGTTATGGGGCGGGAAGATTTGATTTTGAAATACGAAGCAATTTTGGCGCAGAACCATTTTCGTGCTATAAATTATGGCACGGATTTGATATAATATCTGCTATGGAATTATTTATTTTAGTTATTGTGCTAGTTATTTTAGCGGAAACAACAATTATATTATCGAAAAATAAATTACAGATAAACACTGCTAGGCGGAAAATTTATGTTGACACTTGCGTGTTAATTGATGGGCGAATTTTGAATATCGCGAGGTCGGGATTTTTGGATGGGGATTTGATAGTATTAAAAAGCGTACTGCTAGAATTGCAACTTTTGGCAGATGGTAAAGACAACGAGAAGCGTCTAAAGGCACGGGCAGGGCTAGAGACGGTGGCAGAATTAGAGCGCGTGGTAAATATAAATACCGAGATTTTTGATGATGGTGGAGGGAGAAAAAAAGTAGACGAAGAACTGCTAAAATTTGCAAAGGAAAATAAGGGAGTGATTTTAACGTTGGATTTTAATTTGATAAAAGTAGCTGAGGCAGAGAAAATTGAAACTTTAAACATTAATGATTTGGCTTTGGCAGTAAGAACCGAGTTTTTGCCGGGCGAAAAAATGGAAGTAAAAATTACTGAAAAAGGCTCGGGGCGAGGGCAAGGAGTTGGGCATTTAGCAAACGGTTCGATGGTGGTAGTAGATAAAGCATCAAACAAAATTGGTAAAACTTTGACAGTGGAATTTGTAAGATTTCACGAAACTTCGGCAGGACGAATGATTTTTGCGAGGCTTACGAAGAAGAGCTAGTGGCTTTGATGGTTTTTTCGTCTACAGCGGTGTAGCCGGCGGAGTCGGAAATGACGAATTTGACGGTGGCTGATTTGCCACTCGGAACGGTGTAGACAACAAAAGTCTTGTCGGCATTGGGACAGGTAAAGCTAGGATTTGAAACCTCGACGCCATCGACATAGAGAGTACAGCTCATATCGTAAGTGCCTTTTTTGACTGTGGCTTCGATACTGTTACCTTTAGTAGAAAGCGAAAGGCGTGGTGGCTTGTAATCGCAAGGGTCGGTCTTGTCTCTGTTGTACGGGGCAGGAACGTTGACGACTTCGTTGCCGGTCATCGGATCGGTAATTTTGGTAACTTCGATGGAGATTTTGTATTCTTCGGCGGTACAGCTGGCGGCAAGAAGGTGATTATATTTGTTGAAAGTGAGAGTATCTTTGGCGACACCGGAGTTTTTGGAGGCGTTGTACCAAGACGGGAAAATATCGGTTTTGCCGTTGACGGTGAGAGTTTGAAGACCAGCCGGCCTGACGGGAGTGCTTTCGGTGTTCCAGCGACCATCTGGGCCGTAAACGTTGTGATGGACGCCTTCCATGTAATTATTAACTACGCGGCGAACGAGGGTGTTGCTACCAGTGCTAAGGCCAGAGCCGTCGTGATTGCCGTTCCAGACTACGGTAGAGAGAGCAGAAGAATAGCTAACCATAAGAGAATCTTTGGCGACTTCGGCAGTAGTAGTGGTGGTGGTACCGGTTTTTGAGGCGGTTTTAACACCTGGCACGACGAAGCCGAAGGAGTAAGATTGCGAACCCCAAACTAGCGAAGCACGAGCTACTGGATCGTGAAGGATATCCCAAATCATATAAGCAACTTGGTCTTCGACGACTTTTGTGCCTGGATTATCTACCCATCGTTCGATGATTTCGCCAGAGCTATTTTTAAGCTCTAGGACATAAGTCATGTCTTTGTATGAGCCACCTCTAGCGAGCGAGGCATAAGTATTGGCATGCTCGGTGAGGCGAACGTTACAACCAGAACCGATAGCGATGGAAAGGCCGTAGTTTTCTCTGTCTGCACAGTAAGATTTATCGCCTAGAGCATGAAGAGTTTCGAGAGAATTATCGATACCGTTGATATAGAGGGCTTTGACGGCAGGGATATTAAGGGAGTTAGATAAAGCCTGACGAATGGTGATGTTGCCGAAAAATTGACGGGTGGCGTTGCGAAGGACACAAGGTCCAACATTGCCGGCACAATAGATACGATCGATATTTTCGTCTCTTAGGATAGTACCTGGAGCATAATTGATGCCTTCACGTTGCATAAAGAGTGGGGCATAATCTAGCACCGGTTTGATGGTTGAGCCTGGCTCAATAAGAGAATTGGCGGCATTGTAAGAACCATATTCGACGTTGTTGAAGTCGACTGAGCCGACCATGGCAACAACCTGTGAAGTTTCGACGTCGAGAGATACTAGGGAAATGTTGTCTGAGCCATTAGTGTAGAATAATTCGGCGCCAGCGGCAACAGCAGATTCGGCGATTTGTTGCGCGCGATAATCGAGCGTGGTGGTGATAGTCCAGCCACCTGTACGCATGGTTTGAACGCCGTATTTTTCCTCGAGCTGAGACTTGACTTCTAGGACAAAGTGTGGGGCTAAGATGCCTTCGTATTGGCTTGACTCTGGCTGAATAGTATCAAGAATAGCTACTTCTTTAGCGGCAGTAGCTTCATCGGCGGTGATATAACCCATCGAAACCATGTCGTCGAGAACTTTGTGCTGACGCTCGATGAGCAGTTCGTGGCCTTTGGGATTGTATGGATCTAAGACGGCTGGATTATTAGGGATGGCGGCAAGCAATGCAGATTCGGCGAGAGTAAGCTCTTTGGCGGTTTTGCCAAAGTAGGTTTTAGAAGCGGATTCGACGCCGTTGCGACGACCACCATAAGGAGACTGGTTAAGATACATGGTGATAATCTGCTCTTTGTCATACATACGCTCGAGCTCGACTGCGAG
Organism: Candidatus Saccharimonadota bacterium; assembly: GCA_017511965.1. Lineage (GTDB taxonomy): Bacteria > Patescibacteriota > Saccharimonadia > Saccharimonadales > Saccharimonadaceae > Nanosyncoccus. The sequence continues at coordinate 12,063 of JAFWHT010000006.1, forward strand.
AATTAACTCTTTGATTTTGCGAGTTAAACCACCACGGTTAGCGCTGACGGCTTCGTCAGAAAAGTAAACTTGCTTGATTAACTGTTGAGTTAGCGTAGAGCCACCCTGAACGCCCTTGCCAGAAAGAGTGGCGAAAGTAGCGCGAATCAACGCACCAAAATCGACTCCCATGTGATTGTAGAAGTTTTTGTCTTCAATGGCAATGGTAGCTTTGTACATGTAGTCGGAGATGTTGTCTTTGTCGACGACGAGACGGTAATCTTCGGTACCAGTATCTCGCCAGAGCACAACACCGTTGCGATCGAGATAAGTATTGACGGTTTCGGCGATAGACATTTCGTCGAGACGAATTTGATCGAGATCTTTTTTGTAATAAAGAAAAAGACCACCAATGGCAATAATACCTAATAAAATACAAGCGGCGATAAACTTAAGGATGGCTTTTTGACCACGCCAAGAAAACCACCATTTAAATACCCGCTTGGGGTGAAGTTTTGCAAAAAATCGTTTGACAGGCTCTTTGGGAAGCTTAGCAAGCTCTTCGGCGCGCTTTCTAGCATTGGCGTCTTTTTTAGTCTTATAATTGTGACTAAGACTAGAGTAGACGTTCATATTTTTTTTCTTTAAAGATTTTCGAAAAGACTTTTTAGGAGCCTTGTTCTTTTTCGCAGTTTCTGAAGTCATATAGCTATTATAGCATTATTATTTTAATTTTGTAGAAAAAAGTCTGTGATACAATATATTATATATATGCGACGTTTTAAGTTTAAGTCAGTAGTACAACTTGCAAACATTAAGTTGTCGGTAAAGGCCGCTGCGTTTGTTTTGGCGTCGTCGACGCTAATTTCGGCACTCCTCGGGCTGTTTCGGGATAGGCTTTTAAACTCGTATTATCTCGGGACTTATCCGACTGGTATCGACGCTTATACGGCGGCATTTACGATTCCGGATTTTATGTTTTTTATTTTGACGAGTGGTGCGCTAGCGGTTTCGTTTATTCCAGTATTTAACCAACGGCTTGCAACGGGGAATAAAAAATCGGCATGGGAATTGTCATCGTCTCTTGTTAATTTGTTTGCGATTTTAACATTGATAACGAGTATTTTGATTATGATTTTTGCAGATCCTTTAATTCGGTATGTGGTTAGTCCGGGGTTGGACGAGTCGGGAATGATTCTTGCGATTAATATGACACGTGTGATTGCGATGAATCCGTTTTTGTTTAGTATTGCGACTGTTCTGACTTCGGTCCAACAGGCGGTCGGGCGATTTATTTTTTATGCTTTTGCGCCAGCTATATATAATATAGGAATTATTATCGGAATTACGTGGTTTACAAATGGAATTAATTTGTTTGGTATACAGCTGTTTGAGGGTGGGATTATGGGGGTGGCGCTGGGAGTGATTTTAGGGGCTTGTTTACAGCTTATTGTGGCTTTGATTGGACTGTTTGGCTTGGGGATGGATTATGAATTTAAAATTTACTGGAAAAATCAAGGGCTTAAGTCGATTTTGGGACTTTTGCCGGCGCGGTCAATGGACCAAGGAATTGACTATATAAACGGAATCGTGAATACAAATTTGTCGTCACGGATGGGCGTAGGGGCAGTGCGATCATTTAATCAAGCGTCGACTCTACATCTGATGCCGATTAATTTGATTGGGGTGGCGATTTCGACGGCATTTTTTCCAAAATTAACGGAAGAATTGGGTGGTGGCGACGAAAAAGAATTTTATAATACTTTTCGAACGGCACTGAGGACGATTGTTTGGATTGCTTTGCCGGTAACGGTAGTAGCATTTTTTGGACGGGGATATGTAACTAGCTTTATCTCAAACGTAGGGAACAACGATAGCAACGGAACAATTGCGTCGGTACTAGGAACGCTGACGATTGCAATTTTTGCGCGGTCGGTTTTTCATATTGCGTCACGTGGATTTTATGCGCATCAAGACACTAAGACGCCATTTGTGGTTTCGATTTTTGCAATTGGGTTGACGATTTTATTGTCGGTGTGGTTTTATCTACTTGGATGGGGAGTGGACGGATTGGGCTTGGCACAGTCGTTTGGCGCGATTGTTGAAATTGTGATTTTGCTTTTGATTTTACAAAAACGTTCGCGAGGGCAGGTTTTGACTAAAACATTTTTTAGAGCCTTTGTGCGAATGTTGTTTGCAGGATTTATTACAGCGTGCGTAGCGTTTTCGATGACAAAGTTTATTCCACTTATGGCGACGGATAATTCATTGGTGATTACTGCTCCGAAATTCTTGTTGATTTCAGCAATTTCATTTTCTGCATATCTTGTTGCGAGTTATTTTTTAAATATCAAAGAAGCGAAGCCGATTTTAAATTATATTAAGAAAATTCTCTTTAGAAACGTAAAATAGTGATATAATACTTTTATGGATATAAAACGCGAGGATATTTTGCATTTGGCAGATTTGTCGAATTTTTCGCTATCGGAAGCGGAGGTAGAAACGCTTAGTAAAGATTTGAGTGAAATTGTAAAATATATTTCACAACTAGATGAGCTAGATGTAGAAGGAGTAGAGCCAACGTATCAGGTTTTTGAGATGGAGAATGTTTGGCGGGAGGATATCGTATTAGAGCAAGACGCGTCGCGAGAAGAATTACTTTCGCTTTCGCGCGAGGTTGTTGATAATCAGATTAAGGTGCCGAGGGTGTTATGAAAATAGCAAATAAGAAAGTTACAGCGGAGAGATTGGTACGAGATGCTTTGGAGAAAGCGAGACATTTTTCGGATTATCATATTTTTACGTTTCTTGACGAGGAGGGAGCTTTAGCCCGGGCGCGGGAGATTGACGCGCGGATTGCTAAGGGCGAGAAGGTTGGGCGACTGGCGGGAGTGCCGTATGCTTTGAAAGATAATTTTTTGAGCGAGCGCGGGGAAACGACGGCGTCGGCGCATATTTTGGAAGGATTTACTTCGCCAGTGACGGCAACTTCTGTGGCTAAGCTAGAAGCAGAGGGCGCAATTATGATTGGGCGGACGAATTTGGATGCGTTTGCGCATGGTTCGTCGACGGAGAATTCGTATTTTGGGCCGACGTTGAATGCGTTTGATAAGACGCGAGTCGCGGGTGGTTCGTCGGGCGGGTCGGCGGTGGCGGTGGCTTTAGATATTGTAGAGTTTGCGACGGGGACGGATACCGGTGGTTCGATTCGCCAGCCGGCATCTTTTAATGGAGTTTACGGATTTAAGCCGACGTATGGATGCATTTCGCGCTACGGCGTAGTCGCGATGGCGTCGTCAACTGATTGCGTGGGGTTCTTTACAAAAACGCCAGAAGATATGGATCTTTTAATGTCGATCGCTTCGGGAAAAGATCCGAAAGATATGACAACATTGGACGATTATTATGATGATAGTAAAATTGAAAAAGTTAAAAAAATAGGAATAATAACTGAGTTTGATAATGAGTCGGTTGATGTGGAGATTCGGGAGGCGCTGAAGAAAAAGTGTGAGCTACTAAAGTCGAAGGGATATGAGATTGTTGAGCTTAGTATGCCGGCGCTCAAGTATGCCTTGGCGGCGTATTATATTACGGTGCCGGCGGAGGTGGCATCGAACTTGTCGCGGTATGATGGGGTGAGATATGGTTTTCGGTCAAAAGATGCGAACGATTTGGATTCGCTTTATGGTAAAACGCGGGATGAAGGCTTTATGTCGGAAAATAAGCGGCGGATTATGATTGGTAACTTTGTGTTGTCGAGTGGATTTTATGATGCGTATTTCTTGAAGGCGGCGAAGGCAAGAACTTTAATTATTGAAGAATATGCGAAGGCGTTTGAGCAGGTTGATTTTATTTTGACGCCGGTGTCGCCAAATCCAGCATTTAAGCTGGGCGAGAAAGTAGACGACCCGATCGCGATGTATTTGGAAGACATGATGAGTGTGTCGCTTAATCTCGCGGGGGTGCCTGGGCTAGCAATTCCAGCAGGAAAGACGAAAGCGGGCTTGCCGATTGGGTTACAGTTAGTCGGGCCAAGACGAAGCGATAAAAGTTTAATCGAGTTTAGCAAGGAGTTAATCTAATGGACGGCGGAGTAGTATCTTTGGTAGTTGCGATTTTGATTCTAGCGATGTTTTTGTTTGTGGCAATTCTTTTGACCGGGAAGCGTGGATATCATTTTGACATCAAAGCATATCAAGCACGATTTTTGGCGATTGAAAATAAGTTGAAAAAAGATAATCCAACGAGTTTTACAGTTTCGATTATCGAAGGTGATAAATTACTTGATAAGGCGATGATTGAAATGGGGTTGCCAGGTAAAACAATGGGAGAGAGGTTGAAAAAATCTGGAACACGATTTTCGAATTTGAATGCAGTATGGCGAGCGCATAAACTGAGGAATGCGATTGCGCATGAATCGGATTTTGAGGTTTCGTACAAACAGGCATTTAATGCGATTGAAATTTATAAACAAGCGTTAAAGGATTTAGGAGCGATATGAAATTTTTACCGACGATTGGAATTGAATGTCACGTACAGCTTGCGACGAAAACGAAATTGTTTTCGGAAGTTGATAATGACGCGCGTGGAAAAGAACCGAACGCATGTGTTTCGCCGGTCTGTTTTGCGTTGCCAGGAATGTTGCCGAGACTTAATGGCGAGGCGGTAAGGCTAGCGATTTTGGCTGGGCGAGCGATGAACTGCGAAATTAATCCGGTTTCGAGATTTGATCGGAAACATTATTTCTATCCAGATTCGCCGAAAGGCTACCAGATTACCCAGTTTTATCAGCCAATTATTGGCGAAGGGTATGTTTTGCTCTCGAACGGGACGCGAATTCGAGTTGAGCATGCGCATCTTGAGGGAGATGCGGGCAAATTGACGCATTTTAATGATTATTCGTTGGTTGACTTGAACCGCGTTGACACGCCACTACTTGAAATTGTATCACAGCCGGATATTCACAGCGCGCGCGATGCGCACGATTATGCAAAAGAACTTTGGCGACTGATGACTTTTGCGGGAGTTTCTTTAGGAGATCTTTACAACGGAAATATGCGGTTTGATGTAAATATCTCTCTCGCACCAGAAGGTTCTTCTGAGCTTGGAACACGGGCGGAGATTAAGAATTTAAATTCATTTAGGAGTGTTTTTAGAGCAGTAGAGTATGAAATTAAGCGACAGACAAAAATTTTAGAGGCGGGCGAGAAGGTTGTTCAGGAAACGAGGGGATGGAGTGATGCAGAAGGGAAAACTTTGGCGCAGCGCTCAAAAGAAGAGGCAAAAGATTATCGCTATATGCCAGAGCCGGATTTACCACCACTTCGGCTGTCGGCCGAATTTATTGCAGAGGAATCGGCGAAATTACCGTTAATGCCGGCGGATTATCGAGAGAAGTTTAAAGACGTAATTTCGAATGATATTTTGGAAGTGTTGCTAGACTATAAAGAATTGATGGAAAAACTAGATGAAATTGATAATAAATATATCAAACCAATATCGAATCTATTCAGTTCGGTATTACTCGCGGAGGAAAAGTCGGCAGAGTATTTAAGTAGTTTACCGAGTGCGAAGGATTTGATGAAACTAGCAGAAATGAATGCATCAAAAGAGCTTAGCTCGACGGCGACAAAAGAAGTATTCTTAAGATTATTTGATCCGCAGATGAAAGGAAGGGGAACAGAGCAAATTGCGAAAGAATTGGGATTGATTCAGGAAAATGATTTGGGGGCTTTAGAGGCAATTGTGGATGTAGTGCTAAAGAAACCAGAGACTCAGAAAGCGCAAGCAGATTTTAAAGCAGGAGAAGAAAAAGTGATTGGATTTTTGGTTGGGCAGGTAATGAAAGAGTCGAAGGGTAAAGCGAATCCGTCGGCGGTACAGGAAATTTTGCGAAAGAAATTAGTCTAGAGCTTCGAGTTTTAGAGCGGTAAAATGTTCTGTTTTGATGGAGGCGGTGACGGAAAAATCGCTGACTGGGAGTGAGTCGGGATTTTCGGTGATATACCAGAAAGTTGGATTTTCGGCGAGAAAATCATCGAGAGTTTGATAGACGCCAGATTCAAGACGCGGGAGATGATCTACGTAATACTTCATCGGCTCTTCGGCACCCCAACCGTTTGTAAAAGTTGAATCTATCGTCCCGAAAACGGGAGTGGCTTTGGTTGAATAGATATTAGCGCTAAAAAATACCCAGATGTCGCTAGCGAGAATGGGTGCAGAGTCGGCAGAATGCTGAACTAGGCTGACGATATTTTGGACATAAGATTCTGGTTCGCGGGTTAGAACTTTTGAAATGCTAAAACAGAGACTTGAGACGATAATTAAGATGGATGCGATAATTAAAGCGCGTAAGTTTTTGCCGATTTTAGAGATAATTATAACAAGGCTAACACCGAGCAAAGACCAAATTAAGATACTGGATGGGACGAGATAGCGATCAACAAACATTGGTTTGTAGATAATTGAAACGAGAATTAAAAAGAGTGGCGGAAGAGCGACTAAAATGCCAAGAAATGTAAAAGATTTTCGAGCGTTTTTTTCGGTTTTTTGATAGGCTTTTTTGATGATGAAAAAGTAAGTAGCAAGAAAGAGGAAGAAAAGCAGAAGTAAAAATCCGGTGACGTTTTTTGCTTCGGTGAAAATGAAAACGCTGGAAAGAAAACTAAGTGGCGTAACGGCTGTAACTTCTGGAATCCAAAAGCCGCCGGAGATGGCATTCATTTGTGAAAGAAGTGAGGGCACCCAGGGCAAAAAAAGCAAAATTGCGCCAAGATAAACTGGGATAATGGGAGATTTAAAAACGGGGAGTTTTAAGACGAAAACTAGATAGAAAAGCTGGGCAAGCCAGACAAGAAAAGTAAAATAATGAGTATACATACCGAGCGCAACGAAAAAAGCGTAGAGAATCCAATAGATTTTTTGTTTTTTCTCGATGGCAAGAGTGAGGAGAAAAGTAGCACTAAGGACGATGGTTAAAATTACCATGTACATTCGCATTTCCATGCCATAACGAATTAAAAACGGCGAGAGGGCGGAAAGAAGAGTTGCAAAAGCGGCTGGTTTTTGACCGAACCAATGTTTAAGAAGGAAAAATAATAAGACAAGCGAGACAGCACCGAAGAAAACAGACATGAGGCGAAGAGCGATTAGCCCGTCGCCAAAGATGAGTGACCAGATTTTTAGGAGGAAATAATAAAACGGTGGGTGGACATCGAGAGAAGTTAGATGCCAAATTTCGCCGAAATTACCTTTGATAAGATAGGCGCTGTAACCTTCGTCGAACCAAATTGGGTAAGAGATGTTGACTAAAACTAAAATTAGAAATAAGACGATAGCAACAATTAGCGCAAAATATGGTAAAAATCGGACGATTTTAGATTTCATATATACTATTATACAAAAATATGGTAAAATTAGACAAGGTTTTATTTTTTAATAATTAAATTTAAGGAGTATATGGCTGAAGTCAAAGATTTGGCGAATTTGCGAAATATCGGGATTATTGCGCATATTGACGCTGGTAAAACTACAACCTCGGAGGCGATTCTTTATCGTACGGGGCTAAAACATAAAATTGATCTAGTTAAGGGCGGCACAGGTGGTGCTGAAACTGACTGGATGGAACAAGAAAAAGAGCGAGGAATTACAATTACGTCAGCGGCGGTGACGGTTTATTGGAAAAACCATCAAATTAACATTATCGACACACCGGGGCATATTGATTTTACGGCGGAGGTTGAGCGATCACTTCGCGTGCTTGATGGCGCAGTTGTAGTTTTTGACGGCAAAATGGGGGTAGAGGCGCAGTCGGAGACGGTTTGGCGCCAGGCAACAAAATACGGCGTGCCAAGAATTTGTTTTGTGAATAAAATTAACCAGATTGGTGGTGATTTTTACAAGTCACTTGATTCGATTCATAAGAGACTATCTAAAAACGCAGTAGCAATTCATTTGCCGATTGGGTTTGAGAAAGATATTTGCGGGGTAGTCGATTTGATCGATATGAAGGCCTATACCTACAAAGATTATGCCGATAAGGAATTAACCGTTGGTGAGATTCCGGCAGATATGGTTGAGAAGGCGAAAAATGCGCGCTCGATGCTTGTAGAAGAGGCGGTCCAAGCGGACGAAACTTTGATGGAGAAATTCTTTAACGAAGGTGAAGAGGCAATTACGATTGATGAGTTAAAATCGGCGCTTCGAAAACGTGTGCTGGATGGTGATTTTTATCTCGTAACTGGGGGTGATGGACGCGGGGTAATCGTTGAGAAGGTGCTTGATCTTATGACGGACTATTTGCCGTCGCCACTTGATCGTGACCAAGGTCAAACGGTTGGGACCGATCCAAAGACCGGTGATCAAATTATTCGAAAAGCAAACGATTCTGAGCCTTTGACAGCGCTCGCGTTTAAGATTGCGACCGACCCGTTTGTTGGGAAGTTAATCTTTATCCGAGTTTATGCTGGTAAATTAAAGTCGGGCGATACGGTACTTAACGCATCGACCGGTGACAAGGAAAGAATTGGTCGCCTAGTACGAATGCATGCGAATGACCGAAAAGATATCAACGAAATCGGCGCGGGTGATATTGCGGCGGTAGTTGGCTTAAAGAACTGTACGACTGGTACTACACTTTGTGCGCCAAACGCGCCGATTTTGTTAGAGTCGATTGAATTCCCGGATCCACCAGTATCAATTGCGGTTGAGCCAAAAACGAAGGCCGACCAAGAAAAAATGGGCTTAGGTTTGTCTAAATTGGCCGAAGAAGACCCGACTTTTAGGGTTCATACTGATGAAGAAACTGGACAGACGATTATCTCTGGTATGGGTGAGCTTCACCTTGAGATTATTATTGACCGTTTGAAGAGAGAGCATAACGTTGAGGCGAACACTGGTGCTCCACAAGTTGCGTATCGCGAAACAATTCGTGGAACGGCGGAAGCGCAAGGTAAGCACATCAAGCAGTCTGGTGGTCGTGGTCAGTATGGTGACGTTTGGATTAAGTTTGAGCCGAACGAACCAGGCAAGGGCTTTGAATTTATCGACCAGATTAAAGGTGGTGTGGTTCCACAAGAATATAGAAAGCCGGTTCAAAAAGGTGTCGAGGATACGCTTGCGGGTGGTGTTATTGCTGGGTACCCAGTTGTTGATATTAAGGCAACGCTTTATGATGGTAGCTACCACGATGTCGACTCGTCTGAGCTCGCCTTCACCTTGGCTGGTAGCCTCGCAACGCGCGAAGGTATCAAGAAAGCAAACCCGGTTTTGCTCGAGCCAGTGATGAAGCTTGAGATTACGACACCAGAAGAATTTATGGGTGATGTAATTGGTGATATCAACTCTCGCCGAGGCCGTATTGACGAGATGGAAGATTTGAATGGTGGGGCGAAACTAATTAAGGCGTTTTGTCCTTTGGGGAATCTCTTTGGTTATACTTCAGATCTTCGTGGCATGACTCAAGGTCGCGCGGCTTCTTCGATGGAACTTTATGCTTACGAGGAAGTACCGCCGAATGTAGCGCAAGAAATCATTGAAAAACGCAACGCGAAATAACCAAATCTAAAAGCAAAATAGCTCCTTGAAACAGGAGCTATTTTGTTATATAATACGAGTAAGCGGTGGTTACCGCTTTTTTGCACATTAACATCGCACGAATCAGGAGGTGAAAATGAAGACGACAATCTTAGGCTCCACCAAGCCGGGTTATCAACTAACCACAGATGAAGCCCTGCAGTTTGCTGGCCACGAGGCTGGTATTTGCTACATGCCGGACACACTGGAAGATATTTTCAATGAGCCGGAAAGTAAAACTGCCAGTCGCGTCAAGATGACCCTGGAAAACTACCATCATAGCGTGTTTGGCCACCCGTTTTTCAACTTCAGTTTTGAGGGGATTCCGAAGATTTTGGCCATGATTTTAAACAACGAAAAGGTCTATACGACCTCAGAAAAGTCTGCTCGCTACACCAAGATGCAGACTTCCGGCAGAGAACAGCAGTTGTATGAAAAATGGCTAGCTTTCTTTTACGGGCGCATCAACTGTATCTATCCTCACATCCCCCTTGGGGAAGCCAATAAGCTGGCGCAGGAGAACGCACGCTATCTCATCTCTGTTTTTACACCGGCTACCACCATGGGATACACGGTCAGCCTACAACAGATCAATTATATCTTGGGTTGGATGAAAGATGAGATTGATCGTCCCACGGACGACAAGTTTTTCATCAAACTCAAACCGGTTCTCCAGGAGTTTTATGACCAAGTCTATCCGTTGGTGGGAGTGAAAGGACTGCGCGATAACAAGGGTCGCAAACTTTCGCTCTTTGCTGCCCCTGGCCATTGGCGTGAAGATGAATTTGGCGAAACTTATTGTGTCAACACAGAGGGTAGTTTTGCCTATCTGGCTCAAGCTCAACGCCATCGGACCATCAAGTATGAAATCTGCTATATCCCGGAGTCTGATTTTGACTCCAACCCCAGAGTCTATACTCCACGCTGTCTCGAACAAGAGATCCGAGCCGATACCGAGTGGCGGGAGGATATAATATCGCTCTATAATGCTGGCGAATATCCTCAGGGTCTATTGCTGTCCATCAATGAGCGCGGCACGGTGGAAGACTTTATCATGAAATGTAAAGAGCGTCTTTGCGGCCACGCCCAGTTGGAGACCTGTCTCGTTACAAGGGACACCCTGGAGCTTTATTACGAAGAGGTAAGCTATGGCATGTCTGGTGTTAGAGACTACTTGGGTAAATTCGTTGAGTACGATGAACTTAATTATGCTTGCGCCCGTGCGCGTTGCGATTTCCCGAATTTTACCTGCACTCAGCCCTGTCGCTTTGGCCCCGAGCGATGCTTCACTAGACTCGTGTAATTAAATCCCCCCGAAAGGGGGGATTTTTCATGAAAAGAGCCCCGCTAAAAGCGGGGCTTATGGTTGGAGGCGTCATTCGGCGCCTTAAGATAAGGGTGAGTGGTTAAGTTTCCAGACTTCATCCATCCGGCGGTAGTTTTGTTCGTTCATTTCTTCCCAGCTAATGCCTTTGTACTCGGAAAGCCAAATTAGGCGGTCCTCCCATTTTTCCTTTCCTTGCGGGCGGTATATACTAGGTGTAAATAATCCGCTTTCGTTGATGCAGAGAACTTCCATTTCCTGACCTCTGGACGGGTAGTTCTTTAGCCAGACACTATAATCATTAAACCGGCTACAACCTACTCTCAACTTTTTATCGCCCACGTTGCCATTTCTAAGAATCCTTTTAATATCTTCACAATACCTAAACGGGGGAAGATTACGCGGATCTGCAGTATCTAGGTGTCTCGTTTCTTCTTTCGGCTTTTCTCTTTTAAAGATACCAGCAATAATAGACGACATATTCGTCACCTCCTTTACAAGAACTCACCCTCTACTATTATTATAACATAAAAAACCTCTTTACAATTTGTAAAAAATAGTCTAAAATAATAGAGTAGAGATTTGGAGCTGGTTTTTATTAGTGCTCCAAACATTAATAATATAAAAGGAGAAAGAATGGCAAATTTTGACCGTTCCAAGCCACATATCAATGTGGGTACTATGGGTCACGTCGACCATGGTAAAACTACTTTAACTGCTGCGATTACTAACGTTCTCGCGAAGAAACTTCCGTCTGAAGTTAACAAGGCGGTTGCTTACGATCAAATCGATAATGCTCCTGAAGAAAAAGCGCGTGGTATTACTATCGCGACTTCTCACCAAGAGTATGAATCGGATAAGCGTCACTACGCGCACGTTGATATGCCGGGTCACGCAGACTATATTAAAAACATGATTACCGGTGCGGCGCAGGTCGACGGGGCAATCCTCGTTGTTGCGGCGAACGATGGTGCTTTGCCACAAACCAAAGAGCACATCCTTCTCGCTCACCAAGTTAACGTGCCGAAGATTATCGTCTTCTTAAACAAGATGGACCTTGCGGATCCAGAAATGGTTGAACTCGTTGAGGAAGAAATCCGCGACATCTTAGAGAAGAATGGCTTCGATCGTGACTGCCCAATCATCAAGGGTTCGGCGACGAAGGCCTTAGAGGGTGATGCGGCAAACGAAGATGCAGTAATGGAACTCGTTAAGGCGATGGATGAATACTTTGAGATTCCAGAACACGATTTCAACAAACCGTTCCTAATGCCAATTGAGGACGTCTTCTCGATTAAAGGTCGTGGTACGGTTGCTACTGGTCGTATCGAACAAGGTACGATTCACGTTAACGACGAAGTTGAAATTGTTGGCCTCAAAGATACGCAAAAATCGGTTGTTACCGGTATTGAGGCGTTCCACAAGACTCTCGACCAAGGTCAAGCAGGCGATAACGCAGGGTTACTACTTCGTGGTATCGAGCGCGATCAAATCGAGCGTGGTCAAGTTATCGCGGCTCCTGGCACGATTACTCCACACACCGAATTTGAGGCTGAGGTTTATATCCTTAAGAAAGAAGAAGGCGGACGCCACACTCCGTTCTCGAAGGGTTACAAGCCACAATTCTACTTCCGTACTACGGATGTTACTGGTGAAGTCGAACTTCCGGCTGACAAAGAAATCGTGATGCCTGGCGACCAAGTTTCCTTCAAGGTTAAACTCTTGGCGCCAGTGGCGATGAACGACAACGACCGCTTTGCAATTCGTGAAGGTGGTAAAACTGTCGGGTCTGGCGTTATCACCAAGGTTATTAAGTAATTAAGCCACACATAAAAAAGACTCCCTATTTACAGGGAGTCTTTTTTATGTTATAATAATAAAAACCCGCACCTTAACAATGAGAGGAGAATAATTCTATGGCTAGACTATTGCGTAAATTGTATATTCGTTTAATTCACTCACTGATTGTCTTGAATGTTGAGCTCTGCTTAAAGCACTACCTAAACGGATTTCGTGTATGGGAATTTTACCATAACGAAGCTATTTCTCGATTAGGGGAATACCTAAAACATGGGCTTTGCTATGAGTCGACTGCGCTACTAATGCTGGTCTGGAAGGATTTCAGAAAGACTCGCATTGCTTTTCTCGACTGCTATTCTGGCTACGAAAAACGTCGAGTAGACCACGCCTGGTTTGAGTTTAAGCGCTATGGCATTTGGTGGGTGATTGACTCTACTTGGTGTAAAGCAATTCCATTGCCACGCGCCTTTTACGCTACCATGGTCCGTGCTCGCTACGTACGCATTATTGACCATGAGGAGTTTTGGCGGCCAAAGTTTGTAGCGGATTTTTACGAACACTTAAAGACTCCGGAAAATTCCTATCTTTTCTTTGAGCTCGTACTATTTCGTCGCATGGTTGAACATGGAGTATCGATGTATCACGAACACCGTGACGTAAAAAATCTACTGGCTGACGGCGAAAATCCAACATGGAGCATGATGGGCATTTACGGAAATGAGCACCCAATTAGTCAACAAATGTTGCGCGAATATATCGCACGTCCTAAAAGGAAAAGACCTAAAGAACGCACTATTCGTAAAACCATTCGTCTGCAAAATACTGTAGAAAGGGCAATCGTTACCGCACAGGAACACTACGACAAAACTGGCGAAAAAGTATTTATCCATCTAAAGAGCATCAGCTCTTACAAATTAGAATTAGAAACCTCCTAAGTTATCCCCGACTTTATAGAGTCGGGGATTTTCTTTGACAAAAAATCAAAAATAGTGTACCATATATTATATATAGTTAAAAAATGAGCTCTAACCACTCATCGACGACTCGACTAGAAGTCATCTGAGATTATAGGGCTAGTAGAAAGGATAAAGATGGCAGAAGCCAAAAAAACCACAAAAACGGCAAAGGCGCCGGAAGGACTTAAAATTCGAATTCGCTTGAAGGCGTATGATCATCGCGTGATTGATCAAAGTGCTAGACAAATCGTAGATACGGCAATCCGAACGGGTGCTAGTGTGTCGGGGCCGATTCCTTTGCCAACTAAGCGTTCGACTTTTACAGTAGTAAAATCGCCACACGTTTATAAAACTGGTGGGGAAGCGTTTGAAATGAAAGTTCACAAACGCTTAATCGACATCAACAATGCAACGCCAAAGACAATCGAGAGTTTGCAAAACCTCTCGCTTCCAGCTGGAGTTGATGCCGAAATCAAAATGTAAATTCTGTGCTATAATTAAATTATGGGTTTCGCGAGTTTTAAGAAACGTTTTTATTTTAGAGTAGCGAATTATTTTCGATATTTTGCGAACCGAGCTTTTAAGCGTTGGAACCCGCGAGTGATTGCAATTACTGGTTCGGCCGGCAAAACCACAATGATGAAGATGGTTGAGCATGAAATCGGTAAAAAAGCTCATTATTCACACGATGCAAATTCGGCATTTGGAATTCCGTTTGATATTTTGGGGCTAAAAGGCATAAAAGGCTCAAAACTAAAATGGATTTGGTTGATTATTGTAACGCCAATTCGAGGGCTGTTTTACAAACACAAGGAAGAGTTTTATGTAGTAGAAATTGACGGTGAGAGACCAAACGAGACAAAATACCTTGCAGAATGGTTAAAACCAGAGGTGACGATTTGGGTATCGATTGGACTTTCTCACGCAGTATGGTTTGAAAAGGAAGTTGAAAATGGCAATTTTGATAATTTGTCTGAAGCAATTACGGCGGAATTTGCGAATTTACCAGAAAATACTTCGAAGCGAGTCTATATTGATGCGGATTCGAAATTGATGGTAGAAGCGACTAAGGGAATTACAGCTAAAGTAATACCTATACGCAAGGAGATTCTTAAAAAATACGTAGTATTTGCGGATTCGACAGATTTTACTTATGGCGATACGACTTTTCATTTTAATCACCCAGAGCCAAGAGATATTGCATTTAATTTGTTTGTTTTAAAAGATTTGATGCGATATTTGAAGTTAAAATTTAATCCGGATTTTTCGGATGTGCCAGTGGCGCCAGGAAGAAGTTCGTATTTTAAGGGCAAAAAGGGAATCGATATTGTTGACTGTAGCTATAATGCGCATATGATTTCGATGGCGTCGGTCTTGGATATGGCAGAGCGGATGCACGCAGAAGAAAAATGGTTGGTGATTGGTGATATTATTGATCAAGGGATGCTTGAGGAAGACGAGCATAAGAGATTAGCAAAGTTGATTGCAAAAGTAAAACCAGAGAGAGTAATCCTGGTTGGGAAAAGGACAAAAAAGTGGACGGCGCCAGAGCTAAAGAAGCTTGGTGTTTCGGCGGTGGCGACACTAGATCCTAAAAAAGCGCTAGAGTATATTGAAAAGAATATCACTGGACGTGAAACTTTGATTTTTAAGGGTAGTCAGTATCTAGAGTGGATTATTGAAAAATTGTTGGCAAATCCAAAAGATGCAAAGAAATTGTGCCGACGAGAAAAGGCGGCGGTGATACGTCGCAAAAACAGGGGGCTAACTTAATGGCAGATTTATATATTGTGCATGGATGGACCTACACAACAGAGCCATGGAAAAGGACTCTTAGTATTTTGCGTGAGCACGGCGTGAGCGTAAAAATGCTTCACGTGCCCGGTTTGACGGAACCGTCAAAAAAGATTTGGACGGTGGCGGATTATGCCAAATGGGCAGATGAGAATATCCCGGACGGAGCAATTGCCTTGGGGCATTCTAATGGTGGGCGAATTTTGCTGAATATGTGTGCAAAAAAGCCCGGAAAATTAAAATATTTGATTTTGTTAGACTCGGCAGGAATTTATGAACCATCTTTTAAGAAACGAATGGTAGAACGAGTAGCAAAAATCGGCAAGCCCTTAAAAAAGATTCCGATTTTAGACAAGGCATTTCACCGACTAACTGGCTCGACGGATTACTCAAAAGCGCCTGCAAACATGAAGGAAACCTTGAAAAACATGTTGGCATCGGATAAGGATTTGGATTTTGCAAAGGTAGAAACTAAGACGTTTATTTTATGGGGAAAGAAAGACACAACGACGCCACCTAGACAAGCAACGGCGATGTATGAAAAATTACCAAATGCAGAACTAAAGTTTTATGCAAACTGGACTCACTCGCCGTATATTTCTAATCCAGAAGAATTAGCGAAGGCGTTAAGTAATTTAATCAAGAGGTTAAGATAGAGATGCGACGTTACTTTTTAGGGTTAGGAGCGGGCTATTCTAAAAAGCAAAGACGAGAAATGCTTTTGGCACACGGCACGGAGGCAGATTATTTTAATTTACAAAATTATATTATAAAAGAATATGGTGCACGGCAAGTGCTGATTACGCGAAATGGGCGTTCGGCGATTGCGGGTGGGCTAAAGTATTATTTTGGCGACGAGGGCGGAGAGGTGATTGTAAATGGCTTAACTTGCCATGCAGTGATTCAAGGAGTAAAGGGGGCGGGAATGACGCCGGTTTATGCAGATATTGACGTAGACAATTTGAATTTTACTGCAAAAAGTTTGAAAAAAGTTTTGACTAAAAAAACGCGGGCGATTATCGTGCAGAATACCTTAGGAAATATGGCGCCAATTAAAGAAATTGAGAAATTTGCGAAGGAAAATAAATTAGTTTTAATAGAAGATTTGGCGCATTGTACAGGCCGAAAATATGCAGACGGACGCGAAGCGGGGATGGTGGGGAAAATCACAGTATTTTCGTTTGGTAAAGACAAAACAATAGATGTAGTAAACGGTGGCGCGGTGGCATTTAGAGACTCGGTGGCACCTTTGGTAAATATCCCGTTAATGCGGCCACCAATAATGGAAGTCATAAGAGCGAGGCTTTACCCGACACTAGGGTTAATTTGCCGGGGAGCGTCTTATGTGCGACTGGATGGGATATTATTGAAATTTTTGTTTTTTACTCGACTGATACGAAAGTCGGCGGATGGAGAAATTGATTTCAAAAAAAGACGGCTGAGTTATTTTCAGGCAAAATTGGCTTTAGGGCAACTAAAACAACGTGGAAAAAATAGCAAAAAACCGATTAGGGAATTTAAATTAGTAAAAAATCGTGATAAAATCCTAAAGGAACTACAAAAAATGGGATATTATCTAAGTGGTTTTTGGTATGAAAGGCCAGTAGCGCCGATAAGATATTATAGATTTGCGAATTTTCCAGAGAAAAAGTGTCCTAATGCAGTGTTTGTGGCAAGTCATATTATTAATTTACCAACCTACTATACCGAGCGCGATTTGACGCCGGCTCGCAGATTGATTATGATTTCAACCGTGGAGGGGAAAAAATGAGCTGGGATGAAGTAGTCAAAAAATATCCGGAGTCGAATTTTTTGCAATCGCCAAGTTATCGCCGAGTAAATGAACTGCTGGGCGAGAGAACGATTACTTTTAATTTCAACAATGGTGGATATGCGTTGGGGATTATTCGCGACGCAAAAAGAGGACGATATTTAGAAATTCCGTGTGGTCCGTTGATTGATTTTAAAGATAAAGCAATAGTACAAGAGGCATTTTCGGGGATTTTTAAGGTAGCAAAAAAGGAATTGTGCGTGTTTGTGCGAATTAGGCCACAACTTTTGATGAATCCAGAAAATCTTGCGATTTTAAAAAATGCTGGATTCAAAAAATCGCCAATGCATCTGGCGGCAGAACACACAGTAATGATTGATTTGACGGCATCGGAAGACGAAATGCTGGCAAGAATGCGCAGGCAAACTAGATACGAAGTGCGCCGAACGGAAAAGTTAGGAATAAGCGTGACGCGTGACAACTCGGAGGAAATTTTTAGAGAATTTCATGAAGTACAAGCAGAGACGGCGCATCGGCAAGGGTTTGTGCCACCAAAATTGGAAGTTTTACTAGCAGAGCGAAAA
Source organism: Candidatus Saccharimonadota bacterium (assembly GCA_017511965.1). Classification (GTDB taxonomy): domain Bacteria; phylum Patescibacteriota; class Saccharimonadia; order Saccharimonadales; family Saccharimonadaceae; genus Nanosyncoccus. Next base: position 29,844 of record JAFWHT010000006.1, read on the forward strand.
GCATTTGGAGATAAAATTTGGATTTATAAAGCAGAGCTGGAAGGGGAGGCAATTGCATATGGTATGGTGATTTTTGGCGAGATTGAAGGAGATTATTATGAGGCGGCATCGACAGAATTGAATCGGAAATTGCCTGGAGCATATGCGGTAATTTGGCAAGCGATGCGAGATTTGAAAGCGGCAGGACTTAAAAGATTTAATCTTTGGGGAATTGCACCGGCTGGGCAACCACACCATCGTTATGCTGGAGTAACTACTTTTAAAACTGGCTTTGGTGGCGAAGTAGTGGAATACGTGCCGGCGCACGATATGGTAATTTCAAAAGTTGGATATTTAAAAAATCTAGTGGTAGAAACAGCGCGCAAAAAACGGAGGCGATTGTGAAATTAGAAGAAATAACTTCGCGCGAGACTTGGGATGGGTTTATAAAATCGCGAGCGGAGGCGAATTTTTTGCAGTCGTGGGATTTTTATGAATTTCATATAGCGCGAGGGAAAAAAATTGTACGCCGAGCAGTGGTGGTGGATGGAAAAATCGTAGCGGCATATGCCGGAGTCATTGAGACGGCAAAACGTGGAAAATATCTGGCGATTGCGGGTGGGCCAATAATGGATTTTGATAATTTTGAGTTGGTACGAGCAGTATTTGAAGATATTCGTAGGGTAGGTAACGAACTTGAATGCGTGTTTGTAAGAGTGCGACCACAGTGGCCAGAATCTTCGGAATCTTTGGCGTTGATGCAGAAAATGGGATTGAAGCGAGCGCCGATGTATTTATCGGCAGAATATGTGGGGATTTTGGATCTTTCAAAATCGGAAGAAGAGATTTTGGCGGGAGCCTCGCAAGGATTTAGACGAAAATTAAGAAAGGCCGAAAAGGTTGGAATTGAGATTGATGCCGAAACAAGCGATGAGGCAATTAAGGAATTTTGTCGATTAGAAAAACTACATGCTGAGCGACAAAAATACGTGGCGTTTTCGAGCGAATGGCTGACTAAGCAATTTGAGGCGTTTCGCGAGGGTGGGGAAATTTTAATTTATACGGCAAGGTTTGAGGGTGAAATTTTGGCGATGAATTTTATGATTTTTTATGGGCCGGAAGCGAGTTATCATTATGGAGTTTCGACTGAGCTTGGCACGCGGTATTCGGCGGCGCCACTTTTGCATATGGCGGCAATGAGAGAAGCTAGGAAGCGTGGGTGCGTGCGATACAATTTGTGGGGGATTGTGGGCCCTCTAGAAAAGTCGCATAGATTTTATGGCGTTTCGGAGTTTAAACGCTCGTTTGGGTGCGAAGAATTAAAATATACACCGGCGCACGATTTGATTTTAAAGCCGATGAAATACAAAGTAACTAAACTAATTGAAAATTCGCGACGCAAAAAGAGAAAAGTGTGATATAATAAGCATAAGCTAAATGAAGGATTTTTATGGCACACATTAATCGAAAATACATAGATAAGCATTGGCTAATGTTTATTTTGAGAGGCGTGTTGGCAGGGATATTTGGATTTTTGCTTTTGTTTGGTGGATTAGTTGATTTGGAAGGCGTAGTAGCAGAAATTTGCGTATTTTTGCTGTTTATGGGGATTGTTGATTCGGCAGGGGCGCTATATAGTTCGACAAAAAAGCACGGTTGGGTTAATTCGATTATTGATGCTTTGATTGATGTGGTGGCGGCCTTGACGCTAATGTTTTTCGCAAGAAATAATTTAGTGATGAGCCTGGTGATTATTTCGGTGTATGTGTTTTTGTCGGGAATTATTGATATTTTTCACGGGTTTTTGTCGACAGTTGATCCGACGGATAGATTTATCCGAATTTTGGTTGGGGTGTTTGGCTGTGTGATGGGGGCGGTAATTATTAATGCTGGAAGTTTTGAAATAATGACATTTATACGATTTTTTGGAGTATATATGATAGTGGTGGGGGTAACAAGTATGATTTACGGTGTACATAACCGAGCGCAAGAAGTCGAAGACAGAATCGCGCGAAAAGAAGCTGCTCGAAAGAAGGGGACAAAAAAGAAGGGTAAAAGATGAAAATCTCCAGATATATATATATATATATATTAGTGGCTTTGCTTGGCTCGGCTCTTCTTACTTCCAATAAAGTCTTCGCTGAATCATCTCCAGCTTCCGTAGTAATCCCAGCCAGCTATTGTAATGTATCTACTGGCTCTAGTACTAGCTCTGGCTCTAGTAACACCACAGACACTCCTCACGTAGCCACCATTAACAATGGGACTTACAAAGAAGACATTGGTATTACTACCTTCAAAGTAGTCTGTGGAGATAATGGTGGTTATAGTATCTATGCTATAGGCTATAGTAATAATGAATATGGTAACAATAAGCTACTAGCCACCGTAGGTAATACTCTCTCCCCCTCC
>JAFWHT010000007.1 GCA_017511965.1 Candidatus Saccharimonadota bacterium
ATGTTAAATGGCATGAATGCTATTCTGGATGCTTTTTACTTTGTGGTAGGACAATAAAAGACAATAGAGCTAAGTTTCTTTCGTTGGGACTTTCTTTACAAAGAAAGTCCCAGAAGGTATAATTAAATTAGCCCTATCGGCAACATGATTTTCCTGAATAATCATGTTTTAAGGGATTTCGTGGCTCATATCTGTGGATATGTCGCATAAGATTTTACCCACCTTGTATATATTACGGGGAAAACAGGTCGGTAGGGTTTTTAAAGAAAAGGTGGGCTTTTGAAACAAAGAATTCGTGTAGTTGGTTTAATTAGAAATGAAGAAGGGGTTTTGGTTTTTAAACGAAGCCGTGGTCGTAGTGAGTCTCCAGTTTTTTGGGAACTTCCCACCGGCAAGATTAAGTTTGGTGAGCAACCCGAAGAAGCCATGGCACGTTCGCTTACAGAATATACTGGCCTCATAGCAAATTCTTTAAAACTAAAAGACGTAGTTACTTTTCTTGCCCCCGAAGATTCTAGCCAGCTTAGTAATCTATATATTGTCTACGATATTGGTGTTGACGACAAGCGTAAACCTACCCCACGCGACAGATATACCGCCTACAAGTTTATTAAAGATATCGATAGTGGCACACATTTAACCGAAACTACTGCTACTGTTCTCGAGATTGTCGACGAAAAACTTTTGTCTGACAAAATTTCTCACCGTGCTAGCGCCAATGCTATCATTATCAATGTCGACGGCGCTTCTAGAGGCAATCCAGGTCCAGCTGGTATCGGCTACTGTATCACCGGTAGTGACGGCAGAATTATCGAGCGTGGCGGTGAATTTATTGGTTTTGCCACTTCTCGCGTTGCTGAGTATTATGCCTTAAAAAAGGGAATTGAGCGCGCTATCGAGTTAGGCTACAAATCTGCACGTTTTATATCTGATAGCCTAATGGTGGTCAATCAGCAAAATGGCATCTTTAAGGTTAAAAACCAAGACGTCTTGCCAATTTATCAAGATATTCAAGAGAAATTAGAGTATTTTGAAGCCGTTTCTTTCGTGCACACCCCACGTTCCAAAAATGTCATCGCCGACTTTGAGGCCAATGAAGCCATCGATAAGATATTGAAGAAAAAATAATTTTATGTTATAATATATATATGACAACAGAGAAAAACCAGAATTTGAGTGTTATTGGTTCAACAGAGTACATCGAAGTTGCCGGGATAAAAAATGTTCCCGCCAAAATTGATACCGGCGCCGATTCGTCGTCGATTTGGGCCAGTCACATTAGGGTTACCAAGGATGGTATTTTGAAGTTTCGTTTATTTGGCGAAGACAGTCCTTTTTATACCGGAAGAGTTTTTAAGCGAAAAGATTTTAAGGCCGCTGTTATTCGCAGTTCTTCTGGTCACGAACAGATTCGCTATCGCGCCCATCTAAAAGCTATTGTTAATGGTCATAAAATTAAAATCCTCTTTACTTTGTCTGATCGTAGCAACAACCACTTCCCAGTTTTGATTGGCCGACGCTCAATTGCTAAAAAATTTCTTGTTGATGTTTCTGCAAATCATACCTCTATCAAACCAAAAAATCCCAAAACTAAACTTGTCCAAAAACGCTTAAAAGAAGATCCTTATAAATTTCACCGAAGATATATTAAAAAGCTATCTGGCGACGTAAACAACATTCGTTTTAAAAAGAAAGGAGACTAAAATGAAAATTGCAATTTTATCAAACGGTAATGCCAACTACTCTACCAAACGTCTCGTGGAAGAGGCCGAAAAGCGTGGTCACAAAGTCAAAGTCATCAAGTATAAAAATTGCTATCTTTCTCTTGATAACAAAAATCCAGAAGTTTACTACAAGGGCAAAAAAATCAAAGGCTTTGATGCGATTTTACCGCGCATTTCTAATAATATGACTAGATACGGCTGTGCTGTTGTTCGCCAGTTTGAGATGCAAAATGTCTATACTTCGGCCACATCGGTAGCCATCACTCGTGCTCGTGACAAACTTCGTGCCGCTCAGATTTTGGCGAAGTTTGGCGTTGACACTCCTAAAACCCTCGTTTCGCGTAACACTTCTGATATTGACGATTTACTAGAACAAATCGGTCTACCGGTAATCATTAAATTAGCATCTGGCACCCACGGTAATGGTGTTATTCTCGCCGAAACTAAAAAGGCCGCCAAATCAGCTTTGCAGGCTTTTTATCTTTATAACGAAGATGGCACCAACATTCTCTTGCAAGAGTTTGTTGAGGAATCTGCCGGCGTGGATATCCGTGCTTTTGTAGTTGGTAGCCGTGTCGTTGCTTCGATGCAGAGAACTTCACTCGATGGGGATTTTCGTTCTAACCTTCATCAAGGAGGTCTTGGCTCTCCAATTAAACTCACTGACGAAGAGAAAAAAGTCGCTATCAAAGCTGCTAAAGCCATGGGCTTACATATTTGTGGTGTTGATTTAATGCGCTCAAAGCGCGGACCGTTAGTACTCGAGGTAAACGCTTCACCTGGCTTTGGTATCGAAAAAGTCACCAAGCGTGATGTCGCCTCTAAAATTATCGAATATATCGAACACAACGCTCCTCGTCGTAATGGCAAAGACAAAGTCGGCGCTTAAAAAAATGCTATAATTAGTTTATGACAGAAACTTCGTCCCTCTCGCGCTCTGATCGAGCAATTGAGCTTGCCAAAAAAGCGCACGAAAATCAGTTTCGCAAAACCGGCGAACCTTATATCATCCACCCACTTGCTGTCAAAAAAATTCTCGAAGAATGGGGAATGGACGAAGACACTATTATCGCCGGCATTCTTCATGATACCATCGAAGATACTAGCCTTACTCTCGATGAAATCAAGCAGAATTTTGGCGAATCTGTTGCTTTTCTTGTCGACGGCGTCACCAAACTTTCCACTGCCCGTAATGGTATGCGTGATATCGACACCTATCTTCCTGCTACCAAAGATAATTTTCTAAGACTCATGATCGCTCTTGGCGACGACATCCGTGTTCTCATTATCAAGCTCGCCGATCGTCTGCACAATCTTCGTACGCTCTCCGCCCTCCCTCCAGACAAACAAAAAAAGGTCGCCAAAGAAACTCTTGAAGTTTTTGCGCCTTTAGCCGACCGTTTAAATATGGGGCTTCTTCGCGTCGAGCTTTCTGACCTCGCTTTTAAATACGTTGACAAAAAACGCTACGACGAGCTCAAATCTCTCATTGAAAAATACAATAAACAAGCTGAAAAATCTCTCAAGAAAATCGAAACCGAAGTTTCTGAAGCTCTCAAAAAAGAGAAAATCGATTTTCGCCTTGTTGGTCGTGTGAAGTCAGTTTATTCACTTCACAAAAAACTCGCCAAACATAATCAAAACATGGGCGAAATCTACGATCTCACGGCTCTTCGGGTTATTGTTAATGATATTACCGATTGCTACCTCGCTCTAGGCATTATTCATTCACTTTATACCCCAATGGGGGGACGTATCAAAGATTATATTGCCAAACCCAAGCAAAACGGCTATCAATCTCTTCATACCACTATTATTACCAAAGACAAACGTATTGTTGAATTTCAAATTCGCACCCACGAAATGCACGAATACGCCGAGCGTGGACTTGCCGCGAGTTTTTATTACAACGAGCAAAAGCTCACCGAAAATTACAAAAAAGGGAAGATTGAACATCTCCCCACCAATCTTCTTTGGATTACCGAGCTTCAAACCACCGCTGCTAAACTTCGCGAAGGCAAAAAAGTTGATCTCAAAAAGTTAAAACTCAATCTCTTTGCCGATAAAATTTTTGTTTATACTCCCAAAGGCGATATTCTCGACCTTCCTAAAGGCGCCCTGCCACTAGACTTTGCCTACAAACTACACTCCGAAATCGGCGATCACGTTGTCGGAGTTAAAATTAACGGCAAAATGAGTAATCTTAACAAAAAATTAGAGCAAGGTGACGTAGTTGAAATTCTTACTTCTAAAAATCAAACCCCAAAATCTACCTGGCTTGATAAAATTTTTACTCCACATGCCCGCGCTAAACTTCTTCACGCTCTAAGGTTATCCAAAAGTAATTCCGAAACAACAAAAAAATGGAGCCGTTGACTGGGCTTGAACCAGCGACCTGCTCGTTACGAATGAGCTGCTCTACCAACTGAGCTACAACGGCAACTATTTATTCAATTATATCACAACTGTGTTATAATTGTAAGAATAAGGAGTAAAACATGGCAAAGGTGGAAATTATTAAACGGCCCGTCGAAAACATCAGCGGGAATCTCAAACAATCAGCCTGGACGGCAATAATCGAATCGCTCGCTACGGCTATTCTTGGAATTTTTTTAATTGCTTGGCCTGATACAGTTCTTCAGGTTATTGCTTATGTTGTAGGTGTTTTCTTTGTTGTTAAAGGCGCCTACCAAATCATTAATTATTTTTTAGTTAAAGGTCAAAATGATTTTTTCAACAACGGCTTGCTTTCTGGTGTCATTGCGGTTTTGATTGGCATTACCTCGCTCGTTATTGGTGAAGAAATCGCCCATGTCTTTCGTGTGATTATTGGTATCTGGCTTATTTACGAAGCGCTCGCTCGCATCAATACCGCTATCAAGCTTCACTCGGCTGGTATTAATGCTTGGCGCTACATTTTAATTCTTGCTCTTGTCATGCTTGTTTTCGGTGTATTCATTACTTTTTATACTGGCGCTGTCATTGCACTCATCGGCTGGACGATGGTTGTCACCGGTTTAATTGGTATCGTCGGCGACATTATGTTTATTCAACACGTTAACAACATTGTCGAAAAGCTAACCAGGACCAAAGATGTTTAAAAAAGACCTTTTCAAAATTTACAAAACCGAACGCACGCTACTTATTTTAATGCTTTTAAATCTTCTGCTTTCCATCGGTCTTTTTATCTTTGCAATTTTAAATTTAAGCCCAGGTATCTCCGTACTTAAAGTTGGCTACGGCGACCTCGATGGTTATCGCGACGGCACCTGGATCGACATGCTGGCCTTTCCAATCCTCGCTATTATTTTTGGTCTTTTTCATAATCTTCTCGCCATCAAAATTTTTCACAAACGTGGTGGCGGTATGGCTAAGTTTTTTGTCCTCGTCACTACGGGTTTAATTTTAGGTACCATTTTAGTCCTTGCTCGTTTGCTCGGAGACGCTTAAAATGCGTAAAAATCTTGAAATCCCCCAAGGCAAACGTACCAAATTATATCGTTTTCTCGAGATTTTACCCGGTGCAATTTCTTATGGTGCTATTATTCTTTTGTTTTTGCTTTCATGGCTCGACCCTGTAATTTGCGCAATTTATCTATTTATTATTATCGCCTCTACTCTTGTTAAGGCCGTTAGTGTCGCCTATCGCACCGTCCAGGGGTATAATGTCATTAAGCGCGCCGAAAGGGTTGATTGGCGTCGTCGCATCGAAGATCTTAAAAACCCTCACGATGCCTACGAGCGTCTTCGTAACGACAATAGCAGAAGCTATCATTTTGAGGCTCACCTCGAAAATCTTCGTATGCTCACAGCTATGCCTAGTGATTTTCCCGAACCTGAAAAAATCTACCATGCAGTAATCATGACAGCATATAACGAAGGCGAGGAAATTTTAGCCCCGTCTATTGAAGCTCTTAAAAATTCCACCTTCCCTAAAGATCACATTATTTTTACTCTCGCCTACGAAGCGCGTGGTGGGGAAGCTATGGAGCAAACTGCCAAATCTCTTGCCACCAAATACAAAGGCGTGTTTAAAGATTTTTTGCTCATCAAACACCCCGATGGCTTGCCAGGCGAAATTGTTGGCAAAGGCCCAAACCTCACCTATGCTGGCAAAGCCGTAGCCGAGTACGTTGCCAAGAAGAAAATCCCTGTCGAAAATGTTATTGTCACTTCGCTCGATAGCGACAATTGCGTCGCTTCAAAATATCTTGATTCTGTCGCTTACGAATTTATCACTCATCCCAACCGTCAGCATCTAAGTTATCAACCAGTTTCATTATTTATGAACAATATCTGGGACGCGCCGGCCCCCACTCGCGTGATTGCTGTTTCAAACTCATTTTTCAACGTTATTTCTACCATGCGACCACATGCTCTCAGAAATTTTGCCTCGCATTCCCAGCCTCTTGAAGCTCTTGAAGCGATGGATTTTTGGAGTAAAAAAACCATCGTCGAAGATGGGCATCAATACTGGCGCAGTCTCTTTTTCTTTAACGGCGACTATTCAGTTTTGCCAATTCGTATTCCAATCTATCAAGACGCCGTCATCGATGAAACTTTATGGAAAACTATCAAAGCACAATTTGTCCAGGTTCGCCGTTGGTATTATGGCGCCAGTGATATTGCCTACGTCGGTTCAAAATTGTTTGTCCCACGCGCAAAACGCCTAGTGCCGTTTTGGAAACTTTTCCCCAAATTCTGGCGATTATTGGATGGCCATATTACTCTCGCTATCCTCGCACCAATCGTTGCTTTTGGTGGTTGGATACCAATGATTATGAACCTTTCGAGTCATACTATGGTTGCCCACAATTTACCAAATATCGTAAGCCTGGTCGAGACTTTTGCCTCGGTTGGGTTGATTGTCTCGGTATTAGTCTCTTTGCGCATGCTTCCCAAACGTCCCGCCAAGTACAAAAAAACCAAAAGTATTTTAATGGTCTTACAATGGGTTCTCATGCCTATTACCTCGATTCTATATCAGTCTCTTGCCGCCTTTTATTCCCAAACTCGTCTGATGTTTGGGCGCTACATGGAAAAATTTGACGCTACTAGAAAAATCGTCAAAAAATAAAACTCATGCTATAATATATATGAGCTAGAAAAGGCAATCGCTTGTTTTTTACAAGAGGAAAGTCCGGGCAACATAGAGCAAGGTAGTCGCTAACGGCGACCGTCCGTAAGGATAGGGAAAGTACCACAGAAACTATACCGCCGGTTCGCCGGTAAGGGTGAAAAGAGCGGGGTAAGAGCCCGCAGCGTATTATAGCGATATAATACGGCGGCAAACCCTACCCGTTGCAAGGAGTGCTAAAAAGCTTTTGCTCGAAGACGCACGTTTACCGCTAGAGCGCTCGTAGCAATACAGCGCCAAGATAGATGATTGCCCACTATTTATATAGTGACAGAACCCGGCTTACCGAAGGCTCAACCTTATCAAAAAACCACCCTTAGCGGGTGGCTTTTTGTTCAAGTGTAAATTATTTACTCGCTTTTTTCTCAGTACGGGCCTTTGGGCTTTCAATCAAGCCTTTCTTCTTCAAAGTCCTCAAAGCCGCTGTCGAAATGTTGCATTTCACTTTTTGACCATTAATAATCAAAGTTCTTTTACTAACATTTGGTTTAAAAACCTTGCGCGTATGTCTCTGCGAGAAAGAAACATTATGGCCGTACATTTTGCCTTTTCCAGAAATTTCACAAATTGCCATTTTATTTCTCCTTTACTGTATTTACAATTGCCTTAAACGCTTCTGGATTATTTACAGCGAGATCAGCTAAAACTTTGCGATCGAGATTGATGTTTTTTGCCTTCATGCCCGCAATTAGTTGCGAGTAGGAAAGACCAAGCTCTCTCGAAGCGTTATTGATTCTTGTAATCCAAAGCGCTCGGAGGTCACGTTTGCGATTTCTACGATCTCGGTAGCTATAAGACAAAGCCTTAATCACGCCCTGTTTACCGAGCCGAAAACTTCGGCGACGGTAATGTTGCATGCCCTTAGTCTTATTTAAAATTTTCTTATGTTTCGCGCGTGCCGCGACACCTCTTTTAACTCTCATGATTAAACCCCCAATGCTTTCTTTATATTTTTTTCAATTTTACCGTTAACGGTAGCGGAAGTCTTCATATTGCGCTTCCTAGCTTTAGATTTTTTCGCGAGAATATGATTCCCGAACGCCCGCTCACGGACGATTTTACCGGAACCGGTAATCTTTACACGTTTCGCGGTACCTTTATGCGTCTTTAATTTCGGCATAATTTTCCTTTCGTTAAATTTATTATTCAATGTGCAATCGGCTGGCCTAAGAAAAGTAGGAAATTACTTTTTTCGTACCTGGGCCGATAAGTTTCGTCCGTTAAATTGGGGCTTTCCTTCAAGCACAGCCTCTTCGCCGAGTAGGCCAATTACTTTATCTAGTAGTTGACTCCCGATTTCTTTGTGTGCCATTTCACGGCCCTTAAAGACAATCATAATCTTTACGCGGTCGCCGTCCTCAAGGAAACCTCGCATTTTTCGGACTTTTATGTTAAGGTCGTTGTCAGAGATTTTAAGGCCAATCTTCATCTGTTTTAGTTCGGCTTGTTTTTCGCGCGCCTTCTTTCGATTTTTGGCTTCCTCTTTCATCTTTTGGTATTGGAATTTACCCCAATCGATGATTTTAACGACCGGCGGATTAGCGTTAGCAGCGATTTCTACTAAATCTACTCCCTGTTCATTCGCGAGAAGTTGGGCTTCGCGACTAGACATAATGCCTAGCTGCTCGCCAGACGAACCTATAACTCGGACCTCTGGGTAACGAATCTCTCCGTTGAGCCTTGTCCGTGAATTGTTTTTTATAGTAGTCCTTTCATCTCTTGAATTAACCTGTAATCCATTATACCAAAGAGTAGGGAAAAATGCAAGGGGTTTTTCAGATAATTAAGCTTGACTATTTTGGAGTTTTGTGTTATAATGGAAAGAGGTGGGAGCATTTTAAAAAGGAGGGTGAAATGGACTATTTGATGTATCTTGAAGAAATCAAAAGCAGCGAGTTGGCCCAGGACGAGCAATTACAATTGGCGAAGGATATCTTCAAAACGAATGAGTGGCAAATGTATCGTGATGAGGCCGCAGAAGATCTGGAGCGCCGTCGCACGTTAAACAAGACACTCAAAGAGACACGGAATAAGGTATTTGAAGCGATTGATTTGCTCTGGAAGGACACGCTGATCTCTTTTGCGCGCGAAATTCACTATGATAAAAGGATGCGTGATTTAAGTGAAGAAAAAATCGCTGAAATCGAGAAGCAGAGAGTGGCGAAAAAAAAGAAACAACTCCAAAACGGGGTATTGGCGTTGGTAGTTCCAGCATTTATAGCCCTTACGGGGTTGGGGCTGGCGTACCTTATGAAGTCAATCACGTTTCTTTCGGCAGTATTCTTTGGTGGCGGTATTTCTATCGGGTTTCTTGCTTTCGGTGAGGGAATTCGCACTATCTTGGCTAGCCGCAAAGATGATCCAAATTGGATACCGATTGCGTATCTCCAAAAGGTTGTCGAAACAATGAGCATCGTAAGGAAAACTAAGCCTTACGAAGCAATCTTAGAACTAGAGGAATTTTGCGACACGATTGCAGATGAAATTGAGAAGGTTTCTTGGCCCCCAGTCTATTGGGCTTATGATAACAGCTCGACAATTGTTTAACACCCACCTATTGGCGCGGACGTTTAGCCCGCGCCTTTTTTCTTACCGCCTACTCCGGTAGGTCAGTGCTTCCGCCAAGTGATTTTGCTTGATAATTTCAGAGCCGTCTAGATCCGCAATTGTTTGCGCGACTTTGATCGTTTTAAAATACGACCGCGCAGACAAATTTAATTTTTCCGACGCGCTTGCGAGTAGATTTTCGGCGGAAAGCTCTAACTTTAATTTCTGCGAAACCTCAAACGAAGAAAGGGAACTATTGTAAACTCCGTCTTTTTTATACCTTTTACGCTGTCTAGTAATAGCCTCTGTTATATTATTTTTTACAACAGTATGCTCATCTGTTTTTGTCACGATTGGCGCTCTAAGGTCTTCATTGCCAACTTTTTCGACCGTCACATTCATATCAATCCGATCAAACAGTGGTCCAGACAATTTTTTCTGGTAATTTTGAATTTGCACCTCTGTACATTTACATTCGTGCGTCGGATCACCAAGATAGCCACAGGGGCAAGGATTCATCGTTGCGACTAGCATAAAATCCGCCGGATAAACCGATTTTCGGTTGGCTCTCGAGATTGTAATTTCTTTGTCTTCAAGCGGTTGGCGCAATGACTCTAGTACCGACCGCGTAAATTCTGGTATCTCATCTAAAAATAGCACCCCCTTGTGCGCTAGCGAAATCTCGCCTGGCACTGCGCCCGCCCCACCCCCAATAATTGAGATTGAGCTGGCTGAGTGGTGTGGATTTCTAAACGGCCGTTCCGATATAATTTCATCGGTTGAGAGTCCCGCAATCGAGTAAATCTTCGTAATCGCAACCATCTCATCAGGAGTTAAATCAGGTAGTAAATTCGCCGCCGCTTTTGCCAGCAGTGTCTTACCCGCCCCTGGTGGCCCAGAAATAAGGATGTTGTGGTGCCCCGCAATCGCAATTTCAAAAGCTCGTTTTGCTAGAGCTTGACCCCTAATATGGTCTAGAATCGGCTCGTTCGAGGCTATATTTTGCCTTTTAAGGCCATTCTCGATTTTTTTCGCTTGTCTTAGCGTTAGTTGATTTTTTAACGCTAAAAACAGCTTTTGTAGCGTTTCTACGCCATAAATTTTAATACCCGAAACCAGCGACGCTTGCTGAAGATTTTTTATTGGCACATAAATCTCCTTATAACCAGCACTCTTCGCCGCTTCAATGATATTTATAATCCCTTTCACCGGTCGAATTTCGCCATCTAGCGACAACTCACCCACAAACACTTTGCCATCGGTATCAATTTTAAGCAGTTGCCCCGAAAGCGTCAAAATAGAGAGCGCGATTGGTAAATCAAGATACGCCCCATCTTTCAAAAGTTCCGCTGGCGCCAGATTTATTGTTACTTTTTTGTCGGGGAAAGAAAATTCCGAATTTACAATCGCACTTTTTACGCGTTCTTTTGCTTCATTGATTGTTTTATTCGCCATTCCCACGATATTAAAAGCTGGTAAACCCCTATTCATATCACCCTCGACTTCGACCAGCTTTCCTTCGAAACCGTAGGGAACTATTGAGTGTATTTTACTTATCATGCCCCCTAACTACCATGAACTCTCTAAATTTTCAACCCCCTGATTCCGCCTAGGCTTATTTTAGCCATTAAATTCCATAAACACTAATTTAATAAAAAATTAGCACAAGATTTTTGCCCAAATTGCTTGTGGAAAACTTTTGAAAAAAATACAAAAATTGTTCAAAAAATCTATTGACATTAGCATTTTTTTGCGATATTATAGAGGTAGCTTCTGAATAAAAAAATTATTCAGAAGGTCAAAATAAAAAATTAGCCAAAATAACTCCACACTCTACAAGAAGACCGGTTTTCCTCGCAGTTACCGGTCTTCTTCTATTTTTTAAGACTAAAAAAAATGGTGGAGCTGCCGGATACTGCCTCCGGGTCCGAACTATCACTTGGATACCATTCTACGCACATAGTCATCTGTTTTATCTTGGCATTCATTAGTAGCGGCAGAAGACGAAACTACTAAAAGCCATGGCTAATTTTCGAGTAATTTCTCGCCAATTAAACTACCTTAACTCCGTTGTATGATAATTTGCATCTTACGGTGTCTTAGATACAAACCAGCCTATAAAATAATTTTAGGCATAAGCGGGCATGTAAGCAACATGCGCCTTAGTGTTTTTAGCACTTATTTAATACTTACGGTATTCAATCGGTACGCCTGGTATCTGTTAATAATCCGTCTAAGCTTTTTCAGCCCCAACTATCTCTATTATACCACGGATTTCTAGTAGTGACAATATGAAAAAATATGATATAATATAATCAGTGACAGAGGTCAAGCACTTTGAGAGGAGGATAACGATGAAAATAGGTAGTTTGTTGCAAGCAATTAGTCGAGAGCCGTTAGAAGAACGCAAGGCAAAAATAGATGCGTTGACCAAAGAAGATTGGATAAGAGAGCATCACTACTGGATAGAAAGAATATCTATCCGAAGATGGGAGTTAGAATGTAACGAAAAGAAAGAAAAGATAGGTGCATCTACAGTAGCCAAAATACAAGCGAGGATCAGCGATTTTTTAGATAGCTATTCATCATTTGACAATGCCGAATTAAAGGCACTAGCGAAGAAGGATTTAATCGAGCTGGTTGAAGGCGACATTTCTTTTGCGAAAACGGTGTTCGACGAGGGGATTAATGTTGTAGAATTTACTCAAACGGAGGTGATGAAAGATGAGTGAGATACTGAAGATTATGAAGGCGGAGTCTAAAAGAAAAAAAGCCATCGACGACAAATTGGTTTTAGTAAAAACACAGTTGGTAAGTGAACTTGACTCATGGCGTCGCGCTAGACTTGCGCGCATGACGAAAGCCGATTGGATCCACGAGTACCGTTACTGGCAAGCAAAACTAGCCGAAAAAAGCGACAGCGAAACAACAAACCCTGGCACTATCTGGACGCAGACCACTATAAAGGAGTTTTTAGAAAAAACCCACAAAGAATGGGATCCACTTCTGGCCTCATCTTCAAAAGAGGCCGTAAAGAATATGGTTAGAACCTTGATAGAGTATTGTGGGACTTTTATAGGGGCTCCCGAAGTCGACGATAGGTATTTTGATTAAATCGTTCTCCTATTGGCGGCCAGACCGGCCGCCTTTTTCATGTCAAAACTACAAAATGTTGTAAAAAATACAACAAAATAAATAAAAAAATAGAACAGAGGACAATTAGAGCAAATGTTGTAAAAAATACAACAATAAAATTGAACAAATCTATTGATTTTTTAACAAAACTATGATACGATGAAAACAGTCGAGATGACTAAAACAAAAAACTAAAACAAAAGGAAATCAATGAAAGTTAAGACTAAACCATAAAATTTAGCGGGCGAAAAGGTAATTTCTAGCCATAAATTACATTAGGAATTACCTAGAGCTCCGCTAAATTGCTATTAAAGCAAAAGCGTAAGAGCGCGTTAGTAAATCTTTTACTAGTACCTTCAGAATAATAAATCAGAGTAAAAGAAAAACACTAACAAGGATCAATGCTTCACCTTGCGTGAAGCGGTCAAATAGGGAAAGGCGGACCAAGGCTCAGGTCAATAGTTAGATTATTTAGCGCCGGATAGCCCCCGCCTCCCTCCAGAAAATTCTTGGGGGTAATCGCCAAATATGATACAATAGGGTTATGAAACATAACCGCATTATCGTTGCAATAGGTATAATCGGATTCTTTAGTTTATTGATTATGCTGATCTTTACATCACCGACGGAAATCGGCCCGTTCGGTGTTTTATTATTTTTTACAACAGTTTACGCAACCCTTTTTTCAATCATCTCACTCCTTTTCCAAACTTTTAAGCGTATCGCCTTCAAAAATCCAAATTTCAAAAACAAAGATTATCTTTATTCTGCCGTCCTTGCTTTTGCTCCAATTATGCTTCTGATGGCACGCTCATTTAATGCCGTCAATCTCTGGACGATTAGTCTCATTACGCTTTTTGTTGCGCTTGCCGAGTTTTTGGTTTACAAAAGAATCTAAAGTATGCTAAAATAAGCATATGGATTATGGTCAGCCAACTAATACCTCTAATGAAATGCCTTTTTTTACGGCTGGCGTTGGCGACGTCCCAGAAAATCTTAATCCCGATGCTAAAAATAGTCTTAACACCGGTGTTTATTCGCCAGAGCGTGATATTAGGAATCTCGGCAATGTCGCAATTTTCCCCTCAGAATCCACGCCTAATCTAGCCGAGCAGCCCACAACCAAAGAATCCCTTCCTCAAGAAAACCCCAACAAAGACCCCGACGCCATCGGTCAAATCGTTCCGTTTGGTATGCCACCAGATCACGATAGTTTTTCGAGTTCTACTACCCCAGATCTCTCTCAGATTGCTCGCGAAAATGACCGTATTTCGTTAAAAACCATCAAAGCCGTCGAAAAAGCCACCACTGACTACAAACACGACCAAATTTCCCCCGCCGAGCTTGCTAATTTTAAGGCCGACGCTACCGAAGCCTACATGAAAACCTTTGAGCATCCTAACTGGAAAGGTGAGGGATAAAATGGACTCCTGGGTGGTAATCTTCATAGTTGTTCTCGTTATTATCTTAATCGCCTCTATTGTTTTTGGCTCTAATATCTCTAAACTTCGCAAAGCCAAAAAATACGAGCGTGGGCTTAAGATGGTGCCACTTCTTATTCATCTCCCTCCTACCACTGATGATATAGATGGTGGTGGTCGCGACAAGCGTGATATCACTAGCGAATCTGTCTCTAAAGCTCAGGTTATGTATTCTATTCTTTCTTCAACAACGACAAAAGGCCTTAAAAATCGTCTCTATGGCGAACGCCACTTCTCTCTAGAAATCATTGCCAAAGATGGTCTTATCAGATACTACGCTGTTGTCCCCGCCGTCCTTACCGAAACCGTCAAGCAAGCTATCCAATCCTCTTATCCAACTGCAAGAATAGAGGAAAAACGCGAAGAAAACATCTTTGAAGGTGGTGGTGGGACTAACGCCGTTGCTGGCGCTGAGCTCACCTTAAACAAAGAGTATTACCTCCCTATTGCCACTTACGAAGACACCCAGCGTGACGCCCAGATGGCACTCCTCACAGCACTCTCTAGCGTGAGCAAAAACGAAGGTGCAGCTGTACAAATTCTTTTCCGTCCCGCACAAAAAAATTGGTCAGCAGAAGGCAAACAATACATGGAAAATGTCCAAAAAGGCAAAAAAGTCACTACAGGGGGAGCCTTATTTGGTCAATTGATATTTGATATCGCCAGAGCCCCCTTTGAACCTCCCGCCGAAAGAGAAGAAAAGCAAACCGAGGTCGTTACTAACATTAAACAAGAAGAAATCACCGCTATCACCAACAAAATGCGTTTTCCGGCGTTTGAAACCTTAATTCGTATTATAGCCAGCTCTGACAATAAACCTCGCTCAGAAGCGATTGTAGGTGGCGTTGTTTCGGCTTTCTCGCAGTTCAACTCACCCGAGTTGAATGGGTTTAAAGTCAACACCATGAAAGACCTAAAAAAGCTCACTATCGACTATATTTTCCGCTTTTTCCCACTAAAAATTAGGTCAAATATCTTAAACAGCGTCGAGCTCGCCTCTATCTTCCATCTCCCAGAACAAAGTGCTATCCCTAACTCACAAGTCGAGCGCCAGCTCACCAAACAAGTTGATGGCCCTGCCAAACTCGCCACCGAAGGCCTCTTTATCGGCACCAACGAATTTAGAGGTCAGAAAAAACCAATTTATCTCACCGAAGATGACCGTCGCCGTCACATGTATGTCATCGGTCAAACCGGTATGGGTAAATCTGTTTTTCTCGAGAATCTTGCTTTTCAAGATATGTGCGATGGGCGTGGCTTTGCCTTTATTGATCCACACGGCGACGCTGTCGAGGCGATCCTGCAGCGTGTTCCAGAGGAGAGAATTGACGACGTCATCTATTTCGACCCTGCCGATATCGAACACCCTGTTGGCATGAATATGTTCGAATATACCTCCGAAGACCAAAAAGACTTCATCGTTCAAGAGGGAATCAGTATGCTTCAGTCGTTGTTTGACCCTCAGAATCAAGGTTTCTTCGGTCCACGTGGTCAACATATGTTTAGAAACGCCGCCTTACTTCTTATGGCTGATCCCGCCGGCGCTACTTTTATCGATATCCCCCAGTGTTTTACCGATCCCGAATTTGTTAAATCAAAATTAAAATACGTCACCGATAAAGCAGTTTATGACTACTGGACCAAGGAATTTCCGGCTTCTCAAAAATCCTCTGATGCTGGCGAAGTCATCACCTGGTTCTCTAGTAAATGGGGTCCATTTATCGCTAATACCATCATGAAAAATACCCTCGGTCAGGTTAAATCTGGCTTCAATATCCGCGAAATCATGGATAATAAGAAGATTTTCCTCGTCAACCTCTCTAAGGGGCGACTCGGTGACATTAATGCCAATCTTCTCGGTATGATTTTCGTCATGAAATTCCAGCAGGCCGCGATGAGTCGTCAAGATATACCAGAGGATCAGCGTCAGGATTTCTGTCTTTACGTCGATGAGTTCCAAAACTTCGCTACCGATTCGTTCGAATCCATTTTGTCTGAGGCTCGAAAGTATCGCTTAAACCTCATTGTCGCTAATCAGTTCATGACTCAGCTGACCGAAAAAATCAGGGAAGCGCTACTCGGTAACGTTGGGTCGATTGTTTGTGGTCGTATTGGTGTTACTGATGCCGATTTGATGGTTAAGGCCTTTACGCCTACCTTTACCGCCGAAGATTTAACTAAAACTGCCAACCGTACTGCTGTTGTTAAATTGATGATGTTTGGTATGCCATCGGCTCCATTTACGATGAGCCTACCAGCGCCAATGGGTGAACCAAGCGAGGAATTAATGAATAGCCTAAAGGTTTACTCTGCTACTAAATTCGCTAAAACTCGCGCCGAAGTTGAAAAAGAGATTAGGGATCGCTGGGCTTCTGCCGAACGTGCCAAAAACGACGAAAAAGGCTCACCAGACGCTCAAGAAGGCCCTTCTAACGCAAAAACGCAAAGTGAACCATCTATGGGCGAAGGAGGTCGTCCTGGCGCTTCTAGCGAGCCAAAAAAGGGCTTTTTAGACGACTATCTAGCCAAAAAAGCCACCTCCGCCCCCACAACTCCACCAGTCCCACAACCCACACCTCAACCAACCCCAGAGCCAAAACCAATTCCACAACCACAACCCGAGCCAACTCCTCAGCCCGAACCAACTCCACAATCTGAACCAACCCCCGCACCCGAAGAACACCCCACCGAAGCCATTTTCAAAATCCGTTAAAACCACAAGTAATTTTCTTTCCTCCGCCCTTATGTTATAATAAGGCCAGAGTTAGTCAGCGGCACCTTAACAAAAAGGAGGGGTGTAATCATGTATGGTTCAATTTTTGGCGTACTGGCAACAATCTTTGTTCTGTCGCTTATCTCATTTCTTGCTTTCCTTTGTAGTGCAGTGTACGAGATTCTTTATTATCAAGAAGTCAAGAAACTTTCTATCTTTGGATTTTTGATTTCTGCTCTGGTTACGATAGTCTTGTTCGTGGTTTCAGTAGGTAGCTCGGGGCAAGAATCCATCAGCGTCCTAATTGACAAAGTAGCAATAACATCGGTGCTGTACGCACCAGGCGACGAAGAGGTGACTATCACCTCCGATGGCAAAACCTTCAAATTTAAAGCCAGCGAATGCGAATTTGTCGTAGTAGACGAAGAAGCCGCCACTGATAACCTGCCCTATTACGAATGGAGGCAAAAGGAAACCAGAGAAGTGATAGCGAGTTTTGGCCATAGGTTCTACGATGAACCGAAGGTGCAAACTCGATACATCTTTTATGTTTCTAAGGACTTTCTAGAGAATCTAGATTACGAAATCGAACGCGCATTCTGGGTCGCAGGGTAAAAGACTAACTCTTCCGCGCCGGTTTTCTACCGGCGCTTTTTCTTGCCAAAGATAATGTATTGACAATGTAAACCATTTGTAGTAGTATTGTAGCATAAGGAGAGATTATGACTACAAGCACTACTATACCAATTCAAATTAGAGTAGATAAAAAAACAAAAGAAGAAGCCAGTGAGCTTTTTGAAGAACTCGGCACTAGCATGTCTGGCGCCGTGAATATGTTTTTAAAACAATGTGTCAACACCGGTAGTATCCCTTTCCGCATCAAAAGGCCTCGCCCCAGCAAAGAGCTTCTAGAGGCGATGGAAGAAGCGGAAGCGATGGCGAAAGATCCAAATACGCCGACTTATGAGACCATGGAAGAACTTCGCGCGGCGCTGGAGGCTGAATGAGATACGCGGTCCAGTTTACCTCTAAGTTCAAAAAGAACTATAAGAAGATGCAAAAGCGTGGGCTAAAGATAGAAAAATTAGAAGAAATAGTAGACAAACTAAGAAACGGCGAGAAACTAGCGCTCAAACATAAAGACCATATCTTAAAGGGGGAATTTAATGGTTATCACGAATGCCACATTGAACCAGATTGGCTACTGATTTATAAAATCCAAAATGACGTCCTAATCTTAACTCTAGTCGACACCGGCTCACATTCTGACTTATTTAATAAATAATCCCACCGAAGTTGTCTTTAAGATAAGATGAATCTTGACAAAATCCTCTGGGAGTGTATCATTAAAAGTAATGATGATCAAGGAGGTTTATATGGGCATTAAAGTAAAAAATGGTGAAATCATAAGAGGGAATACGCCATTATCAAAAAATGAGGAAGAAGCTATAAATAATTATGAAAAGACGATGAAAGACGCAAAACCTTTTGGCGTTAAATCAGAAGAGGAAATGAAGGAATATGAAGTGAATCACCCAGATGCGATAAGAGATGTAGAAAAGGCACGTGTAATGGCAGAAGCTGGCGATGAACTTGAGACTCTAGCTGCAAAACGAGGGGCAAAAGCCGTAGAGCTAGTTAAACGTATTAGTAATCCAGAACCAGGAGCAGGATTTCCGACCCAAAAAGAAGTTGATCATATGATGTCGGCCGCGGGAAATGAAGTAAATATTGCAAACACAATACGTGAAAAAGCCTACAAAAAAGAAGAAGCGGCTGGGGAAAATTACGACAAGTCAGTTTAATATAAGAATCTATAATTTTATGAGCATATGACGACTGCGGACCGAGGACCAGCGAGTATTGTTTTATCTTAAAACCCTTGAAATAAATCCCGTATAGGTGTATAATAGGGAAAGAATATAAAAAAGAAGAGGTAAATATGGCTGAAAAAGCTGAAAATTATGACTCGTCAGAAATTCGGGTGCTTGAGGGGCTAGAGCCGGTTCGGCTTCGCCCTGGTATGTATATTGGTTCTACCGGTTATGATGGTCTTCACCATCTAATTAAAGAGATCGCCGATAACTCTATCGACGAAGCGATTGCGGGCTTCGCGAATCGCGTCGATATAACCATTTTACAAGACGGTGGCATCAAAATCGAAGATAACGGACGTGGTATCCCTGTTGATATCCATCCCAAAACCAAAAAATCGACCCTTGAGACGGTTTTAACCGTTCTTCATGCTGGTGGTAAGTTCGGCGACGGTGGCTATAAAGTCTCCTCCGGCCTTCACGGCGTCGGTTCTTCGGTTGTAAACGCTCTTTCGACCTCAATGATTGCCGAAGTCTATAGAGACGGAAAAACCCATCACATCGAATTTGACACCGGTAAGCCGACGATGGATTTAAAGGTTACAACCGGCTCTCCACGCGAATCTGGTACCTCTATTACTTTTTATCCTGACCCCTCTATCTTTAAAGAAACTACGACCTTTGATTATAACTGGGTTTCGAGCTATGCTCGCCATCAAGCCTATCTAACCAAAGGCATTTTAATTACCGTTACCGACGAAAGAACTGGCGCACACGAATCCTTCTACTTCGAAGGCGGTATTAAAAGCTACGTCAAACGCTTAAATAACGGCAAGGAATTATTAACCGACGATATTTTCTACGTCGAAAAACAGGTCAACGAAGCGATGGTCGAAATCGCGCTCCAGTATAACGAGACTTTCGCCGAAATCATGAAACCATTCGCAAACAACGTCCTGACCCCTGATGGCGGGATGCACGTTGTTGGCTTTAGAACTGGTTTAACTAGAACCGTTAACGATTACGCTCGGAAAAACGGCCTCTTAAAAGAAAAAGAGGATAACCTGACCGGCGACGACATTAAAGAAGGCTTGACCGCTGTTATTCTCGTTAAACTTCCCGATCCTCAATTCGAAGGCCAGACTAAAAACAAACTCGGCAACCCCGAAGTTAGAGGTTACGTCGATAAGGTAATGACCGAATACTTCGGCTACTACCTCGAGGAAAACCCGGCTATTGCGAAAAAAATCGTCGGCAAAGCGACCCTCGCCGCTCGCGCTAGAAAGGCTGCTCGTGCCGCCCGTGATAACGTAATTCGAAAGGGCGCTTTCGAGGGATTAAATCTTCCTTCAAAACTCGCCGACTGTTCCTCTAGAAACGCCGAAGAATGCGAACTATTTATCGTCGAGGGTAACTCAGCGGCTGGTTCCGCAAAAGAAGGTCGTGACTCAAAAACGCAGGCTATCTTGCCTCTCCGAGGTAAAGTTCTAAATACCGAGCGCGCGCGTCTCGATAAGATGCTCGCCAACCAAGAGCTCGTCTCTCTAATTAAGGGGCTTGGCGTTGGTATCGGCGACCAGTTTAATATCGACGGCCTCCGATATCACAAAATCGTCTTTATGACCGATGCTGACGTCGATGGTTCACATATTTCAACTTTGCTTCTAACCTTCTTCTTCCGCTATATGCCAGATGTCATTAAGGCCGGCCACGTCTATCTCGCAAAACCTCCGCTTTTTGGCCTCATTAAAGGGACCGGACAAGCTCGCAAGATCGACTATATTTATGATGAAGCCGCGCTTGAAAAGACTTTGACCGAGAAAATCGCCGAACGTAAAGCCGCCGGAACGAAAATTGACGAAGACGCCGAGCGCTTTAAGCAAGCCGGCTATACCGCCCAACAACGCTTTAAGGGTCTTGGCGAAATGGACGCCGCTCAGCTTTGGGAAACTACGATGAACCCCGAGAATCGAACGCTCGTCCGCGTCAATATCAGCGACGCCGAAAAAGCCGACTCGATTTTCTCTAAACTCATGGGCGACCAAGCCGAATTACGTAAAAACTTTATCCAGGCTAGAGCAGCATCCGTTGACCTAGACGATTTGGACTTTTAAGGAGGAGATATGGAAAAAGACGAAATTATACAAGAAGAAACCCCAATCGAAAATGGCATCGAACTCCGTACCGTCGAAAACACCATGGAAGACTACTTTTTGCGCTATTCCTTATCAGTTATCGTTGACCGTGCTCTCCCAGACGTCCGCGACGGCTTAAAACCAGTCAATCGCCGTATATTATATGCGATGAACAAAAACGGCTGGAAGGCCCCACACGCTACTGTAAAATCCGCTCGTATCGTCGGTGAAGTAATGGGTAAATACCACCCCCACGGCGACTCTTCAATTTACGAAGCAATGGTTAACCTTGCGCAACCTTGGAAAATGCGTTACACCCTAGTCGAAGGTCAGGGTAACTTCGGTTCGATGGACGGCGACGAAGCCGCTGCTTCGCGTTATACCGAGGCCAGACTAGACAAAGTTGGCGCCGAGCTTCTTTCCGACATCGAAAAAGAAACCGTTGATTTTCGTGACAACTTCGATGGCTCCGAAAGGGAACCAGCAGTTCTTCCAGCTGCCGTCCCAAACATTCTCTTAAACGGCCAGATGGGTATCGCTGTTGGTATGGCGACAAATATCCCTCCCCACAACCTCGGCGAGCTTGTCGATGCGACTGTTGCCCAGATTGACGATCCCGAAATCTCTCTCGAAGGCTTAATGAAGTACGTTAAAGGTCCAGATTTTCCGACTGGTGCCGAAGTTTACGGCGGTACACCGATGAAAGAAGCCTATGCGACCGGTAAAGGCTCGGTTGTAATTCGCGCCGTCGCAAATATCGAAGAGCGTAAAAACGGCCGCTACAATATCGTCATTACCGAAGTTCCTTACGGGATGAGTAAAGAAGGCTTTATTGAAAAAGTCCGCGACCTCGTGCTTGCGAAAAAGTTAGACCATATCGCCGATGCTCGCGACGAATCAGCACGCGGTAAAATTCGTGTCGTGGTCGAGCTGAAAAAAGACGCTTACCCGAAGAAAATCTTAAACCAACTTTATAAACTAACCCCACTCCAGACCGCCTTCCATTATAATATGTTGGCTTTGATCGACGGTATCCAGCCGCGTATCCTCGGGCTAAAAGAGATTCTCGCTGAATTTATTAAACACCGCCAGAAAGTCATCAGAAGAAGGACTGAATTCGACTTAAAGAAAGCCAAAGAGCGTGCTCATATCTTAGAGGGCTTAAAAATCGCTCTTGATCATATCGACGAGGTGATTAAAGTCATCCGCGCCTCTTACGACGACGCCGATAAACAGTTAATGAAAAAATTCGGCCTCTCCGAGATTCAGGCTAACGCGATTTTACAGATGCAACTTCGCCGTCTCCAAGGCTTAGAGCGCGATAAGATCGAAGACGAACTAAAAGAACTCCACGAACTAATCAAGAAACTCGAGGCAATTCTCGCCGACGAAAAAGAAGTTCTTCGTGTTGTTAAGGAAGAACTTCTTGCGATGAAAGAAAAATACGGCGATCCTCGCCGCTCGAAGATCATTAACCATGAAGTAGGGAAGTTTAGCGAAGAAGAATTAATCCCAGAAGAAGAAAGCGTTATTCTCTTAACCTCTCAAAATTACATGAAGCGTGTTTCGCAAAGCGATTTCAGAAAACAAAATCGTGGTGGTAAGGGAAAACGCGGCATGACGACAAAAGAAGAGGATGTTATCGCCCAGATTTTGACCGCAAACTCACATGACTTCCTCCTATTCTTTACCAATCAAGGCCGACTCTTCCGCATGAAGGCTTACGAAGTTCCGCAGGCCTCGCTCGCCGCGAAGGGGACCGCCGCCGTTAATATGCTAAACATGCACCCAGAAGAAAAAATCACCGCCATCATTAAACAAGGTGACGCGGGTGCCGACGGCTACCTCTTTATGACGACGAAAAAGGGAACGATTAAAAAATCTGCGATTAAAGATTTCTTCAACGTTCGCTCTAACGGCCTCATCGCCATTAAGCTCGCCGAAGGCGACGAACTAAAATGGGTTAAAGAAACCACTGGCGATAACGATATTGTCATCAGTACTTCCGCCGGTCAAGCTACCCGCTTTAACGAGAAAGAGGTTCGCGTTATGGGCCGCTCGGCGATGGGAGTAAGAGGTATGCGCCTCCGTCCACGCGATGAAATCGTTGGTATGGATGTTATTACCGACCCAGACCAGAAATTAATCGCCGTCTCTGCTAATGGCTACGGAAAAGCGACGCTCGTTTCGAATTTCCCGCCTCATAAACGCGGTGGCGTTGGTATTAAAGTCGCTTCGATTACCGCCAAAACCGGTCCAATCGTCGCCGTTCATACTCTTGATCCACTCGCCAAAGAAGTTATTATGATGTCAACCAAGGGCCAGGCCATTCGCGTTGCGATGAAAGAAATCCCAACCCTAGGTCGCGCAACTCAAGGTGTCCGAATTATGCGAATGAGCGAAGGCGACACGGTTGCCTCGATCGGCATCGTCCTTCCAGAAGAAGAAACTGAAAATCCTACTCAAAAATAGTATTTACTTTTTAATTCTTATGCTATAATAAACCTATGCATAGAGTAAAACAACAATCCTATATATATATATATATATAGCTCTTGCTCTTCTTTACATATCTCTTCTTAGTCTTCTTAGCTTTATTTATTCGCCGAGTGTCTCTGCTCTTTCCTATTCTTCAGACATAGGCGTATCCTTCACCTTTTTGCCCACTCTCAAAATTATACTCTCTTCAAATGATTGCGGGAGTGGGA
>JAFWHT010000008.1 GCA_017511965.1 Candidatus Saccharimonadota bacterium
CGCGGGTGAAGAATTTTAGGCGATCGCCAACATTTAACTCAATTTTTGTTGCGGTTTTTAAGGCGAGGCCGCCAGTTTCGCCGGCGATTAATTCTTTGGCGTCGATCTTTTCTTTTTGGACGCTGGTTACTTCCGCTTCACCAAGATATTTTTTATCGCGAACAACGCGCGCGAGATAGCCAGGTTTTACTTCGCCTTTTAAGACTTCGCCACCGGCGATAATGCTAGTTTTTTCGGTTCTGAAGACGCCTAAGACTTTCATTTCGCCTTTATCTTCTTCGACGATTTCAGCATCGAGTAAGTTTTCCATTTCGGATTTTGCATCGTCTAAGAGCTCGTAGATAACTTTGTAAGTTCGGATTTTTACTCCGTCGCGGGCAGCCATTTTTGAAATGTTGATCGGGACTGAAACGTTAAAGCCGTAGATAATTGTATTTTCATCGGCGGCCATGTAGACATCATTTTCGTTAATATCGCCAACGCCAGTAGAGACGATATTTAGAGTAATTTCGCCTTTGGTGTCGATTAATTTTAGGCTATCGACAACACTCGTGACCGAGCCTAAAACATCGCCTTTGATAATAACGTTAAAGACTTTTGAATTATCGGCAACATTCATCATGCGAAGAAGGTCGGAACCAGTAACGTTAGCGCTGGCCGATTCGTTAGCTGCAGCTTGGGCGTTAAGAAGCGCCATTTTGCGGGCGGTTTTTTCGTCCTTTTCTTCGACAAAACGGTCACCAAAGTTTGGTAATTCTTTAAAACCGGTTATAGTTACAGGTGTCGACGGAGTTGCTTTGCCCCTTGGCTTGCCGCGCCAGTCGGTCATGGTGCGAATTTTCGCATAGGTCGAGCCAGCAACGATGAATTCGCCAACCTTTAATTCCCCGCCGGTAACAAGAAGATTCACTACCGAGCCTTTACCGACTTCCATATGAGACTCGATTACAAGCCCTTCGGCTGGAATTTTTTCATCGGCTTTTAGCTCTTCGATATCTGCCGTGAGTAAAACCATATCTAGAAGTTTATCGAGATTCTGGTTCATTTTAGCTGAGATTGGTACCATCACGATATCGCCGCCCCATTCTTCGGGTTGTAAGCCGTGCTGCGCTAAATCTGCCATCGTGCGTGGAATGTCGGCACCTTCGCGATCAATTTTGTTAATCGCGACGATGATTTTTGCGTTCGCAGATTTGGCGAAGTTGATTGCTTCGATTGTCTGGGGTTTGACGCCATCGTCGGCGGCGACTACGATAATGACGATATCGGTTAACATTGCGCCGTGTTGACGAATTGCAGCGAAAGCCTCGTGGCCTGGAGTATCAAGAAAAGTAATTAGACGGTCGTCGTGTTTTAACTGGTAAGCGGAGATGTGCTGGGTAATGCCGCCGGCTTCTCCTTCGACGGTCTTTTTATTTAGGAGGGTGTCGAGGAGAGTGGTTTTACCATGGTCGACATGGCCCATAACTGCAACAACGGGTGGGCGGACTACGGCTTTATCGGAAAGTTCTCTCTGGAATTCTGAAGTTTTAGTGGCGGTATTTTTGCGTTCTAATTTAACATCTTTTAACCCAAGCTCTTCGATAATAATAGAAGCAGTTTCAAAATCAAGACGCTGATTTATCGTTGCAACGATACCGTTTTTAAAAAGCGTCCCAATTAATTCGGTCACAGAAAGACCGAGCGCTTTACTTAGCTCGTCAACGGTAATCGAACCGGCAATTTGGATAGTTTTTTGCTCCATATCTTGATAATTTTACCACATTTTTAGATTTTATGCTATAATAGATGTGGATTCCCCTGTAGCTCAATGGTGGAGCAAGAAGCTGTTAACTTCGAGGTTGCCAGTTCGAGTCTGGCCGGGGGAGCCATTTTTTATGGAATAAAAAACTTAAAAAGACAGACGTCGTTGTCGCTTCGCTCCAATCGAGTCTGGCCGGGGGAGCCATTTTTTATAGAATAAAAAACTTGAAAAAGCGCAGACTCGGACCTTCGCTTCGCTTCGGTGCGAGTCTGGCCGGGGGAGCCATTTTTTATGTTTTGATGTATAATTAAATTATGAAGAAAGTAAAGGTAGCGGATAAAATTTCTTTCGGGGTGTTTTTAATAATTTTTGGGTTGTCGGTGGTGGCGCTGATTAATTCCCTGGTGCTTTTAAATTGGTTTAAAATTAGCATGGCTTCTGTTGCGTTGGTGTTATATTTTATACCGTTTTTAGCGCAAAAATTTTTGAAGATTCAGCTGTCGACGATATTAAAAATTGTTTATTTTTTATTTATCTTTGCGGCGCTAATTCTCGGCGAAGTATTTGCGTTTTATGGACCATTCCCTTTTTGGGATATTGTGCTACATGTTTTAAGTGGATTTGTGCTAGCGGGAATTGGATTTTCGTTAATAGAAATAGTCGCTCGTGGTAAACAACCGCGTGGATTAATGCTACTTTTTGCGTTTTGTTTTTCGGTGACAGCGGGAATTTTATGGGAGTGTGTGGAGTTTTCGTTTGATATGATGGTACGAACGGATGCGCAAAAAGATGCGCACGTACGACAAATCTCGACAATTACTTTGCAACGCGACGGAGGCAATCAGCCTGTAAAATTAAATGACATTGAAAAAACTGAAATTTATCTCGCAGACGGAGAAATCGTGACAATAGAAGATGGCTTTTTAGACATTGGGCTGATGGACACAATGAAAGATATTTTCGTGAATTTTGCAGGGGCGGGAATGTTTATAGTGGTTGGCGCCGTATGGACAAAAGGTAAATTAAAATTTATAACATCCACTTAAAAAGGCCGAGAGAAACAAGAAGCATAATTAACCCAGCGACAAGAACGCCGGCGGTGATGGCGATGACAGTTTTCTTAAAATTAAGATTTAAGATACTTGCGGCGAGAGTGCCAGTCCAGGCGCCGGTGCCAGGAAGTGGAATAGCAACAAAAAGAAAGAGAGCAAAATAAGTCCCGTAATCGCCGGCTTTTTTAAGCAATTTATCCCCGGCCTTAGTTCCCTTTTTCAGACAAAAATTACAGAATTGTTTTAGAGGTTTCCATTTTCTTTTTGCGCCCCACTCTAAGAATTTGCGAGCAAAAAAATAGATAATTGGCACAGGTACGACATTGCCAATAATGGCGATGATTAAAACAAGCCATTCGGGCAGACCAAGATTCATGCCAACAGCAACTGGGATAGCACCGCGAAGCTCAATTAGAGGCACCATCGAAATGACAAAAACCAGCATAATCTTCCAGAACATATGTTTATTTTATCATAAATGAATGATATAATGTAAAAAAGGAGGAAGATGGCTAAAAAACAAGAGAAAAAACTTGGAATTATTATTGCAATAATAGCTGGTGTGGTGGCTTTGGTGGTTTCAGTTGTAGCATTGGTGTTGGTATTGCAAAAAAATCCTGATGGGGGTGAAACTGGGAAAACAGACGGCGAAACTAGTGTTGATAAGAGCGACACAGTTGTTGCCTACGAAAGAAATGAAAGTGGAGCGGTAATACGCTTAACTTATTACGCTAAGGGTGATAAAGTTTATAAGCAGACAGCGCGAAATGTGATTCCTTATGAAGCACTAGGTGTGAATTCAAAAGAAGAAGCCAAAGAACTTCTTGAGGAGATTATGGATTCAACGCGTGAAATTAAGGGGTACGAAGACGTTTTTGAATATCGAGATGATGCGGTAATCGAGACGGTCTCAATTGATTACAATGTCGTGAATTTGGATGAGGTAAAAGATTTGATCGGGGCGTATTTTGAGGGTGATGTCGAAAATGGTATTAGCCTGTCGAAATCTGCTAAGTGGTTAGAAGAAGCTGGATTCTCTAAGGTAGAGCCTTGACATTTTAAATAAAATGTGCTAAAATTAGAAGGTTGTATGTTTTTTGTACTTTAAAAGGAGGGACGACTGTTATGTTTCTAACGACTAATTCTCGAACCGTAAATGAGTTTAATCGCAACGTAATCAATCTTTTGATTACGAGAATCAATCAGATCACTGCTGAGCTTGGGCTCGAACCGAATTTCGGTTTAGCGATTTGGGATTATTCCTATATCGCGAATGAACTGGTACAGCTGATCGGGGCGCATCTGCTCGAAAACGGCAGTTATCTTGCAGACCTTGAGCGAGCCTTTCCGGCGTTGTCGGGAAGAGCGAAAAAGCTGTTCGAACGGGCGTCGCGCGAGGAGAGATTTGGTATCTCTCCGATAGATTTAATAGGCGGGTGCTCATTCGTAATAATAATGACACCAAATAATCTGATGTTATTTGGTGTAAAAACGGAATCGCTGGATTTAAATCACTCCGTTATCGAAGAAGTAATCGAAGCGATTGCGGACATTCGCGAAGGAGTATCGTTGCCGTTATTATCGGCGCAAAAAACAAGCAACAATTATTTATTGGCCGCTTCGTCTTAAGAGCGGCCTTATTTTTTGCGTGCTTTTTCTTCGGCTTCGAGTTTTTTGAAGGCGACCTTACCAACAAGAGTTTGGGGAAGTTTGTCGCGGAATTCGTAGGCAACTGGGAGAGCATAAATCGGAACGTTGCGCTCGAGAAGGGCGCGAATTTCTTTTTCGATTTTCTTCCCTGCTTTGTAGCCCGGCTTCAAAACAACAAAGGCTTTTGGAACTTGCCCTTTGTAATGATGGTCGATACCAATAACGGTAGAAGTCAAAACGCCTTCATGGGAATTTATAATCGACTCGAGGTGGGTTGGGTAGATATTGTAGCCGGATGAGATAATCATTCGCTTTAGGCGTTGGGCAAAGTAAATCAGGCCGTCTTCGCCGAGCTTACCGAGATCACCGGTATGAAGCCAGATTTTACCGTCGTCGTGGAGGCGGATAGTTTTGGCAGTTTCTTCGTCGTCGCCGAGATAACCCATCATAACAAGTGGACCAGAGATACAAATTTCGCCCTCGCCACCAACTGGTAAAGCTTTGAAGGTATCATTTTTAATGATTTTGAAGTCCATATCTGGGAACGGTACACCAATAATTCCGTCAGCAAAAGAATTCTCTGGCGAAAGACAAACGGCGCCAGAACCTTCGGTTAGACCGTAGCCGACGCGAATTTTAGCCTCTGAGCCATGATCTTTTAGGAATTTATTGATTTTATCGCGGAGAGTCTGATTTAAGGCATCGCCACCACAAATTACTGCTGTAACGGATTTTAGGTCGGTTTTTCGAAGTTTAGTATTAAGGAGTGCCTCGAAAAGAGTCGGGACGCCAACAATAAAACTCGGGCTATTTTTGCGAATAATATCCGCAAAATCTTTATGCGAGAAAGCTGGGATTAAGATACAGCCCATGCCTTTGCAGAGCGGGGTGTGGATACAAACACCGAGGCCGAAACAGTGGAAGAGTGGCAAAATTGAAAGGACGGTAGCGCCGGGGACGCATTGACGAATCATTGTCGCATCACAAATCGACTCAGCGTTGATGTTTAGATTTGAAAGCATGACGGCTTTTGGGGCACCAGTCGTACCACCAGAATACATAATAATCGCAAGATCGTTTGCACCACGTTTTTCGTGATAATTGCCCTGATAGAAATAAGAATTTGCAATAAAATCTTCCCAGAGTACGACACGATTGTCGCTTGATGGAATGCGAACTTTTTTGATATGGAGAGCGTTGTAGAGTTTTTTCTTTAAAAACCCAAGTCCGGCAGATGGACGAACGACAATAATGCGCTCTAGATTTGCTGTATCGCGGAGACGGTAAATTTTGTCGAAAACGGCGTCGATAACAAGGACATATTTAGACTCGGCAACTTTAATGTAATACTCGAGCTCTTTTTCAGACGAGAGAGGATGAACCATGTTACAGACTGCGCCGACCATATTAACGGCGTAAACCATCGTGATTCCTTCGGGCGTATTTGGCATACAAATTGTTACCCTGTCGCCTTCTTTGACGCCGTAATTTTTTAGCGCACGAGCAGTTTTTTCGATTTTTTTAACAAAATTCTTAAAGGTTACTTTATGGCCGAAATAACTGTAGGCGGTATTATCGGGCCATTTCTCAGCAGACTCAATGACCATATCGACCATTGAACAATCTGGGTATTCTAAAGTTGATGGGACTCCCTCTTCTTCATAAAATGATAACCAAGGTTTTTTCGATTGATTTTTTTTCACAAAATAACTCCTTTTGATATATTATATCATAAGCAAAATTTATTAAAAGCTTGAATTTAAATTACACCTTCTGAAGTAAGCCATTCGTAAAAAGCGTTTTCGGGGAGTGATAGAGAGCGAATTAGCTTTGTGACGACCTGTTTTTTGCCGTCGTCTAGAGTACTCCAGTAAAGCGCAAAGCGGGCGGTTAACCCCGGAGTAAGCGCAACTGGCTCGGCAGTGATAAATTCGACGCCGTCTTCGCCGATTACTTTATCGACATTGTGATTAGAAAGAGCACTTTTGGCTTCATCGTAAGCGGTGGGTTCGAGCTCTTCGGATTCTTCTAATTCTTCTGGTTCTTCAGGCTCTGATTCTGGTTCTTTAGGCTCTTCTGGTTCTTCTGGTTCTGGCTCTGGGGTAGACTCTGGGGCAGGTTGATTCATACCACCGATAAAGCTACCAGCGGCAGCAACCGTAGTTAAGCCAACGGCTCTGGCAATAAACTCCCGAAATGCATCTGGGACGATATTGGTGACAACTTTAGTGATAGGATCATAAACTGGCGCACCAACAGTTCTAATAGTACTACGTGAGACAAGCCCTTGATCTGCCCAGGCTTTGGCAACTTCATTGATAAAACTTTGGGCCTCGGCCGGCCAATCGGCAATTTTACCTGGATGAGTAATAGCAAATGGGCCGTCGACGACAAGTGGATTATTAACACGCTCAAAACCGTATTTTTTACCGACTTCTAGTAGTGCTTCGGTGGCCTGTTCGTAATTTTCGGGATTACCACCAAGTTGCTCAAAGGTGGTGTAGTAGCCACTACCTTCGGGGATATTAACTTGGTCGATAAGGTCGGGACTGTGAGTTTCTGTAACCGATTCGTGACCAACAAATTTTTTGGTGGTAACTTCTTCTGAAGTAATGTTGTTGATTTTGACACCACTCATAATGCCACCAACAACGGCACCGAGGCCAGCTGAAATCAACGTACGCTTGCGATTAGTGCTTTGGTCTTTGGTGTTGGCTTTGCTGTATTGCTCAAGTAGCCAACCGGCAACATTGGCAGATTCTGTGGCGTCGTTGTTTTTGGCAATCTTTTCGAATTCGCTAGTCATGGCTTCTTTGGTGGCGAATTGATTAACGGCAGATTTTTCGGCGCTTTGACGCGACATAAGCGCGCCCATCAATGCACCCTTACCAGCACCGGCGGCAACGCCTCCAGCGGTGAAGCTCAAACCAATCGAAGTGGTGCCGGCGGCAACGCCAGCGGCAAAACCAATACCGGTAACAGCTAGGCCGGCAACAGCGGCGCCAGCGAGAGCTATTTTTAGAGTTTTGTTGTTGAGGATTTTATCGACTACCTTACGAACAAAATTGCCGTTTTTGAGCGCATCTACAGTGGCATCTTCGAGTTTAGCTTGCTCGGTGAGAAAATCTTTTAAGAAAGCGGCATTGACCTTAGCTTCTTGCTGTGATTTTAATTCGGCCCATTCTTCGCATAACATTTGATGAGCATTTTCTACTAGCTCGGCTTTTTTAGCATCTAATTCTTCTTGAGTTTTGTCGGTGTTTTCGAGGTCGCCACCAGCAAAATCTAGTAGTAGCTCTTCGATTTCTTGGCGAAATTCTTCAAGACGCGTTTCGAGATGTTGCGAAATTTTAACTTCTTCGTCATTGTAAACTTCCCTGGCCTTTAATTTGAGACATTCGTCTAAAATTGCACCGTACTGCCCTTTGACTTTTTCGAATTCCTTGCGGTGCTCAGGGAGTGTGATGAGATTGCGGTTTTTGGCATATAGTTCACCAAGTTTGGGAGTTAGGATTTCGAGGCATTTTTCAAGCTTTTCGACTTGCTCATGCGAAACTATTTTGATTTCTTTATCAA
>JAFWHT010000009.1 GCA_017511965.1 Candidatus Saccharimonadota bacterium
CTACCATATAGTACCATCTACTTATACCAAAGTAGCTACCTTTCCTTCAGTCACTGATGACTTCCAAGGTTCTTCCTTTAAATCTACCTACAGAGCCTATGTCTCTCCTACTCAACCTGCTGGTAGTTATGTAGGTAGAGTGAGATATACTATGGTGCATCCGGCTTCTAACATACCCAACGAACCTAAAAGCTGTTCAGCTAACTCTATTTGTTACCATCCTAATGCCGAAGGAATCGTTGTAGATAGCATGGGAGATCAGCTTTATACTGGCGTTACTAGTACTGTAACAAACTATACCACTCCACTAACTCCAGGTAGTGAAGCCACCCTCTGGGCCTCTAACTTCAAACGACCAGGCTATGGTTTTGCTGGCTGGAATACAGAATATGATTATTCTGGCACTACTTATGGACCAAATGAAACCATCACCACACCAACTGACCTAGATACAAAAGGACTTAGTCTCTATGCCGTCTGGGTTGAATCAGCTGGTACTATTCAAAACTGGAATGGTTGTAGTTCATTAGCAGTAGGACAAGTTACGGCTCTAACCGACCTAAGAGACAATAATACCTATGCCGTAGCAAAACTAAAAGACGGCAAGTGCTGGATGATTGAAAACCTAAGACTAGGTGGTACCAGCCCAATGACTTTAACCCCAGTAGATACAGCAATCAATAGCAATACTACCTTGCCGGCAAGCGTAAATACCTTTACCGACACAAGCTACAATGCTAAACAAATCAATACTTCAAACACCACTGATAGCGTAGCTAATATGAATCACCCAAATTCTAACGTTTATGGTTATGGGAATTATTATTCTTGGCCAGCAGCAGTTAATAGCACTACGTTATATACCACAGTTAACCAAGATATTGCGACCTCAATTTGCCCTAAGGGGTGGCGTTTGCCAACCAATCATACTTACCCCCAACGTGCAAACTCCGACACTTATAAGCTTGGCGTCGCAATTTTTGGGCGAAATCCAGATGAGGTAACTAATAATTCTTATGCTCAGTACAGTGGCGACGATTCAAACCTCTTTCGGTCTTATCCAAATAATTTTGTTAATTCTGGAACAATTCGAGGAAATATCTTCACTTATCGTGGGGGAAATGGGAATTCATATTTTCATTCTTCTACAGCAGGAAACGGAAATATGCCTCAATACTATACCCTTCAAGTAGGTTTTTCTGTTGGTAAAGTATGCACAACCGGTTGCTCTGACTATACCAACCGAGGGCACGTCGTGCGTTGCATAGCCCAGTAGTTTCGAAAAAACACAGCTCGCCCCAATCTATGTTATAATTAAACTATGCGAAAAGTAATTATCAAAACAAAACTTTCCTCGCGTGAAAGGTTTGAAAAAAAGCTTTCTGATATTGATTTAGATTTTTCTCAAATTTACTGGCAACACGATCGCATTTATGTTCCGCGCGATTATCAAAAGCATTCTAATTATCCGCGCCTTATCATGCGCACCGAAATGAAGGCAGTTGATAGGCCCGCCAAATACAGCCTCATCTTAAAACGCCACATCGAAGATTCAGGTGTCGACATCACCGAAGAAACCGTCATCAAAGATTACGAAAGCGCCGTCGGCATGATTTTGCAACTCGGTTTTAAGCCACTCGCCGAAGTCTCCCGCCGTCGCCAAGCTCTCTACACGGGCGAGGGAACTGTAATCTATCTCGATAAAATCGAAAATCTCCCTGGTTACTACGCAAAAATCGAATCCGAAATTAGCGCAAACGACTCTGTCCTCGACGCAAGAGAAGACCTCAAAAAAACCTTCGAAACTCTTAGCGAATCAAATTTTGTTGAAGAACCTTATTCCGAAATTAAATCATGAGAAAATCAACAATCCTAATTGGTAAAACTATCCAAAAGCTTTCGCGCTTGCGTGGTGGCGGTTCGGCCCTGCCAGGCCTCGTTATCGAACGCCTAGATCCAAATTTCATCAAAACCATCCTCGAAAAACTACCCCACGGCGTCGTTGTTATATCCGGTACAAACGGCAAAACTACCACAACTAAGATGGTAACCGAACTTTTAGAAAATGAAGGCCTAAAAGTTTTTACAAACAAAACTGGTAGCAATTTTGTGCGCGGCGTCATCTCAGCGATTCTTAAAAATATCGAAACAAACGGCGAGTTCGATTACGATATTGCCGTTTTAGAGCTCGACGAGGCTCACGCCGTCAAATTCTCCGAAGTCGCACCAATCGACTACGCCCTTCTTCTAAACATCCAGCGTGACCAACTCGACCGTTTCGGCGAAATCGACTACGTCACAAGATGTCTCCAAAAAGTTGCCGAAAAAGCCAAAAAAGCCGTTATTCTAAACCGCGAAGACCCACAGGTTTGCGAAATTAAAGCAAAAAATCCGGTTTATTTTGGCCTCTCCGATGCACTCGTGAAAAAATTCCCATCCGATGACAACATCATCGTCCATAGTAACAAAAAAGCCTCCGATAAACCCGCCAAAGTTATTCTAGAAAAACTAAGCTCAGAAGCAACTTTTAACATTGAACAAAAAATTTACACCACCCCACTCGAAGTGCGTGGTATTTACAATGCCTTTAATGCTGCCGGCGCTCTCGCAACCGTCAAAACAGTTCTCAAAAAATCTAATAACGAAAAACTAATCACAAAACTTTCCGAGATTAAATCTGCTTTTGGTCGTGGCGAGATTTTTACGATTAAAGGGAACGAAGTCGAGCTCTTTCTCGTAAAAAATCCCAGCGCTTTTGATTTGAGTCTCGTTTCTTTTGCCGACAATAAACACGATTTTCTAATTGCAATTAATGACGAAATTGCCGATGGTCGTGATATTTCCTGGCTTTGGGATGTTGATTTTGATAAATTAAAAGAGGTCAAAATTACTTCCGGCCTTCGCGCCGCCGACATGGCACTCCGTCTAAAATATGAGGATATCCCAGTCGAATACATTGTCGAAGACCTAAAAAAAGCCATCAAATTATTCGTCAACTCATCGAAAAAACCAAAACGCATCTTTGCTACTTATACCGCCATGCTCGAAATTCGTAAAATAATTTTAGGAAAGAGTTTAGAATGAAAATCAAAATCCTCCATCTATATCCGAAAGAAATGAATCTCTATGGCGATCGTGGCAACATTCTAGCTTTAGAAAAACGTGCAACCTGGCGGGGAATCAAAGTCGAAGTTGTCCCTTACGAACCAGGCGCAAAAATCCCAAGCGATATTAATTTAATCTTCGGTGGTGGCGGTCAAGATTCAAGCCAGTCTCTTATCGAAAAAGACCTCCAAAAAATCGCCCCGAGACTAAAAGAATTAATCGAAAACGGCGTTCCGGCTCTCACTATTTGTGGTCTCTATCAGCTTTTTGGCAATTTTTTCGAAACCAAAGATGGTGACAGAATCGAAGGTACACATATTTTAAATCTTTCGACCAAAGCCGGCGAGGAACGTCTAATCGGAAACATCGTTATTGATTCTTTAGAATTCGGCGAAATCGTCGGCTACGAAAACCACTCTGGTCTAACTAGCCTTGGCGAAGGCGTTGTCGCATTTGGCAATACCATAGTTGGGTTTGGCAACAACGGCGAAGACAAAACCGAAGGTGCGAGATACAAAAACTGCATCGGAACTTATCTGCATGGCCCGATTTTACCTAAAAATCCCGCCATCGCCGATTTTCTAATCGAACGCGCGTTAAGTTTTTCAGCAGGGAAGGAAATTGAATTAGAAAAACTAGATGACGGAATCGAAGCTCTCGCCCACGAATCTGCTGTAGCTCGTGCAAAAACTACCTAACCTCGTGGCGGTTCGCCGTCTGGCTCTCCGAGTAATTTTTTTGACTTAATCTCGTACCTCCGCCCATTTACTGGCGAAACATAATAATCTTCATTGAGCAAATTTACAAACATCGTTAAATCTTTGTCATCCATGATGATGATCGAACCATCATCGTCCGTCATGAGCTCCAATTGCATTTCGTCTGCATAATCAAGTAATTTATCTTGTGGCATCTCCTCTGCAATTTCCATTGCCTGCACTTTTTTAAGTAACGGCTTTTTATCAGCAAGCAGGGAATCAAGCGTCAGCCCTTCCGAAAATGATAATTTATATTTTTCGGTTAATTCTTTTGCTTTTGCCTCTGCAATTACTTGCGATTTATAATCGTATTGAAATAGATTTTCAAATTTTGACTGATTAAAAACAACTATAGTTTTATCAATAATCGCAACTTGGTTATCATCCGGCATTTTTAACGCAATCTCTGCTGAGAACGGCTCAAAACTTTCTCCGTTAATCTCCCAAGAAGTCGCACCTTTAAGCGCCGACGACGCCGGCAAAATTTTAGCGATATAAAAAGTTTTCGAGCCTTCATCGCCACCCGGATAACTAAACTTCGCAATTATCCCTTTAACTTTCTTAAAATCGTATTCGTTTTCCGAAAAATAATCAATATCTTTATATTCATTCTCGATTAAATGAATTAAAGTTTCCGCTCGCCCAACCTTAGAAAGGGAAGTACGATAAATCACTTTTTCCTCGCCGTCTGCTCGTTCGTAATCGCGTACCTCTAAGCCTTTATCTGCTCCCTCGATAATGAACGAAATCGCCTCGTTCATAAACATCGCTTTAACTGCCCCAGTCAATTTATCCGAGTATTTAATTTTATATGGCGTGTAATTCTTGTTAAACAAAAAGAGCTCTGCCGAAACATTATTTTTTATCTCATCGACCTCATTCGCCCAGAGAAACACATCAAATTCATTTTTTTCCATGATTTACCTCACTTAGTTTTCTCTATTATATCACACCTTAAAATAATATGTGTTCGGTTATTTTAAAATAATTTTAGAAAAAATCAACCAACTTTGTTCGGTAAAATAACAGGGAAGTTTTCCACATCCAGCGAAAAACTTTAATTAAAAAAGTCTAAAAAAGCTCTTGCTTTTTTTGAAAAAATATCATAAACTGAAATTAGCGATAAAAATAACAAAAACGCTAAACTAAAAAGTCGTACATTAAAATCAGTTTGAGACCGGCCAACTAGGAGTTTTGGCACGCATTAATATCAGCGAGATGCGTCAAAAAAATCGTGCGCTCCTTCCTTAAACACACCTCCCAATAAAACTCTATTATGATCTAAAACACAATAAGTCTCTCAACGGCTGCGATTATAAGATTAGCTTCGCGCTGGTAAATCGTGGTAGATAAATTGTGTAAGTCAAATAAAAATCGAACAAAAACAAAACTGCCGAAGTTTCTAGTTGGCTGGTCTTAAACAATGTATAATATATGTATGGAGAAACTACATATTCCTGTATTAACATCAGAAGTTTTAGCGAGCCTCGCGCCACATCCCGGAGAAAAGTATTTAGACTTAACTGCCGGCTACGGAGGGCACGCTGAAAAAATTTTGGATGTAACACAGCAGTATAAAAATTCATATTTAGTTGATCGCGACGAATTTGCCATAGAGTACTTAAAAAACAAATTCCCGCCAGAAACTAACATCATTCATCAAGATTTTTATAACGCTATGTTGCAGCTTTTAGAGAGTGGAAAAACTTTTGATATAATACTCGCAGATTTTGGAGTTTCTTCTCCGCAGTTAGATATGGAAAATCGTGGTTTTTCGTTTAAAAACGACGGGCCATTAGACATGCGGATGGATAGGAGTCAAGAAAAAACGGCGAGTGATGTAGTAAATAAATATAGCGAAAGGGAACTTAGCGAAATCTTTGTAAAATATGGCGAAGAAAAATCAGGTCGCGCTAAGATGCTAGCAAAAGAAATCGTTCACCACCGTCCATTTAAGACCACAAAAGAGTTAGCAGACTTAATTTTAAAAAAGTCAAAATACTCAAAAACCCATCCCGCAACAAAAATTTTCCAGGCGATTCGGATAGAAGTAAACAGGGAATTAGAGCAAATCGAAAAAACCTTACCACTGCTTCCGAAATTATTAAACAAAAACGGTCGTCTCGGAATTATCACTTTCCATAGTCTAGAAGATAGATTAGTTAAAAACTTTTTCAAAGAAGAGAGTGCGCATGGCGAGGAATCAGAACTAGAGATTATCACAAAAAAACCTATTACTGCGGAAACAAAGGAGTTAGTTATCAACCCGCGGGCCAGAAGCGCAAAATTGCGCGTCGCAAAGCGGAATTGATAAAAATAAAAACATAAAAAGGAGGCAAAATATGCCAAAACAAATTTTTGTCGCGAACAAATCGCGCAAGCAGACTATCAAAGTCCACTTCCGCTAAACTTTTCATGAGCGGGTGACGCCGCTGGGGGGACCCCCGCCGCGCGCAGGCGTAAGCCGAGCACGGTGGGGGAAACTGCGGCGGCAGGACCCGCTCAGAGATTAGCGATATGGGCCGTTAGCGGTCCGCCAAAACGAGTTTCACGAGCGAGAGTGTGAAGTGTATGACCTTCCCGGGCAAACTCTTACGACTTACTTATAGCTCTGGTCGTAAGAGCCCCGGACTAAGGAAAAACAAAAATAAAAAACCTAAGCGAGGAAAAACAAAAAAATGATCAACCAAGCAACATACGTTACGAGGCGTCAGTCCTTCACCGGAAATACTTTTGCCCGTAATCGCAACACTATTCGTCACACCAAGCGTAGTCTTGGCTCAATTTCGCAAATCGTAATCGTTAGTATGTTGACTTTGATTTGTGGTCTTATTTATGTAGCGGAGGGAACTAAACCCACCAGCTTCGACTACGAACTCTCAAACGTCGAAGCCGAAATCACCGAACTTACCGCCAAAAAAGACGACCTCGCTGTCGAAAAAGCGCGCCTAAGTTCAATCGCTACAGCTAGAAACAGTGTAGTTGCAGCTGCTATGGAAGACGCTACGGTAACCGGCTATGCCACAGAGTAATTCTAGAATCAAAATCCTAAAAAATGTTACTTTGTTGCTTTTTGCAGTTATTCTAGTACGACTTTTTTTCATTCAAATTGTCGAGCACGACGCTTATCTTGCTAAGGCTGACGAACAGCATACTTTAGAAAAAACCATCACCGCTCGGCGCGGTGAAATTTATATGATGGACGGAGACGAACCTGTCGCAGTAGTTTTAAATCAAACTAGATATCAAATTGTCATTGACCCTACCGTAACCGAAAAAGAAGATGCTAAAAAAGTGCTTGAAACCTACGCAAAAGAATATAAAACTGCTGATCTCGACGAAGTTTACGGAACTGAAAATTTAAGATATGCTATTATCGCAAAAGATGTTCCACGCGAACTCGCCGAGGAAATCGCCGAAGCTGACATCCCTGCTATTTGGCTCAAGAAAACCAACAGACGCGTCTATCCAGAAGGCGAATTTGCTTCTGGGCTACTTGGTTTTGTTAACGACGAGGGCAAAGGCCAATACGGCGTCGAAGGCTCTCTAAACGAACAGCTTTCCGGTAAAGACGGTCTTTTAAAAACTACTGCTGACGTCAATAAAGTTGCGCTTTCGATTGGCAACGACAACATTAAGGTTCCCGCCGAAGATGGCAAAAATATCATTCTTTCAATTGATCGTAGACTCGAAAGAAGAATTGAGGAGTTAGCCCTAGAAGCCATTGACAACACTATTGCCACCAACGCTTCTGTCCTTGTTATGGACCCCAACACCAGCAAAGTTCTTGCCATGGCCAATCTGCCCAATTACAATCCCGACAAATATACCGAAGTAGCAAATGTCGATAGTTTTCTAAATTATACGCTCGAAGTTCCTTACGAGCCGGCTAGCGTCTGCAAAACTTTTACTTATTCTGCCGCTATCGAAGAGGGAGTGATGAGCCCAGAAACTACCTACTTCAATAAACATTTCGAAACTATTGATGGTTGGCAAATCAACAACGCTTCTAAAAACGATTTTCTTTACGGCAATGTCGATATGAGGCGAGCCTTTAATTGGTCGCTAAATACTGGCTCAATTCACGCTTTAAAATTGCTTGGTGGTAATCCTGATTCAATCAATCAGCAAGGTCGTGAAAAACTCTATGATTATTTTTACAACAAGTTTCATCTCGGTCAATTTACCGGCATCGAGCTTTACGAAGCCGCTGGCCTAATTCAAGATCCCAACGAAGGTTGGGGGCGTGATTCGGTGTACGCCAACATGACTTTCGGCCAAAATCTAAGTATCACCATGCTTCAAACTGCCACTGCTTTTTCTGCCGCTGTTAATGGTGGCGTTTGGCGCACTCCGTCTGTCGTCGAGGGAATTTATGAAGATGGCGAAATCAAGCCTTTTATTAAAACCGAACCAGTAATCGAAGAAACTATCCTATCAGAGCAAACTTCAGCTACCATGCGCGAACTTTTAATTAGTAATCGTAGCAACATCAAGCGCCCAGGTTATGATATGGGTGGTAAAACTGGTACCGGCGAAGTCGTCCGAGAAGGGGCTTATACCGAAAATTTTGCCGAGCTAATTGGCTCTTATGTTGGTTTTATTGCCACAGAAGGGGAGTTGCCAAAATACGTCATAATGGTTAAAATGTGGGGAGAGGGTAAAGACGTAGTTGCGAGCGACGCCATGGATTTGTTTAATAGCGTATCAGACTATATGATTAATTATTATAAAATTAAACCAAAGGAGTAAAATGAGTATTAATGATGAAATGTTTTATGGTTTACTACTTGCTCTAGCTGGGTTCTTATTCTCAATGGCCCTAACTCCTTTTTATACTCACTTTGCCTACAAATATAAGTTTTGGAAAAAACAGAAAAAAACCACTGTAGATGGCAAGGCTCTTCCAGTGATGACCAAACTTCATGCTCACAAATTCAAGCACGTTTTTCCCACCATGGCAGGGCTAGTCGGTGTTGTCGCAGTAACAATCGTCACTTGAGTTTTTAATCTCGACCGTGGTCAAACTTGGCTTCCACTCGTCGGATTTTTAGGCGGGGCACTCGTTGGCGTCATCGACGACGTTATCAACATTTTTGGTTCTGGTCGTGGTGCCGCCGGGCTACGTGGCCCAGTAAAATTTTTCTTGATTTCCGCCGTCGGTCTTGCTTTGGGTTGGTTTTTTGCCGTCAAACTTGAATGGACCTCGATATTAGTACCATTTATTGGTAGCATCGAAGTTGGCATCGTCGGTATGATTTTAATTTTTGCTTTTGCCGTTGTGGCCACCTCAAACGCCGTCAATATCACCGATGGCCTAGATGGTCTTTCTGGTGGTCTAACCATGATGGCTTACGGTGCTTTTGGCATTATCGCCATGTACCAGGGAAGCATGCTACTTTTTGGTTTCTGTATGACTATTATCGGCTGGCTTCTTAGCTATATTTGGTTCAATGTCCCACCAGCTCGTTTTATGATGGGCGACACTGGCTCTTTTGCACTTGGTGCTGGGCTTGGCGTTGTCGCAATGATGACCAATTCTTTTCTTTTACTCCCAATTATTTGTCTTCCCGCAGTCGTCGAAACTGCTTCTAGTCTTATTCAATTAATTTCTAAAAAACTTCTCCATCGTAAGATTTTCATCTCTGCTCCACTCCACCATCATCTCGAAGCCTTAGGTTGGGGAGAGGCCAAAATCGTCATGCGTTTTTGGATTATCGCCGGCGTTTGTGCAATACTTGGCGTCTTTATCGCCGCAACCGGAGGCGCGATTTGAAAACTAGAAAGCATAAATCCGACCTGGTTATTTTATTCTCGACTCTCGGGCTAATGATAATAGGGCTTGTTGTAATTTATGCTATCGGCCCAATGCGTGCAAATGTCTTAAATTCAGCTTATGGTGCAAATTACGACTCAAACTATTTCTTTTTAGGCCAGCTTCGCTCAGTTGGACTTTCTCTTATCGCCTTTTTTGCCGCCTTTAAATGGATACCATATAAATATGTCCAAAAATTTGCCAAACCCCTCATGATTCTCGCACTTTTTATGTCTATTTTGCTCTGGCTACTTGCTTCGTCTGGCTCTAGCCTAGCCAAATGCGAACTCGGCCAATGCCGTTGGTTTAACCTCGGCTTTATTAGTTTTCAGCCTGCCGAATTTTTAAAAATTGCTCTCGTTTTCTATCTTGCCGATTTTCTTGCCCGCAAAAAAGAAGAGGGAACTATTGGCGATATCAAAGATTTTTGGCTTCCACTCGCTGTCGTTTGTGGCGCTTCGCTCGCCCTCGTTGTTGTAGCGCAAGGCGATCTTGGCACCGGCGTCGCACTCCTCGCAATTATTTTTGGTATGTTACTCGTCTCAGGGCTTTCTATGCATCAATTTGCTATCGTAGCTTTAGCCACCGTCGTTCTCGCTGTCGGCTCTATCATTATTTCGCCACATCGTCGTGAGCGTGTCGAAACTTGGTTCATCACCCTTTCCGGTGGCGAAAGTTCCGACTCCACTTATCATGTCGACAACGCCATGCTTGCTATCGGCGTTGGCGGGCTTTTTGGTGCCGGTATTGGCAATTCTGTTCAAGCCACCGGCTACTTACCAGAGTCCATCAACGACTCCGTCTTTGCTATCATGGGTGAAACTTTTGGCTTCGTTGGTTTATTTATCATTCTCGCAATTTTCGCCACTCTCCTTCTTCGAACTTTAAAAGTCGCCGAATACACCAGCGATCCCGAAAATCGCTTAGTTATCGTAGGCGTTTTCTCCTGGACTCTTGCTCAGATCGTGGTCAATATCATGGCTATGATTGGTCTCGTTCCGGTCACCGGCATCACTCTACCACTACTTTCTTATGGTGGCACCAGTATGATTTTTATTGCTTTTGCTTTAGGCCTCGTTTTGCAATTTTCGTGTTATACTAGTAGAGAGGTAATTAAAGATGAAGATATTAGTAGTCGGCGGGGGGTCGGGCGGACATATAACTCCCGCAGTCGCCGTAATTCGTGAAATTCTAGCCAAAAAACCACGTGCTCAGGTTGAATTTTGGACTGATCGAAAATACTATAAAAACGTCACCAAACTTACCACCGAGCTTGGCGTCGTCTCTCATATTCGTGTTCGTCGCATTCCGGCCGGAAAATTTCGCCGTTATGCCTCCTGGAAGTTTAAAGATTATTTCAAGCATTTTGATATCGTTATCAAAGATTTAATAC
This sequence comes from Candidatus Saccharimonadota bacterium, assembly GCA_017511965.1. Taxonomy (GTDB): domain Bacteria; phylum Patescibacteriota; class Saccharimonadia; order Saccharimonadales; family Saccharimonadaceae; genus Nanosyncoccus. Next base: position 11,072 of record JAFWHT010000009.1, read on the forward strand.
TCGGTAATTTTTTCGGTTTTCTTAGTTTCTTGGCCGGTATCATCACTAGCTTTTTTAGGCTTTTATCCAAAAAAAATCGCCCCAACATTATTTTTTTTAAAGGTGGCTATGTTTGTTTGCCAGTTGGTTTAATTGCCAAACTTTTACGAATTCCTTATATCATCCACGAATCCGATGTTGTTGCCGGTCTTACCAATCGCGCTCTCATGAAAAAAGCCAAAAAGGTTGCTTTTGGCATGCCTTTATCAGACGAAGTTTTAGCCGAAAACCCCAATTATATCTGGACTGGTATTCCGGTTGGCTCTGAATTCAAAACCGTTAGCGCCAGTAAGCAACTCGCCCTCAAAAAAGCTTTTTCTTTTAACCCCGACAAACCACTCGTAGTTATCACTGGTGGCTCGCAAGGTTCGGTTAATCTCAACGAGGCCACCCGTACAATTTTGCCAGAGCTTCTTAAAATCACCTCAGTCGCTCTAGTTGCTGGTCGCAAACATTACGAAGAAATGATTGATCTCAAAAAATACGAAAACTGGGAAAAAGCCTCGCTTGATAGTAATTTTCGCATGTGGGAATTTAACACTACCATGGACGAACTCATGGGTGCCGCCGATGTTGTAGTCTCGCGCGCCGGCGCCACTACTATCGCCGAGTTATCAGCCTTAAGAAAAGCAGTCGTCCTAGTCCCATTCGAAGCCCTGCCCGGCAGTCATCAAGTCAAAAATGCTGAACGTCTCGAAAAAGCCAACGCCGCTGTCGTCATCAAAGATTCCGTTATGGTCAAAAATCCACATAAATTACTAGACGAAATTCACCATCTCGTTCGCTCACCACGCGTTCGTGCTGATTTAGCCGAGCGTCTCCACAACGAAACCCGTTTCGACGCCGCCAAACGCCTTGCCGAAATAATCATAGAGGAGGCCTAAATGGAAAAATCAAAATCCCAAAATCCTACTCCACCAAAATTAGTTCGTCGTCGCGAAAATAAAAAATCCACCTTTCAACTTGGCCGTACTATTGGCGCCGAGCGAGAAAAGCTCGAAACTGCCAACGAGCGCGCCGCCGCCCGCAAAAAAGACAAACAAAAAACTTCACTACGCATCATTATGACGATTGTAGGATTTGCAGTTTTTGCCGCCATTTTAGTGGTTTTGTTTAATAGTCTTACCAAAGATTTCTCGCCTACTCAGCCCAGCATCGCTGTCGACTACGCCCCAACCGTCGAGATTATTGATTCAGCCTCTACTTCTGGTTCTCAATTAACCTCGCGCATGCTTAAATACATCGGTCGCGCCGAGCAAGATTTTCGCGCTCTTGGTTATCATCCAGTCAAAGTCGTCTTTCCATCTAGCGCCATTCGTGAAGTCGATTTTTATCTAGATGGCTACCCTGGTTTCATTAAATTAACCATCGACCGCGACTCTGCCATTTCAGTCGAAGACGCCGACCGCATGCTTCGTTATCTTGCCGACAAGGGAATCACCGAATTTGAATACATCGATGTTCGTACTGACGGTAAAGCCTACTGGAAATAACCCCTATTAGAGTAGGGAATTGTTCGGTTTTTGTTCTTCTGTTTAGTTCTCTTCTCTTGTTCGGTTTTTGTTCGGTAAAAAATCATCATTTGTTTAAACAAAGCGCGTAAGAATTTGCCGAAAAACAGGGAAAAACCATAAAAAGGGAAATAAAAACGGGGAAATGTCAAATTTAAAAAAATCTGTGGAAAACTTTAGGTAGATACAGGCGTGGTAAGGTTTAAGTATGTGAATTTTGAAGCATAAATTAGATTTGGCCCGTTGTATTTTTTATAAAACTCCAGTCATGCGAGCGTTCTCGAGTATCTTTATAGGCTCGAAGGTGTAATTATAGAGTGCAAACCGAAGCTAATAGGAATAGTTAATTCATGCGCTAAAACGCGAACATCTGACGAGTTTTATAAAAAATACAACTGCCAAGTCCAGCTTCAAAATTCACATACTTAACCCAACACAAGAACCATATCTAGCCATAATTCCCACCCACTTTAGAATACTTATGCTTAAAAGACGATTGTCTAACCGCCTAAAACCCGAACCCTTAATGTCTTGAAATCTACATTGTGCGACATTAAAACTATATGCAAATCACAATCCAACAATCGTCCAAAAAAGCCAGGTTTTGTTTTGTCGCCCGGCTTTTTAATTTTTTTTGCCTTTAATTCCCTAATGCTTTACGGCCAAAAACCCATCTACTGAATTGTCCTTCTCCGCAAAGTCTTCCGTACGCTTAACAGGGGTAGACAGAGGTAGAGAACTATGTGACGGTTGAATTTTAACCGAAGATTTTTGTTGGTATTCCACCTCTGGATGAACAGAGGGAACTACAGGGGTAGATTTTATTCCTTTCCTCTCTTTCCCTTTTTTCTCAAAGCGCTTCTTTCCCTTTTTCTCCTTTTTATCTGCAACTAGTTGCGCCAAATCTTTCAAACCCAACCGTTCTTTACCTTCGGCCATATTCGGACTGATATTCTTAATTACCAGTTTTGGCTCTTGTCGTCCCGAATCCGCTAATTCCCTCTTATACTTCTCTGATTGCTCGATTGTCTCGCGAATTTCGTCTTCCACTTCAAGTCGTGGCCGTGCAAATTTATCACGCGAATGCGCCACGATCGCTTCAAAATTATCGCCAGGCGACGGTGGAATTGATAATGTTGTCGCCGAAAATGCCGGCACCTTCTCGCCGTCAATAATCATCGAAATCACAAAATGTCGATTATTTAGCTGAATAATATCCGATTCACCAAAAGTTGGCTCAAATTGCTTTACCAAAATCGGCGCGTCATCTGCCGAAACTCTAAAGGAAATTGTTGTTCCAACGTTGCCGAATACTGCATCTCTAACCGTCTCTGCCATCTGTGCCACATATTGGTTTGCAATTGTTAGGTTAAGCCCGTATTTTCGCGCCTCTGATAAAATAACTGCAAACGAATCGGTTGCAAAATTCTGGAACTCATCAACATAAAGATAAAACGGCCGCCTGTCAGCAATCTCTGGAATATCAGAACGCGACATCGCCGCAAGCTGAATTTTGGTAACCAAAAACGCACCCAAAATTGCCGCGTTATCTTCGCCAATTAACCCCTTTGACAAATTAACAACCAAAATCTTCCCTTCGTCCATAATTTTGCGAATATCAAACGACGATTTTGGCTGACCAATGATGTTTCGAATAATTGGATTTGCTGTAAACGCCCCAACCTTATTTAAAACCGGTGCAATCGACTCATTAACTTGTTTTTCGTTCCATTGTCCGAATTCGTGCTTCCAGAATTGCAACACCGTAACATCTTTACAATAATCCAAAGTTTCTTTTCGAAAGTCTTTATCAGTTAGAAGTCGCGAAATATCAAGCAAAGTCGTTTCTGGGCGATCCAAAAGCGCTAAGAGCGTATAGCGAAGGATGTGCTCTAATCTCGGCCCCCAAGAATCGCCAAACATCCGTTTCAAAACCCCAATCACCTCCGAGCAAATGTTTGGTTTTTTCGCTGGGTCAGAGACTTCCGAGGGATTAAATGCTACCGGAAACGCCGTATCGGCCGGATTAAAATACACCACGTCTTTAGCTCGCGATTCTGGGATAAATCGCAAGTTATTAATCGCAAAATCGCCATGTGGATCAATAATACAGTATCCTTGATTATAAAATATATCCGAAAGCGCCAAAAGCTCAAGCATCCCGCTTTTCCCTGCCCCAGTTTGTCCGATAATATAAACATGACGCGAGCGATCACGACGTAGCAAGCCAAATTGATGATTGATTCCCCGAAAATTCGTCAGCCCAAACGCCGAAATGTTTTCGTCATTAGTCACCTCTCCGGTGAGAACTGGTAATTTTGCCGGTGGCTCGGCAGTTTTCGACGATGCCCAAACGATATTTGGCGTCTCAACCGACGTATGTGGTAGATGGTAAACGCTCGCCAACTCTGAAATGTTCAAAATAAAACCACGATCCGAGAATGCCCGCATCTTATATGCGTCCAAATCGCTTGCATTAAAACTCCCACCAACTTGCTTAAATCCGTTTAAATTTGTTGAATTATATTGCTTAAATGTTCCTACCACCGCTTGCATATTCAATTTTGCATCTACGGGGTTTTGTCCGAGATAAGCCAGTCGAATCTTAACATCATATCCGAGCTTCGTTGCCTTCTCTTCGGCTTTGCTAATCCGTGTTTTATCACGCTCAGATAGCTCAACTTTAACCTCCGAATTTGTCCCACCCGCCGGCGGTCTAAACAACGCCCCCAAAATCTCAACCAGCCAAGTCCAATCAATTCCCGTCCCTGCAAAAAATGATTTCTTCCCTGCTTTTACGCGCGTCACCCACTTATCTGTCGTTTCCTTGTGCCAATCGTCTGCAATTGGCCGCGCTAGAATCTGAATCCAAAGCTCTTCTGATTTATCGGGGCTAAGTTTCGCCAAAGTCCCCGTAATTCCAGCCAGCGGATCCACCTCAAAATTATCAAATGTTTTTATCGGTAGCGCATCTGTATCAACAAGCCCAAGTTCAGTCGAATAAACAACCGGATATTTTGTTCGCTCATCTACATAGTCCTCGTCCATTTTATAAATCTGTACCGTCGGATATTGTGAATAAATTTGCCCCTCCACAAAACTCTGCAAAACTTTTGGCGTCCACACATAAAATCGAATTTGCCCCGCCGTCGAGACAATTTCAAATGATAAATGCTCTTGCACTCCACCTGAATTTTTTAACTCTTGTTTATCACGCAAAATTCCGTGCAAACTCGCAAATAATTGCTCTGCCGCCAGCTCTTTTTTATCGTTCTCGCGCGGAATCTCAAGCATCAACAAAACCGAATCAACGTTCAAAACTTTTAGTTTATTTAATTTTTTATAATTTCGATAAGTTAAAAATGCCAAAATTCCAACTACCGGAATCCAAAATATCGGCATTAAAATAAAGCGTATGACATGTTCCATAATACTATTCTAGCATACTTATTGTGCTAAAGTATATAGATTCTTGTCAACTTTTTTAAACAATTTTTTATTTTGTAAATTCAAAAGAATTGTTGTTTCTTTTACCTTGCGAACTTTCAAGACCTGTTTCACAACTTCTTCACGCGTCAATGGTTCGTCCGACTTTTCTAAAATCGATTTTATAATATCACTGATCGTTCCCTTCTTGTATCCCCAGGTCGACAGCGCATAAATTCCCCGCCCAATCAAAATAAAGCGCGCATCTTTAATTAGCTCATTATGAATCGCCTGCACTGTTACGTTTTTGCGTTTAAAATTCGATTCCTTAATCTCTTTTGCAATATCCGAAAAATGCATCGGCTCTTTTTTTGTCTCAAGTATCACAAAAATTTTATCACGGATGTTTTTCGGGTTTACCGCCGGCCATTTTGCTAGACCAAATAGCCCGTTCAAAGTAGCTAATAATTTTGAAATTGACGCCACTGCTTTAATATGGTCAGGATGCTCATAATTTAATTTACTGTCAAGTTCGTCCAGCGTCATTGGCGTTTTATTATCTTTAATTATTTTTACAATTTCGTCTACTCGTTCACGAATTGCCTTAGTGTCGCCATATTCTTTAATCCCTACCGCCGCGTTGTATTTATCATTCTCTTCTACCACTGCCAAATTTTTTGAAAACGTCGCAATAAAATAAATACCGGTCTTTTCCGGCCCAGTCGCAGTTTTACCATACACTTTGTCAGCAAGATCAGAAATCTTTGCTACCCGCCCCATTTCAGTCAAATTTCTAACTAAAATTTTTTCGGCTGCGGCCAATTCTGGAATTTGACCATCTTCCGCGGAAATCTGTAGTCGAATCAAAATAGCCTTCTCAAGTTGTCGCACTCGTTCTCGAGTAATAGACAACATTTCCCCGATTTGTTCAAGGGTTTCTTTCGTTCCGGTCAACCCGAATCGTCTGGAAATAATTTCTTTTTCGCGGTCTTGCTCGATAATTTTCAAGCTTCCCAGTATTGCGTTTTTTAGGATTTCCGCATTTTTGTCCATTGATGCTTTTCCTTGCCTCACCTCAGTTAATTATATTAATTTATACTATAATATCATAAGTTTTTGGGTATGTCAACTATGAAATTATCCATTTCTAAGTACTATTGTAGCACATTTTTTACATTTGTGAAAAAAAATTATAGAAAATAATAATATATAATTTTACAAGCGCGCACACTAAAGTTATGGTAAAATTAGGTAAGTGAGAGCGATGAAAAAAACCGGAATTATAAAAATGGCGTCAGGCCTTATTTTGATTGTTGTAATTTTTACAATAATCACGAATTATCAAACAGTATCCGATTTTTTAAGAGGAATGTTTTATACGCCGTCTAGCGAGATGATTCAAGTTCGAGAAGATTTAAACCTAACACCTAAAGGAGAGTTAATTTTTAATGCTTCACGGCCAGAGTTTAATAACGAAGAAAATTTCAACGAAAACTGTTATTCGTTCGATGAGAATGAGGCGATTTTGGGATGCTACAGGGATCAAAGAATTTTTGTTTATAAAATTACGGCGCCAGAGCTTAGTGGAATCTTAGAGTTAACCACAGCGCACGAGCTTTTACATGCAGTTTACGAGAGAATGTCGATAAAAGAAAAAAACGAATTGCGTAGTCTGCTCGAAAAGGTTTACCAAGAAAATCTAGCAACCCTAAAAGAAGAAATTGATATTTACAATATAGATAAACAATTAGAAGAGATTTATGTACGAGCCGGAACAGAAATCAAAGATTTACCAGAAGAATTAGAAAAACACTATGCAGAAGTTTTTAATGATCAGGATAAAATAACTACATTTTACGAGAGCTATATTAAGGTTTTTCGAGAGATTGAGGCAGAAATTAAAGCATTAGAAGCAGAAATGGCAACGCTTAATGCGCAGATTGACGCAAAAAGTGCCGAGTATGAGAACGGCGTAATAGATTTAAATCGAGAAATTGACGGATTTAATAATTGCGCAAATACAGCCGGGTGTTTTAACAGCGACTATGAATTTTATGTGAGGCGAAGCGAGCTAGTTGGGCGACAAAATTGGTTGCAGGCGCTCTATGACGAGATCGAAATTTTAATTAACCAATACAACTTTAATGTTGCAAAATATAACAATAACGTGATTAGAAATAATAATTTACAAAATATCATTAATTCACACGTCAGAGTTGATGATTCGCCTGTGGAAAACTTTTAAATTTTAGGACTTGCGTTTTCGCGAAGGTAGTATATAATAACCTTAAGAGTTTAGAGTTATACAAAAACAAAACATAATATATCAACATTAAAATCACAAGGTCATATATAAACATTATGTTTAATAAAAATAACTC
>JAFWHT010000010.1 GCA_017511965.1 Candidatus Saccharimonadota bacterium
AAAGACCATTGATACTATGCAAGAAATGACTAGTGAAATCTGTGATGCAACTCCAGTAGGTACAGAAAGACAATTAACAGACATTCGTGATAATAAAGTCTATTGGGTAGCAAAGCTAGCAGACAATCATTGTTGGATGACGCAGAATTTAGATTTAAACCTAGACTCTTCAGTTGCTTTAACTTCCGATACGACAGACCTTAATACCGTCTCTTCATGGACGCCAATTCGTTCTACTATAAATGCAGTTACCAACGAATCTACTTCGGGGAGTATTACTGGCTGGAGTAATGATGCTAATACTCCATACTCAGTAGACACTGGAAATTATTACTGGAAAAATACTCCTTTTTATAATTCTAGCTTATGTGATAAAACGTTAAATGGGCTGCCTCTTCAGGGCTGCAACTACCTTACTAAAGCTGCCGGTACTGGTCCCGATTGGGCTACCTATTTCGCGACCACGCCATATGCTTCTAACGGCACCCACGGTCACGTCGGTAACTATTACAACTGGTCTGCAGCTGTGGCTAGCAACGATACATCTAGTTATACCGCATCTACTTTTGCCAACCCAGCCAACAACCCACCCAACTCTATCTGTCCGAAAGGCTGGCGACTCCCGACTATTACCAGTGCCGCTCCAGACTACACTCAAGCCGGCTCAAAAGACGAATTTTCTAGATTAGCTTATCTTTATGCCAATTATGCAGGTAATACTAGCATCAGTAGCGAAGGCTTAGAAAAAGCGCCACTTTATTACCCGCGCTCGGGCAACGTCAACAGCTCGATACTCCTCCGCGCCGGCGATAGCGGCTTCGGATGGTCTAGTACGGTTGGTATTAGTACTGGCGCGCACTACTTAGGCTTCTTTTCTAGCACGATTTACCCTCAGGGCGTCGCCTCTAACAATCGGACGGCCGGCTTTCCGGTTAGGTGCGTCGCCCGCTAACCCTTACTGCTTAGCGTAACATTGTCTGTGATATACTTATACTATGGCAAAAGCGAGTTTATTCCAGAAAGATATTCCAAAAGAGGAACGGATTTTTTATTATGAAAACGAGACGGATGATCCGATAAAAACAAAAGAACAAGAACGAAAAGAAAAAGTTTTGCTTCCTGAAGGATATGAGTTTATTCCAAAAAATCCACTGGTTAGGATTTATTCTGCGATTTTGTTTAGAGCATTTTGGGTGTTTGGACAATGGTATGAAAGATGTTATTGGCAAACGAAATTTTATGGACAAGAAAAATTGAAAAAAGCTAAAAAAACAGGGTTTGTGCTTTATGCTAACCATACGAATCCGTTTCATGACGTTTTTGGGCCGGCGATTTTAGTAAAGCGAAGAATTTTTACGGTGATTAGCCCGGTGAATTTAAAATTACCTGGTATCGGGAAGTATTTGCCGATGATCGGTGGGATTCCACTGGGGACAAATGAAGCAGAAAAAAAGGCGATGAACGAAGCAGTTGATAAGCGCCTTAAAAAGCAGAAAAAAGTTTTGGTAATTTATCCGGAAGCGCATGTTTGGCCGTATGCGACAAAAATTCGGAAATTTCCAGCGGGCGACAAATCGTTTAAATATGCAGTACGAAACAATTTGCCAATTTTTACGATGACGACGACTTTTCATAAGCGAAAAAAAGGAGAGTTGCCACGAATGGATGTATATCTTGACGGGCCGTTTTATCCGGACGCAAAAAAGACCGAAGCGGAAAATCGGGCGAAATTGGCTAAAGAAGCTTATGATTCTATGGTAAAATATAGCAAGAGGAATAGTTATGAGTATTTTCGATACAGGCGTAAATCCGCTAAGTAAATTTAAAGTTGTGCCGGTTTTTCTGGCGATTAATAGTGCGTATGCGCCATATGCAGCAACAGCAATTAATTCATTAGTGAAAAAAACTGATCCAAAAAGGTATTACCGAGTGATTATTTTGCACGATGGATTAAACTGGGCCAACCGAATTAGGCTACGAAATTTAGTAACAAAAAATTGTGCAATTCAATTTAAAAAAATCGATCGGAATTTATATTTAAAGGCGGTGATTTCGTATTGTGCGAAACGAAAAGGTGCAGGCGATTTTTTTAGTGCGGCGGTTTATTATTATCGGTTCTTTATTCCACGACTTTTTCCACAGTACAATAAATGTGTTTATATTGATAGCGATACGATTTTGCTCGGCGATATTGGCGAGTTGTTTGATACTGAGCTTGGCGAAAATGTTGTCGCGGCGATGGTGGATCCGAAAGTTGATGTAATCCCAGAGTTTAAAGCATACGTTAATAATGCGGTAGGAGTGCCACATACGGAATACGTAAATGACGGAGTGATGGTGATGGATCTTAAAAAAATGCGAAAAATGCATTATTTATCGACACTAGTTTCGATGATTGAAAAATATGATGCAGATTTGGTGGCGCCGGATCAAGATTATTTGAATGTGATTTGTCGGGGAAAGATAAAGCATTTAGAGCCGATTTGGAACGCTGAGCCTTCGAAAAAATTACCAAAAGATACAAAATTGGTACATTTTAATTTGTTTAATAAACCGTGGCATTATAAAAATGTGCCAGCAGAAGAGATTTTTTGGAAAGCGGCTAAGGGGACGGGATTTTATAAAGATTTAAAGCGCCAGCAAGAAAAGTTCGGAAAAGAAAAACAAAAGGCAGAACAAGAAAAAGTTGGGGCGTTAATTAAAAAAGCCGGGAAACTCGGGAAATTAAAAAAGCCGATAATGAAATTACCGGAAAAATAAAATTTTAAATTTGGAGGTGCCTACCGGAATTGAACCGGTGTACGCGGTTTTGCAGACCGCTGCGTAACCACTCCGCCAAAGCACCAGGTGTTTTAATTATATCATACTTGAAGGATTGTGATGCCAATTACGACGAGGATAGTGGCAACGAAATGAACAAAGACGGATTTTTTGTTTAATTTTTCGCGACCGAATTTTGGCCAAATGAGAGTAAGGACTAAACCCATGAAGAAAATTACAATTGGCTCAATCGCATCTGATGCGGCGGAAGCCATAGCAACAGCCGGAGCCATAACTAGGGCGCCACGATAACCGATGTCTTTTAAAAAACCAACACCGTAATTTATGATGAGAGGGCGCAAAACTTTTTTGCGACTCTTTTTCAAAACCACCTTAAAGCGAGTGCGCCATTTTTTGACTTCACCGATAATAAAAATATCGGCGATGCCACGACCAATAAATACTAGCGCTAATTCTTGGATTAAGGTCCAATCGGCGATTTCGTCGCCTTTGACGAAAATAAGGTTACCGATAACAGCAATGAAGACGTACATAAAGGCGTAAAAAACTGCACGGAGTTTGACTTTGCGACTACGTTTTCGGGTGGTTAAAACGATCATGATTGGTGCGGCGATAATGGCGATAAAGGCGGCGAGTTGGGTTGGAGAAAATTGTTCGCCGAGAAAAATCCAGCCAAAGATTAAATATAAAACTGGGGAAAGTTGAGTAAAAATGCCGAGATTGGTTGAGTCATCGATTTCGAGAGCTTTACAATAAGGAATGCCGGCGATGCCACTAAAAACACCTGATACTATAATAAATAATAGGGCAGATAAATTATCGGAAGTAATAGTAAGGCCGAGAATAATGAGAAGAATAAAGCCAAAGAGAAGATTGCACCAGCCGTAGAAAAATTTTTGAGCAACAGCATCGCGACCTTTGAAATAAACATCTGATACGTAGTTGTCGATAAAAATTCGAAGTGAATCGAATACTACGGCGATAGCAACAAAAACTAACCAGTTCAAGCGAGAGCTCCGTAAACTATATAGCTGTAATATATAGCAAAAATGATTAACATCAGGGCCCCTTCCATGCGAAGAATTTTGCCGTCTTTGCCATTACTACCACGTTTTGCGACGGCCCAAAGAATAGCGGCAGAGCCGATTAACATAATAATATCGAGCATTTCGAAGCTGGTTGGTTTAATGGCGCCAAATATGGCAACCGGAAGACCAAGCACGATGCAGATGTTAAAGATGTTGCTACCGATAATGTTGCCGACGAGAAGCTCGTTTTCATTTTTGCGAGCGGCAGTAATGGTTGTAACGAGTTCGGGAAGTGAAGTGCCGAAGGCGACGATGGTAAGAGCAATGATACGATCAGAAACGCCAACCATGGCGGCAAGAGTTGAAGCAGAATCGACGACAAAATTACTGCCAAAAATAACACCAGCGAGACCGACGCCAGTAATAAGGAAGGATTTGCCAAGTTTCCATTTTGGTTTTTCGACTTCTTTTTTCGAATTGCGGCTTTTCTTGACCATATTTATGATGTAGTAAATAAAAATTAAGAAGAGAAGAATGCAAATTACGGCATCGCTACGTGTGATGATGTTTTCGGCGGCACCAGAGATGCCTTCGTCTAGAAAGAGAACGACCATGGCGGTAGAAATAAGTAAAAGCATGGGAAGTTCTTTTGAAATGGTGGATTTTTGGATGCGAACCGGTTTAATGAGAGCGGCGATGCCGATTAGGAGTAGGATATTGATGATATTACTACCGATAACGTTGCCAAGTAGCATGTCGGTGTTGCCATCGATTAAAGAGGAAATAGAAACTGCAAGCTCGGGTGCACCGGTACCGATTGCGACAATAGTGAGGCCGATTAATTGTTTTGATACTTTAAAATTTGAGGCGACACTAGAAGCGCCCGAGACTAACCAGTCGGCACCTTTGATTAAAAGGATGAAGCCAACGACGAGAATTGTAATTTGTAATGCTATTTCCATTTTTTTATTTTTTGATTAAGTTTATGGTTATATTGTATATGATTTTTTAAAAAAATGCAAGAGTTTGTGTTATAATTATGATATGCGAGCGTAGCTCAGTTGTTTAGAGCGCTTCCTTGCCAAGGAAGAGGTCGAGAGTTAGAGTCTCTTCGCTCGCACCATATATAATATATGGTGCATATTTTTTATATAAAAGGAGGAAAAAATGGAGACATGGATAGTTGTGCTAATCGTAGTAATCGTGGCGATTGTATTGATTGGCGGGATTATTGCGGGAGTATACAATAGCTTAGTTAAACTAGATGAGCGAGTAAATGAAGCTTGGAGTGATATTACAGTTCAACTAAAGTATCGAGCAGATTTGATTCCGAATGTAGTTGAAACAGTAAAGGGTTATGCGAAGCACGAAAAAGACACTTTTGCGATGGTAACCGAAGCGCGTTCAGCGGTGATGGGTGCAAAAACCGTAAAACAAGCAGCAGAAGCCGAAAAAGAAATGACCGGAGCTTTGGGGCGACTTTTTGCAATCGCAGAAGCTTATCCAGAACTAAAAGCAAATGCAAATTTCCAAACTTTGCAGGTTCAACTTCAGGATGTTGAAGATAAAATTCAAGCAGCGCGACGCTTTTATAATGCAGGTGCAAAAGATTTGAATACAAAAATTAAAACTTTCCCGACAAATATGATTAATAGTATAATTGGTCATTTTAAACAACGTGAGTACTTTGAGGTGCCGGATGCAGAAAAAGCACAGATTGAAAAAGCTCCGGACGTTAAGTTTTAATTAAGATGTATAAACATATTGCAGAAAATAAGCGTCGAACCATATATATTATTATTGGTTTTGTGATAATGATTGGGGCGATTGCGGGGGTTTTTGCGTGGTATTTTCAGAATTGGTGGGTTGCAGTTTGGACGATTTTGATTTCGATTTTATATGCGGTATTTCAGTATTTTATGGCGGGCTCGATTGCGGTGGCGATGACGGGGGCGAAAGAAATTACCAAAAAAGATAATCGTAGACTATATAATATAGTGGAGAATTTATCGATTACGACAGGGTTGCCGATGCCGAAAGTTTATATTATAAACGATTCGGCGCCAAATGCTTTTGCAACGGGGCGAGACCCGAAACATGCGGCGGTTGCGGCGACAACGGGACTTTTAGACATTATGGATGATAAAGAGCTGACGGCAGTAATGGCGCACGAGATGTCGCATGTGAAAAATTACGATATTAGAGTGTCGATGATTGTGTTTGGGTTGGTTTGCGTGATTGGGCTGATATCAGATTTGTCATTTAGAATGATGTTTTATGGTTCGAGACGGCGTGATAATGAGGGTAGTCCGGTAGGATATATTTTGATTTTAGTGGTAGCGATTTTGTCGCCGATTATTGCGGCGGTGGCACGGATGGCGGTGTCGAGACAGCGAGAATATCTTGCTGATGCATCGGCAGTACATATTACACGATATCCCGAGGGTATGATTTTGGCACTTAAAAAATTACAAGCACATAGTCAGCCAATGAGGTCGCAAAATTTGGCTGCGGAGTCGATGTATATTAACGATCCTTTAAGGAAAGGTTTTTTCAATAATTTATTATCGTCGCATCCACCGATTGAAAAAAGAATTGAAAGATTAGAACATGGCAAAAAAGTCTTCTAAGCGTGTTAGCCCACACAAGTCTTTTCGACGATCGTATCGGGAGGATTATAAGCGAGATTTGAACGTGCCAGGAATCATGCACCATATTTTTGCAAGTTTTAAAATTATTTTTAAAAATTGGAAATTGTTTTTGCCATTACTTGCTATTGCAGTGGTTTTAAGTGCAGTATTTATTGGAATCATGAAAGAAGAAAGTTATGTGCGATTTCAGGATATTTTGGAAGAGACAAATGCACAAATTGCGGATGGCAAAATTGGAGGTATGGCGAAAGCGGGGCTATTGCTGGCTTCGGCGATAACTACTGGCGGGCTTTCGGGTGAGAGTTCGGAAGTGGCAACCGTGTTTGGGGCAATTATCTTTTTAATTGTATGGTTGACAACAATTTATCTTTTGCGACGGCGACTGGACAAGCGCAAGGTTAAACTTCGTGATGGGCTTTATAATGCGATGACACCGATGATTCCGAGCTTTATAATTTTTGTAACGGCAATTTTGCAATGTATTCCGATTTTTATTTTGATTATTGCTTTTTCGGCGGCAGTACAAACAGAGTTTTTGGCGTCACCGTTTTATGCTTTGTTGTTTTTTGCGTTTGCGGGATTGATGATTTTGATTTCGGGGTATTTGCTCACGAGTTCGTTAATGGCGTTTGTGGCAGTGTCGGCGCCGGGGCTTTATCCAATGAAAGCTTTAAGAACGGCAGCAGATTTGATGATGGGGCGACGAACGCAATTTGTCATTCGTTTAATTGCACTTTTATTGGCGCTAGTGATAATTTGGATAATCGTGATGTTGCCTTTAATCATGTTTGATCTTTGGATAAAAACATTCGAATGGACAGCGGGGATACCGTTTGTGCCAATTTGTCTTTCGATTATGGTTTGGTTTACGGCAATTTATATAACTACTTATTTGTATTTATATTATCGATGGATGCTTGGCTATGAAGAAAAGTGACGCAGAAAAAAGAATCGAAAAATTAAAAGAAATCATTAATGATTATCGATATCATTACCATGTTTTAGATGAGTCGACTATGAGTGAAGCGGCGGCGGATTCGTTAAAACACGAACTTTCGGTTTTGGAATCGGAGTTTCCAGATTTGATTACGCCAGACTCGCCAACGCAGCGGGTTGCAGGAAAACCTTTGGATAAATTTGAAAAAGTTTCACATGAAAAACGGATGATTAGCCTGGCCGATGTTTTTTCGGAAGAGGAAATTGATGATTGGATTGTTCGAAATGAGAAATTAATTCCGGGTGGAAAAATTGAGGAGTTTTTTACAGATATTAAAATGGACGGGTTGGCATGCGCGCTAAAATATCGTGACGGAGTTTTTTATCAAGCGGTAACACGAGGGGATGGACTAGTTGGCGAAGATGTAACTTTGAATGTTAAAACTATTGAGAATATCCCACTTAAACTCGGAAGTATTTCTTTATCGTCGGGCCGCGTCCGGCCGGCCCGTCGCCACGGGCGGCCGGCGCTCGTCCTCGGCTTGCCAGCCTCCGGATTCCCTCCGATTAAAGAAATACCTTCCGAGCTAGAAGTACGTGGAGAAATTGTCATTTTCAAGAAAGATTTTGAGAGATTGAAAGATAAATTTGCTAATCCACGTAATCTTGCTGCTGGTTCGATTCGACAGTTAGATCCGAAAGTTGCGGCTTCGAGGCCGCTCAAATTTATTGCGTATGATTTAGTAACGCCAGATTCGCCGACGCATGCAAAAGCTTATGAAATGTTAAGAAAATTTGGGTTTCAGACTTCGGGGGAGACAAAAGTTTTTAAGGCTGATAAAAAGCTGGAGATGTTTAAATATATTCGAGAGTTAGATGAGACGCGAAAGAATTTGCCGTTTAATACGGATGGAATGGTGATTAAAATTAATGATCGAAAAGTGTATGAGGGACTTGGGATTGTTGGTAAGACGCCACGTGGGGCAGTTGCGTTTAAGTTTCCGGCGGAAGAATCGACGACTGTTGTGCGTGATATCGTGATTTCAATTGGGCGGACGGGTGCGGCAACGCCGGTTGCGATTTTAGACCCGGTAGAAGTCGCGGGGACGACGGTGCGACACGCGTCACTTCATAATGCGGATGAAATAAAACGGCTCGATGTTCGGATTGGCGATACGGTTATTATATATAAGGCGGGAGATATTATCCCACAAATAAAAGAAGTTTTAATGAGTCTTCGGCCGGAGGGAACAAAAGCATTTGATTATGAGGAAGCTCTAAAGAAACAATATCCAGAACTAAAGTTTGAGCGCCCGGAAGGAGAAGTAGTTTACCGAGTTTTGGGGGAATCGTCGGATTTTATTTTGAAGCGAGCAATCCAATACTATGCGTCGAAACCAGCACTAAATATCGAGGGATTGGGTGAGAAAAATGTTGTTGCTTTGGTTGATGCGGGGCTTGTTAAATCTATTGCTGATTTGTATAGACTTACAGTTGACAAAATCGCTGTGCTTGAGAGATTTGGCGAACTTTCGGCGAAGAATTTAGTTTCGGCGATTGAGGCTTCAAAACATCCGACGCTTGCTAAATTTATTACGGCGCTTGGGATTCGTCATGTTGGATCGCAGACGGCAGTGGCACTGGCACGAGAATTTAAGAATTTAGATAATTTGGTTAATGCGACAGAAGATGAGCTTATCGCAATTCCGGATGTTGGCGGAATTGTGGCAGAGGCGATTTTGGCGTGGTTTAATGATGATGAGAATTTGAAATTGCTTGACGAATTAAAATCTCTTGGCGTAGAACCGAAACTCGAAGAAACTAAAAATCTCCCGCTTGCTGGGAAGTCGTATATTATATCTGGTACTTTGGAAAGTATGGGTAGGGAAGAGGCGGAAGATAAGTTGCGAGAACTTGGGGCAGTAGTAACGTCTTCGGTTACGAAAAATACAACAGCATTAATTTTGGGCGAGAAACCCGGAAAGTCGAAATTGGAAAAAGCAGAGAAACTTGGGATTCCAAAAATTTCGGAGAAAGAGTTTTTGTCGTTATTGTAAAAAAGATTAGATTTTTAAAACCGCTTGTGGTATAATAGATATATGAGAGTTAAATCACAAAATCGCATATATATATATATATATTAGTTGCTGCCCTAATTAGCTCTACTCTTGTTTCTGGACTGATACTCGCGGGGAATTCCGCTTCTGCTGTTGATAACGTAGTAGACACCGTCTCCATCACCGTCTCCGAATCATGTAATCTCACTACTACTTCAGGTCCTGGACAAACCTATAATGTTAATATGCAAAATGGCCAATATAAAAACGATATAGGCAAAACCAGAATCAATGTCTTTTGTAATACTGAAGACAACTTCTCTATCTATGCCATAGGCTATTCTAATAATACACTAGGCAACAATACCATGTTAGCATCGGGAGTGGGGAGTATCCCCACCGGCACCGCCACATCGGGCGACACTTCCCAATGGGCCATGAAACTAGAAGCAGTCACAGGTACTGGTATAGGCACAGGTCCAAACGCAGGCATCAATAGTTACACTCCTACTATTATATCCCCATTCACTAACTTCACTAATGTACCAGATAACTGGACCAAAGTAGCAGAAGTAGCTAGTGTCACTGGTACTACTAACCAAGCCGCTATTGATGCTTCTTATGCAGTATATATGTCACTAAGTCAACCTAGTGGCAGTTATACTGGCAAAGTCAGATACACAGTACTCCACCCAGCTAGTGCAGTGCCTAACCAACCGATAGCCACATCTCCAGGCAAAATAGGCTATGTGCCTAATGCCAATGGTCTAGTCATAGACACTATGGCAGATCAAGAATACACAGGGTACACTAGCACAGTAGATAACTTCACTACACCACTCACACCAAATAGTGAAGCTACACTCTGGGCATCTAACTTCAAACGCCCAGGATACGGCTTTGCAGGCTGGTCTACTACCTATGACTATTCAGACCCTAATGGCTTCTATGGTCCTAATCAGACTATCACTACACCAACCAACCTAGACCAAAAAGGCTTAACACTCTATGCTATATGGATACCTAGTGCAGGCACTTTGCAAAACTGGACTGGCTGTAATTCATTAACTACAGGCCAAGTCACAGCTCTAACAGACACTAGAGACAATAATACATACGCAGTAGCCAAACTCGCAGACAATAAATGCTGGATGATTGAGAACTTAAGGCTGGGTGGTAATACAGCAATTAACCTAACACCAGACAATACTACTATCTACTCTAATTTAACTCTGCCTGCTTCTACTGATACATTCACTATCACCAGCTATAATAGTATAGAAATGAATGCAAGCAATACGGTAAATCCAGTCGCTAATATGACTGCCAGTACTGATGCCGCTTATAGTTATGGTAATTATTACTCATTTGCGGCAGCAGTAGGCACTACTGCAGATTACGGTGTAAATAATACAAGTGTTACCACGAGCATTTGCCCTAAAGGATGGCGATTACCAATAGGCGGTAACAAAAATAATGAAGCTAATAATGAATATTGGGATCTAGTTGTTGCGAAGCTTAATAATAACACCAGCCCAACCAACTACCCAAATAATATAGCGCCATATTATAATGGGGATACTGAATCTAATCCCGTAGATAAATCTCTTCGTACCTATCCTAATAATTTTGTTCACTCAGGCTATGTGCTTGGTTCGTCGCTTAGGTTTCAAAGTGTTGGTGGATATACATGGTCGTCTACGGTGAGTTCCTCGACTAATGACTACATTTTAGGGTTTAACCGTGACTACGTTGCTCCGGGTACAGGCAACGGGAATAAGTCTTTTGGTTATAGCGTGCGCTGCGTCAGTGACCCACCAGTCACCATCTCCGACGCCTACCAAAAATCTGGTAAATCTACTCACAACGGCTATTATAAGATGCAAGACATGAGTGATAGTATTTGTGGGATGGTGAATGTGTTAGACGAGCCAGGACAAACCCAGTTAATAGATACTAGAGACAACAAGGTCTACTGGGCAACTAAATTACAAGACGGGAAATGTTGGATGACGCAGAACTTAGACTTAAACTTAAGCACATCCACTGCACTCACTAATGCTGATACAGACCTAAATACAGTTGCTTCTTGGACGCCGATGAGAAGTACCATTAATGCCGTAACTAACGCATCTACTTCAGGCAGTATTACTGGTTGGACGAATGATTATAATACGCCATATTCGATAGATACGGGTGACTATTATTGGAAAAATGAACCATTCTACGACTCTAGTTTATGCAACAAAGTAGTAGGTGGAGTAAATTATCAAGGTTGTAACTACGTCACTAAAGCTGATGCTAGTTGGAAGAATTACTTTGCGACTACACCTTACGCTTCTAACGGCGCTCACGGTCATGTAGGTAACTATTACAACTGGTCTACTGCAGTAGCCAGCAACGATACTTCTGCCTACACTGCAGATACAATGGCTAATATCGCCAACAACCCACCAAATTCCATTTGTCCGAAAGGCTGGAGATTGCCAACTGTCACTAGCGCATCACCAGATTACACTCAAGCAAATTCACGAGACGAATTCTCCAGATTAGCTTACTTATACGATAATTATACAGGTAATACTAGCATTAGCAGTGAAGGCTTAGAAAAAGCTCCACTCTATATGTCTCGCACCGGTCGCGCTTACGCGGGACTCGACAACGTTGGATACTATGGGTACTACTGGTCTTCTACGGCGTCTAGCGGTACGTTCGCGCGGGCCCTAGTATCCTATTCTACGATGGTTTACCCCCAGCACGAGGGCTACCGCTTCAACGGGGCTTCACTGCGTTGCTTAGCTCGGTAATTGATATATAAAAATTTGCTTTCTGAATAATTATTTGTTATAATATAATAACCGTGGTCTCGTAGTATAACGGTTAGTACATCGGGTTTTCATCCCGACAACGCGGGTTCGACTCCCGCCGAGATCACCATTTTTTGTGTAAAGCGGAGTCGAATCTTCGATGCGACTCCCGCCGAGATCACCAATCGCAAGAGTAGGTATAGTCGACGCGATAAGAAGTCTTGGAATAGGGTGGTTCGGGATAGATTTTGGCAGAAGTTTTGTTTTCGTCGCAGTGTTTTTTGAGGAAGTTAATGGTTTCTGGATTGTTGTCGTAATAAATAAGTTGACGAAGATAGACATGTGCGAAGCCGTAATCTTTATAACGTTCGATGGCTTCTTCGAAATTTGGGACTTGATCGGAATTTTTTAAATTTTCGTAAAGATAAGTTTCGTAATACTTGGCGGTGAGTTCGGTAATTTTGTTTTTAATGCGAGTTTCGGGGTTGAGGAAAAATATCGATATACAAAGTATAGTAACCAAGACAAATAAAAATCCGATAATGGAGAGAATAATTTTTTGTACTTTTGTAAAAGATTTCTGAGATTTTTTGGTTGCCATAGTATTATATTAACATAAAAATTATGATAATATATTATATATGAGTAAACTTTTTAAACGAACAAAAATTTTAGCTACGATTGGACCAGCAACAAACACAGCAGAAAAGATCGAAGAAGTAATTATGGCGGGGGTAAATGGATGTAGATTGAACTGTTCGCATGGTTCAAATGAAGAACGAGATCAGCAAATAAAATGGATTCGTGAAGCGGCAGAGAAAAAGGGGCGCAGTGTAGCGATTTTGCAAGATTTGCAAGGGCCAAAAATTAGGCTTGGTATATTAAAAGATAACCATTTAGATTTGAAAAAAGATGACGAAGTTGTTTTAGAAGCTAAAGAATTTGAACATGATGGTGGATTGACGGTTCCGGTTCAATATAATTTATCTTCGAAAGTAAAAATCGGCGAGCCGCTTTTTATGTTTGATGGAAAAATTAAAACTGAAGTTATTGAAATCGTTTCGGAGACAGCAATTAAGGTACGGATTTTAAATGATGGGTTTATTATGTCGAGAAAAGGATTAAATCTCCCGGATACAGATTTTGGTGGTGATATTTTGACCGAAAAAGATTTAGCTGATATTGAATATGGGGCAGGTTGTGATTATGATTATGTGTCGTTGTCGTTTGTACAAAGTGCGCGAGATATTGAAAAATTAAAGCAGATTTTGCTGTCGCATGGTTCAAGTGCGAAGGTGATTGCTAAGATTGAGACTAAAAAAGCAATTGAAAGTAAAGAGAATTTGGAAGAAATTGTAAAAGCGGCGGATGGGATAATGGTGGCGCGTGGCGATATGGCAGTAGAAGCCGGAGCAGAAGTGGTGCCAATTATTCAACGAAAATTAATTGCGCTTTGTCGGGCACACGCAAAGCTTTGCATTGTGGCGACACAGATGCTTAGTTCGATGGTGGAAAATCCAGAGCCAACACGGGCAGAAGTTTCAGACGTGGCGACTGCAGTGGTACAAGGTGCGGACGTAGTGATGCTTTCGGACGAAACTGCAAACGGAAAATATCCAGTAGAAACAGTAGAGGAGATGAAGAAAGTGATTTTGTACACACAAAATCATTCGCGAATCGCACCGATTACAAAGACGCCGGTTGGTGAAAAGTCGGAAGTTTATGATGCGATTTCGAATGCGGCGTGTAGGTTGGCTGAACACATCGAGGCAGACGTGATTGTGTGTCAGACGGCTTCGGGAGTAACGGCGACGACGACAGCGGCTGGAAGGCCGAACTTGCCGATTGTTTCGGTAACTTCGAACCGAAAAGTGGCAAATCAACTAGCACTTTGTTATGCGAATTCAGCGTTTGTACGACCATATTCAGAAGATTTTGGTTTTGATTTGGCACGAGAATTAAAAGAATCTGGATATCTTAAAACTAAAGAAGGCGAAAAAGATTTGTTAGCGGTGATTGTTTCTGGAGACAAAGAAAAAGTTGGCACCGATACAATAAAAGTGCGGTTGGTTTAATCTTCGATTGCTTCAATACCTGGTAACTTATTGCCGGTGAGAAATTCGAGGGCGGCACCACCCCCAGTGGAAATAAGCGAATAAGCTAGGTTTTTGTGGGTTTTGGCGAGATTTTCGACAAAACCGGTAGTATCGCCACCACAGATGATGGTAGTTTTATCGGGAGTATCACCAAGAATCTCGGCAGTAATAATGGAAGAGGTTGCATAGGCAGGATCTTCGGCATAGCCGAGAAGGCCGTTCCAAATAATAGTCTTAGCATTGGCGATATGTTCGGCAATTTTGGCGGTAGAAAGCGGGCCGATGTCGAGCTTGGCGCCATTTATGTCTTCGTCAAAATCTTCGGCGACATAGATTTTGGCAGAGTTTGACTGATAACCATCAGCGGCAATTTTGCCACCAACAATGATTTGGTCGGCAGTTTCTAGAAAAGCATTGATTAAAGGTTCTTTATCTTGAACTTTGGAGCCACCAAGAATGAGAAGGAGGGGTTTTTCGGGATTTTTGATAGCTTTGGCGAGACTCTCAATTTCTTTTTCGAGTAAAAGACCGGCATAAACTGGGAGAAAATTTTTGACAGCGTCAGTAGAAGCATGCGCACGATGAACTACGGCAAAACCATCTTGGACGAAAAGATCGGCCGATGTGGCATCGATGATATTTTTGATAAAATCTTGAGAATTTTCTTCTTCGCCTGGATGGAAACGAAGATTTTCGAGGAGGATGATTTTTTCATCTGAAGCTAGATTATTTGAAAGAGGATAGAAGCCAACCTTTTGCCCGAGGAGTTTTGCGAGTGATTCTGCAACTGGTTTTAATGAGAATTCAGGGTTTTCTTTGCCGTCTGGGCGCCCGAGATGAGAAATTAAAATAATTTTATTGGCGCCATTTTCTAATAAATAATTGATGGTTGGAAGGCTAGCGCGAATACGTAAATCGTCGGTGATTTCACCTTTTTTAATTGGGACGTTATAATCAACGCGAACTAGAATGTTTTTATTTTTGATGTCGATATCTTTAATAGTTTTCATAAAATAATTGTATCATATATTCATCCTGTGATATAATTTTTTTATGAAAAAGCAGCGAAGATACCAAGAAGTAATCGGGGAATTAATTGAACAACTTCGACTAGAAAAAGGGTGGACGCAAGATGAGCTAGCGCGAGCAGTGGGGTCGAGTCAGTCGGCAATTCACCGAATTGAAAAGGGTGGTCAAAATGTATCGCTAGAAATGGTTAAAAAATTATCAGAGGCTTTGGGGAGGCAAATTCTTTCTGTTAACGACTCAGCTTCGCAAAGTTTTCAGATAAATGGCGGTAAAGAATTGGCGGGCGAAATTACGATAAATGCATCAAAAAATGCCGCAGTAGGGTTGCTATCGGCATCACTTCTTAATGTTGGGAGGACGGTTTTGCATAAGGTGCCAAGGATTGAAGAGGTATTTAGAATTATTGAAGTTTTGGAATCGGTGGGAGTAAAATGTCATTGGTTTAACCGGCACCGTGACCTAGAAATTATATCACCACGTGAATTGAAATTAGACGAGATGGATATAGAAGCGGCACGAAAAACTCGATCAATTATTATGTTTTTGGGGCCATTACTACATCGTTATGAAGAGTTTCGAATTCCTTATGCGGGAGGATGTTCGTTGGGAACACGAACAGTCGAGCCACATTTGAAAGCTTTGGAGTCGTTTGGTTTAGAAGTAGATGCGGAATGTCACAGTGGTTTTTATGAAGTTAAAGTCAATCAAAATACGCTGAAAAAATATAAAGATAGATATATTGTATTAATTGAACGAGGCGATACGGTGACGGAAAATGTATTGATGGCGGCGGCGATGAGTGCTGGTAAAACGACGATTGTAGGGGCGTCATCTAATTATATGGTGCAGGATTTGTGTTTCTTTTTGGAAAAATTAGGAGTGAAAATTTCTGGGGTGGGGACGACGACTTTGGTGGTAGAAGGGCGAGCACGCTTTGAAAAAGACGTAGATTATTATATTTCAGAAGACCCAATCGAAACGATGAGTTTTATTGCGGCGGCACTGGTGACGAATTCGGAAATTACGATTGTAAAAGCGCCGATTGAATTTTTGGAAATTGAGCTGGAGATATTAAAGAGCATGAATGCGAAAATTACAAAATCTAAGGAGTATTTGTCGGCAAATGGGCGAACGAGATTGGTAGATTTAGTAGTGAAGAAATCGGAGTTGGTAGCACCAAAAGACAAAATTCATCCGATGCCGTTTCCGGGTCTTAATATCGATAACTTGCCGTTTTTTTCGGTGATTGCTAGTGTGGCTAAAGGAAGAACTTTGATTCACGATTGGGTATTTGAAAATCGTGCAGTGTATGTGACGGAGCTTAGTCGATTGAATGTAAAAGTAGAACTTTTGGATGCGCACCGGGTTTATATTGAAGGGCCAACGAATTTTCATGCGGCGGAATTGGTGGCGCCAGCGGCTTTGCGTCCGGCAGTAGTAGTGCTAATTGGAATGTTGGCGGCGCCTGGTAAATCGATTCTTAGGAATGTTTATACCATTAATCGCGGATATCAAGATTTTGCAGTGAGGTTGAGGCATTTAGGAGCGGATATTTCTCCGTTGACTGGTATATGATTTTAGACGGTTTAAACGACGAGCAGAAAAGAGCGGTAGAGATTTTGTCGGGGCCGGTGTTGATACTTGCGGGGGCGGGGTCAGGAAAAACGCGAACCTTGACATACAGAATCGCAAATTTGATTTCGCATGGAGTTCCGCCATCATCAATTTTGGCAGTTACCTTTACGAATAAAGCGGCGAATGAGATGCGAGAACGGATAGAAAAACTTTTAGGAAATGTGCATATGCCATTTATGGGAACATTTCATGGGATTGCAGTGAGGATATTAAGACAAGAATCGGAAGCGGCGGGACTTTCTCGGAATTTTGTGATTTACGATACGGATGATCAGATTTCGCTGATTCGAAGAATTATGCGAGAGCTAAAGATGACTGATAGTAAAAATTTAAAACCAAAATCGATCCAGGCTATTATTTCAAATGAAAAAAATCAAGGAAATGGACCAGATGAATATGAAGCGAAAGCATATTATCCGAATCAGCAACAAATAGCAAAGATTTTTCGAAAATATGAAGAGGAGAAGCAAAAAGCAGGGGCACTAGATTTTGATGATTTACTTTTGAAGGAATTGGAATTATTGCGAGAAAATCCGGCGGTGCGAGAAAAATGGCGCAAACATTTTAAACATATTTTGATTGATGAATATCAGGATACGAATTTAATACAATATAATATAGTGAAATTGTTGGTAAATGAAGAAAGAAACATTTGCGTGGTGGGGGATGATTGGCAATCGATATATTCGTGGCGAGGAGCGGATTTTACAAACATTTTGAATTTTGAGCGAGATTTTCCGGGAGCGGCAGTGATTAAGTTGGAACAAAATTATCGTTCGACTGGAAATATCTTGGAAGCGGCGCAAAAAATTATTAACGAAAATAAGACACGGACAGAAAAGGAATTATTTACGGTAGAAGGAAAGGGTGAGCCGGTAGATATTGAGAGTTTACGCGACGAGACGGAAGAGGCGAATTTTGTGGCGCTTTCGATTTTGAAGATGAGGGAAAATTATTCGGATTATTCGGATTTTGCAGTGTTGTATCGAACGAACGCACAATCGTATGCATTTGAGAAAGCGCTAATGAACATGAAAATTCCGTACAAGATTGTGGGTGGGGTGAGATTTTATGATCGAAAAGAAGTGAAAGATGTGCTCGCGATTTTGAAATTAGTTGTAAATCAGCGCGATAGAATCAGCTTTGAACGGATAGTGAAAAATGTTTTGAGTGGGATTGGCGAAGCGTCTCTTTTGAAGATTTTATCAGCAATGGATAGTATTAGTAGTGATAAGCCACTTTTTGAAGCAGACTTGGTAGAAGTTTTAAAAACAGCAAAAGCAAAGAATAGTTTTTTGCGCTTGGTTGCGTTTTTGCGAGAGGCAAAAACTAACGAGGATTTGGGCGGATTGGTGCGACGAGTGATTGAACGTTTTAATTTTAAAGAGTTAACTGATGACGGGACGCCGAGTGCAGATGAGCGAATGGGGAACTTAGAAGTTTTGGCGTCTAATGTAGCAGAATATGAAAATCTAGAAGAGTTTTTGGCAGATGCGAGTTTGATGTCGAGCGCAGATGAACGTTCGAGCCGAAATTCGGTAACTTTGATGACGCTTCATGCGGCAAAGGGGCTAGAGTTCCCAGTAGTGTTTATTGTAGGGATGGAAGACGGGTTGTTTCCGAGTTCTAGAGCGTTGGACTCAGAGGCGGATTTGGAAGAAGAACGACGTTTGGCATATGTAGGGATGACGCGAGCGATGTCTAAACTATTTTTGACTTATGCTACGAGTCGATTTTCGTTTGGAAGTAGAAATTATAATACGCCGTCGAGATTTTTGTTAGAACTGGGATATAATCCATACGGGGCAAATGAGTATCGAGATAATGATGGTGATGGGTTTACGGATTTTGACCCGTTTCCGGAAGATTTGCCAGTGTGGGATGGTTTTTAGTAAATGCTTATGTTATAATATAAGCATGGACGAAAGTGAGATTCAGTCGAAAAGGCGAGAGAATGAAGAGCAAGCAACTGCGCAAAGGTCGCAGATTTTGGGATTACCATATTTAGATACGCGTGAATTTGAAAATGAAATTCCGTTGGTAAATGGGTTACTAGATATTTCGCAAATGCACAAGGATTTTATTTTGCCTTTGCAAAAAGGTGGTGGTGATGAGCATTTTCAATTTATGGTGACGAGTCAGACACCACGTAGTTTGATTGAAAAAATGCGACAGGATTATTTAGATCAGGGCGAACGAGCAGACTTTTTCTTGATTTCGTTATCGGCATACAAAGTTTTTATGTTGCGTTATGATCCGCCAAAAGAAATTCAATATGATGATATTAAAATTGCTGGTGAGGGTGATTCGGAGACGATTGCAAGTGTGTCGCAAACACTTGCGACTGTATCAACCGAAAAAGTTTTTGACTTTTTAATTGATCAGGCTGATAAGCTAGGGGCTTCAGATATTCACATTGAAAATCTTAGAGGCGAGATTCGGATTCGAATGAGGGTGGATGGGCTTTTACATCCGGTGGCGACGATCGATAGAGATAGGTACCGAGTTTTTATGGGCGAGCTTAGTTCGCGGGCGAATGTTTCAACGGCGTCAAATAAACCACAATCTGGGCATATGCAAAAAGACATCACAAGAGATGGAGCGACGCATCTTCTAAACATCCGTGTAGAGACGGTGCCAACGATGTATGGGCAAGATGCAGTGCTTAGGCTTTTTAATTTTGATGAGAGTTTGCTGAATTTGGATTTGTTAGGATTATCCAAAGAAGAGTTGAAAGAAATTAATGAAGTGATTTCGCATCCACGTGGATTGGTATTGATGGTGGGGCCGACTGGTTCGGGTAAGTCAACAACTTTGTACTCGATGCTTAATGCTTTGAATACTTCGGATAAAAAAATTATTACATTGGAGGATCCGATTGAATATGGTATTACGGGGATTTCGCAAATTCCGATTAATACAAATTCGGGAGAATCGTTTGCGGATGGGCTACGATCGGTTCTTAGGTTAGACCCAGACGTAGTAATGGTGGGTGAGATTCGTGATGCAGATACAGCAAAAACGGCGATTCAAGCTTCGATTACGGGGCATCTCGTTTTGTCGTCGTTTCATGCTAACTCTACTTCAGCAGCATTTTCGAGAATGATTGACTTGATTGGCGTAAATCCGATTTTTTCGAGTTCGATTAGGTTAGTGATTGCGCAGAGATTAGTGCGAAAATTGGCGAATTCAAAAAAGCAACGCTCGGCGACAGAAGCGGAAGCGCGTTATATTCGCGAGGTAATGAACGGAGTTTCGGAAGAGATTTTGGCGAATTATGATTTAGACAATTTAACACTTTACGATCCGGTGGCGACGGAAGCAGAGCCATTTGGATATAATGGGCGAACAGTAATTATGGAACAATTAATTGTTTCGGAAGATATTCAGGCATTTATTCGTGGAGATGTGGCAGAAATCAATACAGACGTAATTGAAAAAACAGCAAAAGCAAACGGAATGTTGACTTTGGAACAAAAGGGTGTGTTGGCGGTACTTAGAGGCGAGACAACACTTGAAGAGATTTCCAGAGTTATATAATATATGGTATAATAATAAGGGGGATTTATTTATGCGGGCCCGTCGTTCAACGGATAGGACATATCCCCTCTAAGGATACAATGTTGGTTCGATTCCAACCGGGCTCACCAGGAGAATTATGAATATCGTAGAAGTAAAGAATTTTAAGATGCAGTTTGGGAATAAAACCGTTATTTCTGATTTGTCTTTTAATGTGAAAAAGGGGGAAGTATTTGGACTCCTTGGTGCGAATGGGTCGGGGAAGACGACGACGGTAAGGGCGCTTCTCGGATTTTATAAGGCGACCAAAGGGGAACTTTTGATTGATGGGAAAGTTTATAATCCGGAAGATTTAGATGTGACGGTGGGGTATCTACCGGAAGAGCGCGGGCTTTATAAGAAAGAGACCGTGATTGATAATTTGATGTATTTTGCAGAACTAAAGGGCGTGAAAAATCCTTTGGAATGGTGTGATAAATATCTGCGTCGAGTTGGTTTGATTGAAAAGATGAACGAGAAATTGGAGAAGCTGTCTGGCGGGCAACAGCAAAAAGTGCAGCTTGGGGTTTGTATTATGGGAGAGCCGAAACTTTTGATTTTAGATGAGCCGACGAAAGGGTTTGACCCGATGAATCGGAGGCTTCTGATGGAAATTATTGAAGAATTACACGAGAAAGGCTGTGCGATTATTTTAATTACGCATTATATGGATGAGGTGGAGAGGCTGTGTGATAGGGCGCTTTTATTAAAGGACGGGAAGGCAATGGTTTATGGGACAATTAGTGAGATTCGGAAGAAGTTTAAAGGAAAATCGCTAGAACAGATATTTATTGATACTTATGGAGAAGAAAATGAGTAAACCGCTTTTTATCGTTACAAAGTTCGAGATCATAAGACAACTGAAGAAGCCGGCGTTTTGGCTTTCGGTTTTACTCGTGCCGGCGTTTATAGGGTTAATGACGCTAATTGGTTATATTGGTGGAACGTCTGGTGTAGTAGAGGAATTGCCGGAGGATACGAAGCTTGCGATTATGGACGAGGCGGGAATTTTACCAAAGGATAATCCGTTTGCACTTTATGCGACTAAAGACGAGGGAATTGAGGCGGTAAAAAACGAACAAATCGACTTGTTTTATTATATTCCGGTGGATTTTGTGGAAAATAAAAAGATCGAGTTTTATCAGGTTTCGGAAGGGCTACATCTTTTTGATTATAGTGCCGAAGCGATCAAGGGGATTTTGAGGCAGTTTGTTTCGTCGGCTTTGCCGGAAAAGGACGTACTTGCGATTACGGGCGAGTACGAAGTAGAAACAACGCAATTTTCTGCTAGTGGCGAAGACGCGAATGTGCTTGGGCGAGCAATTGTTCCTGGCATAGTTTTAGTGGCATTTATATTATACTTTGTCTTGGGCGGGAATCGGCTGACAATGACAGTAGTAGAAGAAAAGGAGAATCGAATTTCCGAAATGATTTTGACGTCAGTATCGGCGAAGACTTTAATTGTAGGAAAAATGTTAGCGATGATTACGCTCGGGTTTATTCAGATTTTAGCGTTTGTGGTGCCGGTAGTAGCTTTAGTTTATTTTAATCGCGAAAACCCAATGGTGGTGCAAATTTTAGAATCGATTGAAATTAATCCGTTTATGGTAACTACGAGTGTGATTTTGTTCCTGTTCTCGATTTTATTTGTAACGGGGATTCTTACGTTTATCGGGTCGTTTACGCCAAATGCGAGAGACGCTTCGAACTTTATGGCGCCGGCGATTATTGCTACAGTTTTCCCGCTTTATTTTATGTCGCTGTTTTTGTCGGGCGAAGTTAATTTTCTAGTTGAGTTTATTACTTTCTTCCCGCTTTCGGCGCCGACGGGGTTGATGCTTCGAAATACATTTGGGACTTTAAGTACACTAGAACTTATCATTGGGATTGTTGAAATTACATTAATTTCAGTCTTTATGATTTATCTAACGGCTCGAACTTTCCAGAAGAATGCGATTAATTTCGAAATCGCCCTGCCGAAATTTTTGAAAAAGAAGAATAAATAAAACACCTTTTTCGAAGCTGGACTTTTTGTCTTGTAATTTTTGCAACGTAAGGCAAGAAAAAAAGTCCTTATTCGCTCACTGCGTTCGCTATGGGACATTTTTTCTTGTTAAGTTGTAAAAATTACGACAAAAAATCTGCAAAAAATCTCATTATGCTTCGAAAAAGGTGTTTTATTTATTTTTTATTCTTCCTCAATAATTGCGAGGTGAGATTCGTCGAGTTGGATTTTATCAACTTCGGAAGGGGAGTTCATCATGAGGTCGACGCCAGAACCGTTTTTCGGGAAGGCGACGATGTCGCGGATGTTTTCAGTTTCTTCGAGAATCATAAAGATACGATCGAGTCCGGGAGCGCAGCCAGCGTGAGGCGGAGCGCCAAATTTAAAGGCATTCAACATGCCGTCAAAACGGGATTCAACATACTCATTATTAAAGCCGAGAATGTTAAAGACTTTATACATAATTTCGGGATTATAATTTCGAACTGCGCCAGAACAAACTTCGTAGCCGTTCATAACCATGTCATACTGATCGGCTTTGAGTTCAAGGAAGTTTTGCTTGGCGCAAACTTCTTCTAAGGCTTTAAGGCCGCCTTTTGGCATAGAAAATGGGTTATGACCAAAGTCGAGCTTCTTGTTTTTTTCATCCCATTCGTAAAATGGGAAATCGACAATCCAACAATAGGCAACTACTTCCCCATTTTTTAAATTAAAATGATCGGCGAAAGCGATACGGAGTGCGCCGAGAACTTTGTTGACTTTGTTTCTTTCGTCAGCACCAAAGAACACGGCGTCGCCATCTTTAGCGCCAGTAAGTTTTTTAACTGAATCAATTTCTGCTTCGGACATAAATTTCAAGATTGGTGATTTGGCCTCGCCGTCACTATATAATATATATGCTAATCCACCAGCGCCTTCTGACCTCGCTTTTTCGGTAAATTCGTCGATTTCGCGACGAGTTAAGTTAGCGCCGCCTTTTACGCAAATGGCTTTAATACAAGGAGCCTGAAAAACTTTAAAATCAGTATTTTTAAAGACGTCGGTTAATTCAACTAACTCCATGCCGTAGCGTAAATCTGGCTTATCAGTCCCGTAAGTTTCCATAGCGAATTCGTAAGACAAGCGAGGAACTTTGCCGTTTTTGTCTAGAAGAAGTTTTTTATCACTGAACTTAGTAGCGAGATCAATAAATAACGGTTCGATAGTTTCGCGGACGATTTCGCCGTCGTCGACAAAAGACATTTCCATATCTAGCTGATAGAAATCACCATATAGCCTATCAGCGCGTGGGTCTTCGTCTCGGAAACAGGGCGCGATTTGGAAATATCTATTGACGCCACCGACCATTAATAATTGTTTAAATTGTTGTGGAGCTTGAGGAAGGGCGTAGAACTTACCCGGATGAAGTCTGGAAGGAACAAGAAAGTCACGAGCGCCTTCGGGCGAAGAGTTTGCCAGAATTGGTGTTGTGATTTCGGTAAAATCATGATTATACATATATTCACGAATGAAACGATAAAATTCCGAACGGCGTTTTAAGATATTTTGCATGCTTGGACGACGAAGATCAAGATAGCGATATTTAAGACGCATTTCTTCAGAAGATTTTTCGCCGTCGTCATGGGTATTAACCGGAAGAGGCTCGGATTTATTTAAGAGCTCAAGATTTTCGACAACTAATTCGATTTTGCCAGTTTCGATATTTGGGTTAATTAAATCGGGTTCGCGTTCGCGGATTTTACCGGTAGCCTGAATAACAAATTCATCGCGCAAGGTTTCAGCGAGTTTGAAATTTTCGGGATTATCGGGAGTGACGACTAATTGGATGATTCCGGTGTGGTCACGAAGATCAATAAAAATTAGACCACCATGATCGCGACGGGAATTAACCCAGCCTTCGACCGAAACTTTTTTTTCTACGTAATTGTTTAATTCATTTGATAAAACGCGCATATATTATATTATACCACTATCCCAAGAGATAATCTAGTAGCATCTGAATTGTAAAAAATCCAGCGAGAGATTCGTTTTTATCAAGAACGAGAAAATAATAACTATTTGTTCTTTCGATTTCTTCAACGACAAAATTTAAAGAATCGGTTTCGTGTAAATAACACACGTTTTTATCGAGAAATTTTTCGGCGCGGTCGGTTTTTTTGATTTCAAGAGCATTAAGAGCTTCGGTGTGAATGATACCTTTAACATGCTCTTTGTCGTCGACGACTGGGAAATTTGTAAAACCTGAGCGATAGAGCTTATCGAGAGTTAGAGGGCCGAGAAGATCTTTTTGATGGACAAAGATGATTTTACTTTTATCGACCATTAAATCGGCGACGGACTTTTCGTCAAAATTCATAATGGCGGCAATACGACTGCGATCATTTGAGCTAAGGATTGATTTGGGGGTGCGCTGTAAGACGCCGATAAATTCCTCGAGAGTTTTGGGAGTGTATTTCGGAATAATCTTAGGCGCTTTTTTGGGACGATATCTTTCGAGCTTGGGGTCGATAAATTTGACAAATTTTTTCATTAAATCTTCAAACATGCTATAATCATTATATCAAAAAAGGAGTTTTTATGAAAAAAGGTTTTTCGGCAGTGGGAATAGTGGTTGGAATTATCGTGTTTGCATTGATTGGCCTTGGTGCGTGGGTGGTAATTGATGGAAATAATAAAGCGACGAATTTTAATGATTATGATTTTTATACAGTAATTGAACCAACAAAAGACAATGGTAACATTGGTGACCATGTAAAAGGTGACAAACAAGCTCCAGTTTTGATTTTTGAGTATGCAGATTATCAATGTCAAGGTTGTGCTGCTTATAATCCACGAATAAATAAATTTGTTGAGGAGATGGATGGTAAAGTGGCGGTAATTTATCGAAGCTTTTTGTTGCCTTATCATCAAAATGCGACGGCGGCAGCTTCGGCGGCAGAAGCGGCAGGACTCCAGGGATATTGGAAAGAATATACGGACGAATTATTTAGTAACCAAGCGGAATGGTATTCGGCGTCGAAGTCTAAAAGAACTGAATTATTTGAAAAGTATTTTGAAGTGGCAACTGATGGCGAGGGCGACATGGAGAAATTTAGAACTGATATTAGTAGTGAGGAGGTTTCAAAGAAAATTAAATTTGACCAAGGGATTGCTAAAAGAGTTGATGTTCAGGGGACGCCAGCGTTTTATGTGGATGGTCAATGGATTAATTTTTCTGAAGCAGGAAGCGTAACAGTGAATGGAAAAACTATCGCCTGGGAAGAAGGCCGAGTAGGTGATGATTTTGTGGAATTGTTGAAAGAAATAGTAGAAGCTAAATCTCAATAAATTTTTGCCATTCGGCAGGTGCAATTTTAGAAGTTTTGTGTTTGCTTTGTTCTGAATTTTTGATTCGTTTAATACGCATACGCGCTATTTTAGCAAAGGTTTTTATATTATGCAAGCATAAAAATGTTATAATAGAGAAATGAAGTGGCGTGGGCTGTATAAAATGAAAAAATTTAAAGCAAAGACTTGGCAATTATTGTTAATGCTAATTCCTTTATTGTTTTTAGACGCAACGTTACTTAGATTAGATCATATAAAAATGACTAAATTGCGAGATGCAGTGTTGGCGGCAGATGAGGCAGGGGACGACGAAGGTATTTCGCGAGCATTAGAGGAATTGAAGAGATTTGTTTTTTCGAATATAGTGATAAATGTAGTAGAAGATAATGGGGTGCAAAGGGTGACTTTTGGAACAGGACCGTTTTATCTGGAACATCAGTATAATAGACACGCAAATGCGGCGCTCGCGAAAGCAGAGGCTGAATTATCATCATATAGTAATCCAAACGGCAACGTTTATGCACTGGCGTCAAATGTTTGTTCGCCTTTGGCGCAGCAAAACGGATGGACATGGACTGATTCGAGGTTTATCGAGTGTATGTTGACAGAGATTAATAAATATCCAGTAACAGAAGAAATACAGGATGAGATTATTGCGGTTTTGCCATCAACGGGGTTGTATCGCAAAAGCTATGCTTCACCAATGTGGGCATGGAGTTTGACTGGAGTGATGATTTTGTTGACTTTGGTGATAGTTGTTGTAATTTTTATCAGGGGAATTATCTGGATAATACTGAGGTTATCTCTATTGTTTATATAAAACCTTTAAAAACCTCTTGACAATTGTAACGAGGTGCTTTAAGATAAGAATATATTAACTTAAGGAGGAAAGCTAAAATGGCTTATGAACATACCAACGGTAAGGGTGTGAAATACTATCTACGCAAATCTGAAGTTACGCTTCGTGGTGGCAAACCACAAACGATTTATTTCTTTACTAAGAATGAGAGCGGTGGCAAAGGTACTCCTTGTGATATTCCTTCGGATCGTATGGTTGTTGAGAATCCGCGCAATGGTTTCTTGACATTAAAGAAAAAATAATTCGCAAAAAAATCGCCCTTCGGGGCGATTTTTTTATGAATTATCTGATATAATATAGACATGGGGATGTAGCTCAGTTGGTTTAGAGCATGCGTCTTATACACGCAGGGTCCTAGGTTCAAATCCTAGCATCCCTACCAGATTGTATATTATATGAATAACATAAAGCACAAAATTCGGAGATGGAAATTTAATTTGAAGCGAGATTTTTTGACACTAGAAAACATAGTGTTAGTTCTGGCGATTTTTTTGTGTTTGTTTTTTACTTTTCAGTCAATTAATGCGATGTCGCGGAGTTGGGAGCTTTCGGAAAAGTTAGCAACCGAGAAAAAAACTTTAGAGCTTTTGGAAGTCGAAGTAGAAACGGCAGAGTTAGAGAATGAATACTATCAATCTAATGAGTATCAAGAATTATTAGCAAGAAAGATGTTAGATAAGAAATTGGAGGGGGAAAATATGGTAGTGTTGCCAGAAAATTCAGAAGCTGCAAAAAATAAATATAAAGAAGTGGTAGCGGAATCTTCTGAAAGAGAATACTCGAATTTTGAAAAGTGGATGATGTATTTATTTTCGAAGTACTAATTTTGGTTATTTTGATACCACTTATGTTATAATGGTTGTATGGTTAAGAAACTTAGGCGCGGGTTTACTTTGGTTGAAGTGGGGTTGTTTTTGGGAGTGACCGGAATGCTTTTTGTGGGTATTGTGATGGGGGTGCAGGGTTCGATGTTTCAGCAAAGGTATAATGATTCGGTACAAGGCTTTGCAGATTTTTTGAGGACGATTTATGCGCAAACCTCAAATGTAGAGGGAGATAAAGCAGCCGGAGGCGGTAGAACAGAAAAAGCGATTTACGGGAAGTTGGTTACCTTTGGCGAGAAGCTTAATTTGGAGGGAAAAACTAATAGCGATAATTCGATTTTTTCTTATACGATAGTTGGTAACGTAAAAAATGAAAATATCGATTCAAATAATGTATTGGAAGCGCTTAAAGGTGTTGATGCAAATGTGATTGTAAAAAATGGTAGCAGATTTGATTATGCGGGAATTGCGAGCCAATATGCTCCAAGATGGTCGGCGAAAATCCAAACAATCAAAGCGCCTCCGTATGTAGATTTTAAGGGCGCGCTTTTAATTGTGCGACATCCGAGTTCGGGTACGGTATTTACGTATGTATTGGATGGAGAGACAATAGAAGTAAACGAGAGAAAGAAAAATATGACAGTGCTTTCGAACCCGCTGAGGGAAAAATTGGATAGGTTCATAATTAGCGAAGTTAATTTTTGCGTGAATCCAGAGCCAGAGAAAGCAAGTAGTGTGAGAAGAAATGTAAGGATTGCCGAAGGAGCAAGAAATGCGTCGGGAGTGGAAGTACCAGCTCAAGATGATCGTTCGGCGGGAGGGAATAAATGCAGGTAAAAAAAGGTTTTACATTGATTGAATTGTCTTTGTCTTTGGCTTTTATTGCGATTTTGTCTTTGACGATTGCGTTTATTATTAATGAATCAGTGGTTTCTTATAGAAGAGGGGTGACTTTGAAACGGATAAACACTACGGGTATTGGGTTGGTCGATGATATGCGAGCGGCAATTCAGAATTCATCAACTAAGTCGCTAAAAGATGACTGTAAGATAACATACGGATTTAGTGGTATGAATAATGGAGTGATTCAGAGATGCGAGAATGATGGTGCTAAGAATTTTGTGACTTTGACTAAAACTGCCAATGCGACTGGTAAATCAACCCTAAGAAACATCCCAGTTTACGGGGCGTTTTGTACAGGATCTTATACATATATTTGGAATTCGGGATATTTCTTTACGGATGCGACAAGTGCATATAGAGTAAGTGGGGCAAACAAGGCAGAACTAAAATTTAATACTAATACTTCTGTGGGCAACAATGAAGTTTGTAGAGTAACTGGTAGATCTGGTACCGTAAACAGAATGCAGTGTAGTGATTTTAAATTGTTGAAGGTAAAAGATTCCTCACGAGCAGTTTGTATGGCGGTGGCGGGTGCTAATTATACAGTGAGTAATGTGAATAATGTTTTTGATATTACTGCGACAAGCGAAATTATTACTGAGACACCAATCGATTTGTTGGCTTCTAATGCGGCGGGTGGAGGATTGGCGATTTATAATTTGTTTGTATCGGGTCCGGCAGAAAGTACAGAAAAAGACGCATTGTTTTATTCGGTATCTTTTATCTTGGGAACTTTGCAAGGTGGCGCAAACATTACGAAGTCAGGGAACTTTTGTTCTACTCCTGACGATTTTAAGTTTGAGAATTTTGACTATTGTGCGATTAATAAATTTAATTTTGCCGCGGAGGCAACTGGAGTATAAATATGCTTAAAGCTAAAACAAAATTTAAAAAAGGTGCAGCGTCGTTTTATATTGTGGCGTTTTCGACATTGATTTTGGTGGTGATAGCGGCTAGTTTTACGACTGTGATATTGTCTGAAATGGCGATGAGCGAAAACGATGAATTGTCTCAGTCGGCTTATGATGCGGCGTTGGCAGGGCTTGAAGATGCAAAAGTGGCTTTTGCTAATTATCAGAAATGTAAGCAGGGTGGAGTTTCTAGTGGGGCGGTATCTTGTGCTCAAATTGATGCGATGGTCAAAAATCCAGACTGTGGAATGGTGGCGAAGATTTTAGGGCGAAATAGTACAGGAGAGGAAGTTTTGGTTGAAGAGAAATCGAATTATTCGGGAGGTGTGTCGAATAATATGCAACAAGCCTATACGTGTGTTAAAATTGGCGCAACGCTTAGCAACTATACTTCTACTTTGACAGAAGAAGATACTACAAGAGTAGTAAGAGTTAAATTGGCAAATGGTGTAAGAGCTAGACAAATTCAGAGAGTTAAAATAAGTTGGTATTCAACGAAAGAGTATAGCTCGGTGGCTGGATCAAACTACAATTTCCCGATTATTCCTAATGAAAATAAATTAGCATTCCCGCCATTTAGGACGACATCTATTGCATTGCCGCCGATGCTTTCAGTAGGGTTGGTGCAAACAGCAGATGTTTTTGCGTTGAATGATTTTGCAATAGTTAGCGGTAATAGAACGAATAGAGGAACGGTATTCTTAGTACCGACAAAAGATTATGCTTATGCGTCAAAGACACAAACCGATGCATATAATAACGATTTAAGCGTGAATTATATCGGAACTTGTAATGGGCGAACCGAAAGTGTTTGTAGAGAAAATGGTGGTTTAATATCGGTACCACAAGTCGTAAAAACTAATGACCAGACTGCTAAGAATTTTCCGTTTGCAGTACTTTGTTCGAATGGTAGAAATGCGGGCGGTGATTTTGCCTGCTCGACATGGTTAGAATTGCCACAGCCTATCGGTGGCGATCGTAGCGATGAAACATTTATGTTTGTGGTTACGTTGCCATATGGTCAACCAAGTACAAGCTTTTCTTTAGAATTTTATTGTGCAGATGGAACGGTTTGTAGTGGAGCTGGTGGTGCAGCTGGGAGTGGAAGTAATAAAGCTGAGATAAGTGGTACTCAAATAGAGATTGATTCAACAGGGCGAGCGAACAACCTATATCGAAGAATTTTAACAAGAATGGAGCCGGCAGATACGAGTTTTCCGTTCCCGCTTTATGCAATTGAGCTTTTGAAACCGAACCCGACACCATCAGAGAGTTTGTTGATAAAACCTGGTATTGTAACGAGCGAATATAATTTCTATTAATAATTATAGATATTGACAAAAGGTAAAATTTGTGTATAATAATATATACACATCGCGGGGTAGAGCAGCCTGGTAGCTCGTTTGGCTCATAACCAAAAGGTCGCTA
This sequence comes from Candidatus Saccharimonadota bacterium, assembly GCA_017511965.1. Lineage (GTDB taxonomy): Bacteria > Patescibacteriota > Saccharimonadia > Saccharimonadales > Saccharimonadaceae > Nanosyncoccus. The sequence continues at coordinate 30,836 of JAFWHT010000010.1, forward strand.
GTTCAAATCTAGCCCCCGCAACCAAAACCAGCCTAAGTTACCCCCCTAACTTAGGCTGATTTTAGTTTTAGGATTTTAGTTTTTTGGCGGCGAGTTTGAGAGCGTATTGATAATCATTGATAAAGTGGGGAGTGGTGGCGATTTCGGTGATAGTAAGATTGTGACGTAGTGGGATAGCAAGTTCGGCGGCGATAAGTTTGGCGTTTGGAGCTACGATACAAGCGCCAAGAAGACGATTGTTTTTATCGGCTAAGAGCTTAATAAAACCGTAGTTGAAATCATAGATTTTACTGGCAGTTAGCTCGGAGAGAGGAATAAGGGCTTTGTTGTATTTGCGGTCGCGCTTTAATAGATCATCTTCGCTGTGACCGATGACGGCGACTTCTGGGAAGGTGTCGATACGTCTAATGAAGCCTTTGTAATTGGGTAGAATTTTGGTTTTGTTGATTAGGTTGATAGCTACGAGGTTGCCTTCGTATTCGGCGCGTTCGGTGGAAGAATCATTACCGAGACAATCACCAACAGCATAGATGTTTTTGGTGGAAGTTTGGAAGTACTTGTCGACTACGATACCGGAGTTGTTAAATTTGACACCGGCGTTTTCGAGGCCATAGTCTAAGATTGGTGCGCTACCTGTAGCAAGGACAATACAATCGGTGCGAACCATTTTTTCGGACTTGGCATTGCGGAAAATAACACGTTTGCTGATGTTGTCTTGCTCGAGAGCAACAACTTTAGAATTAGGCAAAACGGTAATTTTGAGCTCGTTTTTGAAGTATTCAGTTAGGCAATCGCCAACTTCTTGATCCTCGTGAGGGAGAAGGCGACTGGAAGTTTCGAGAATAATAACTTTGATTCCGAGCTCGGCGTAGTATTCGGCGATTTCACAGCCGGTAGGCCCACCACCAACGACAACGGCTACTTTGGGAGTGCGACGGATTTTGAGAGCAGTTTCGGGAGTTAGGTAACTAACCTTGTCGGTGCCGGAAATTTCGATAGTTTTGAGTTGACTGCCAGTGGCAAGAATGAAATTAATAGCAGTGAGCTTTTGTTTGCCGATAGCGATAGTGTTTTGGTCGAGAAAGTTGGCAGAGCCACGTAGGCAAGTAATGTTATTTGATTCGTAGAGCTTTTGGTGGTCGGCGTTGATTTTGAGAACGGAATTTAACTGATGAGAAACAGCTGAAGGAAGACTAAAAGTGGGGTCTTGATTTTTGAATTCAGGAAGCGAAAGGAGTTTTTGATAGGCGTGAGAAAAATCGAGTGCGACAGCATAGGGGATGTCGCGAGTGTTTAAATTAGATCCACCAAAAAATTTACTTTCAATAAGGGCGACTCTTTTTTTGGATTTTGCTAGCATTAAGGCGGCGGCAGAGCCAGCTGGTCCGCTACCAATAACGATATATTCGTAATCAAATTTAGTACTCATCTTTATATTATTTTATCACGATTTTTGTAAACGTAAGCCAAATCGGCGTTGTATTTTTTTAGTTCTTTTGCGACCATTCTTTCTAAATCATGATTAGTGATAATGTTTTTAGACTTTAGTTGTTTTTTGACTGATTTTAAAGTCTCATTAATAAAAGCCTCGGCGGCACTGATAGGTATACCAAGGGCTTTGGCATCGATTTTTAAAGTTTTAATTAAAGCTGTTTCGTTGAAGTGTTCGATCATAAGGACACCTCAAAGATAATTAGTAAAATTGCAAGAGAAAGATAAAGTGAAGAAACGAAAAAACGAAAGAAAGTTTTGTTTTTGGCACGAAGGCGAGCGAAATTAGCGAGATTATTGCCTTGTCTGAAATAAGCATAAAGGTAAAAGAGAGGACTGATAGTTAGCAAAATGAAAAATAGTAAAATAGGGGCGCAGATGGAAGGAAGGATAAAGCTTTCGGAGATTTTGGTGAGAACAATGAAATAAAGTGGAAGAGTAAAAATTAATTCGGGTAGACCGGCGGTAAAGCCAAGGATAAAAGCGTCAGAACGGAATTTTATTTTTTGAGCATTGGTCATGAAGGTGGTAGCAGTGCTTCGGGGAATGAAAAGTTTAGTGCCTTTGGATTTTTGGAAATAAAAGAAAAAGAAAGCTATCGCAAGAGCAAACAACAAACCGGCGAGTGGTAGAAGAAAAAGATTGCTGGTGGGGTCGAGGTTGGTGAAAGTAAAACTAGAAAAAATAAAATTTAGAATAACAAATATGACGGCGGGCAAAGTTTCGGCGCCAATAATAAAGAAAATACTAAGATCGCTGACTTTGCGTGCAGAATACTTACCAGAAGCATAATGGTAAAAATAACCAAAAATGCCCGAGATAGCCTTAAGCGACATAATGATTAAGGCGGAAATAATAAAAATTCCCAAAGAGGTAAAAACGCTCATGCTTTAATTATAACACAAAGGGGGTTGCAATTCTAGACTATTCATGGTAGGGTGACGGCATGAAAAAATTTTTATTAATTTTAATAATTTTTGTAAGCACGGTAATTTTGACTTTTTTGGGACTTTACAAAGTTTTTGCCGTGGAAATAAATGCTAAAATTCCAGAAATTTATATTCGGGCAGTAAATCCTGGATATACGGTGGATGGAAAAAGCAACGTCGGAGAAATGATTGAGATTTCGCGCCGAAACTCCGACAAACGGATGTCGCTCGCTGGTCTGGTTGTAGGCTATACAAATTCAAGCGGGAATAAAACAGTATTGTTTGAGTTTCCCGAGAACAGCTGGATGCTTGGCGATAGGGTGCTCCTTCGTTTGGCTAGCTCGCCTGAGAGTGAGCTAGCCGCCGCAAACTACACAAAAACGTTGGCATTTAAAGGCGGAATTAGTTTGGAGAGAGACGGTTTGATTTTGGATGCAGTATGTTGGGATGGAAAAGAGGGATGTTTTAAAGAATTTAAATCGGGAGAGGGGGTAAGTTTGGTGAGAAATTTAGAGACTGGAGAGTTTGAAAGAATTTTGGACTATGTGCATGAGTATGATGCTGATAGTTATTATGTAGAAGAGGCGGTGGTTGAATCGGTACCGAGTCAATGCAAAGGCTTAGTGTTTTCGGAAGTGTTAAGTTATTACGAGACTTCTGCTGTAGAGCAGTTTGTAGAGATTTATAATTCGGGAGTAGAACAAGTATTGATGAATGGTTGCAAAATTAAATATAAGAATAAATTTTATGGGCTTGAGGGGGTACTGAAGCCGGAAGGGTATATGGCATATTTTCCGACGGAATTTAATTTGACAAAAAATCCGGCAAATGTTTCGGTATTGGAATTGGTGGATAGTAATGGGGAAATTTTGGACAAGTTAGAGTACCCAAATGGTCAGAGGAAGGGAACTTCGTATGCGCTGATTGGGTATGATTCGAACGGCAAAGAAATTTGGCGGACAACTTACAAGGTGACGGCGGGAGAGGCAAACATTTATCAAGAATTTAAAAGTTGTGAGATAGGAAAAGTATTGAATAAGGAGACGGGAAATTGTGTGAAAGTGGCAAATGTAACAGAAAAAGTTTGCCAGGAGGGATATTATTTGAATATATTGACGGGGAGATGCAACAAGATAAAGACAGTGGCAGAAAAAACTTGTAAGGAAGGATATGAAATAAACTTAGAGACGGGGAGATGTAGAAAAATAAAAGAGAATACGGGTGCGGAACATAGTTTGGAATCAGAAGACTATGAGTCGGGGGCGGAATTTACGGCGCTTTACGCAGTGATTGGGACAGCAGTGGTGGGACTTTTGTATTTAGTGTTTGAGTTTAGGACTGAGATACTAAAGCTTTTCCATAAAGTTTATCGACGATTTCGTTAAAGACGTTGTCGCGGAGTTGATCGCCGTTGACTTCGATAAGGAGACCTAGAGATTTATAGTGCTGGATGACAGGGATGGTTTTTTCGCGAAATTCTTTGACGCGGGTTTTGAAGATGGCAAGGTCTTTGTCGTCTTGACGATCACCACGATCGTTTAAAATTTTGGAAGCATTGAAGCGACCTTCAACGTCGGCTTCGGAGATATTTAAGAGTACAACAGCTTTGATTTCGTGATTATTTTCGGCGGCGACTTCTAGAATTTTTTCTTCTTCACCAGCCCAGCGGCCAATGGAGGAGAGGATTAAAGGATATGCGGCTAAGTCTTCACGGGAAAAGAAAGGTAAAATCCATTCGTAAAAAACGTCGGTAGGAATGAGCTCCCCGTTTTTGGAATAATCTTTACGATTTTCTTTTTCTAGGGCGCGAACAATGGCGCCAGAAGAAAGAAATTTTGCGCCTAAAGATTCGGCGAGGCGGACGCCTTGAGTATCTTTGCCGGACATTGGTAGGCCAAAGATGTTAATAGAGCCGGTACCGAGCCAAGATTTGATTGTAGAGAGCTTTTCTTCCATAGGTTTATTATAGCATAAAATATGATATAATATATAGTATGGAAATCACGGAACGACAGAGAGAAATACTTTGTCAAATTATTGAGGAATACGCAGAAACAGCGGCGCCGGTTGGGAGTATGACGATGGCGAAGCTGTTTGGAGTTTCGCCGGCAACGGTTCGAGCAGAGATGGCACGATTGGAAGCATTGGGCTTAATTGCGCAACCACACACTTCGGCGGGACGAGTGCCAACTGATGCGGGATACCGATTTTATGTAAATGGACTTTCTGGGGCTGAGGAAGAAAGTGGAGTCTCGGCGTTTGAGCGAGGAGTACATGCGCTTGAGGTTAGGGTTTCTTCGCAATCGCGAGCAGATTCGGCGATTCGTGGGGCAGTCGATGCGTTGGTTGAACTGACCGGAAATTTAGGGCTGGCGACGATTGATGGACAACTGTATCTTTCGGGAATGTCACGACTTTTTACACAGCCGGAGTTTTCGGATGCTCGTAGAGTTCAGGCGGTCGCAAAACTACTTGATAATCTAGAGCCGTGGCTTAGAGAGGCGGCGCCTGGTGAAGCATTAAATATCTTTATTGGGCAGGAAAATCCGATTGGGCGAAATTCAGAAGTTTCTTTAATTATTTCGAAGTTTAGGTCACCATTTTCGGACCGGAGTTATATTGGAGTTTTGGGGCCAACTCGCCAAAATTATTCGAAAGTGATGGCGCTAGTTCGATATGCGGGGAGTATGTTAGAGGATTTAATAATTTAAGAGGTAACGATAATGAA
>JAFWHT010000011.1 GCA_017511965.1 Candidatus Saccharimonadota bacterium
ATTCCACCACAGGCGCATATATATATTATAGCATATTTTGGAATTTTTGAGATTTTTTGCCAAACTCGCAGTAGCTGTGATATAATTAAATAAACAAAGGAGGTAAATGAAGAAACATATTATTAGATTATTCTCGGTGGCATTGGTAATTTTGTTTGGATTTTTCTTTTTGCCGGTTTTTGATGCCAAAGCAGACGACGAAGTAGCAGAAGAAACCACGGTGGCAGAAGAAACGCCAGCCGAAAATGTCGATTTGACGGGCACCAGAATCAGCCTAAAGCCAACTAGTAAAATTTTACAAATTAATTCTGGCTCGGTTTACGATGAAACATTTGAGGTAACCAACGACGGTGGTGCGCCACTTCAGATTGAAGTTTATGCGGCGCCATATTCTTATGTTTATTCAAACGAAGAAGATTTGTACAAATTGGGCTTTAATAACGAAAACAACTTTACCCAGATTTCGCGCTGGATTACCTTTAAAGATTTAGAGGGGAATTACGTAGAGAGAGCCGAGTTTACGATTGAGCCGGGTGCTACACTTGTGGTATCGTTTAGAATTTCGACGCCGGCTAGTATTCCGAGTGGTGGGCAATATGCGGCGATTTTTGCGCATACTTTATCTAGTGCCATATCAACCACTGGTATCCGTACTGAGGCTAGCCCTGGTATAGTGATTTACGGGCGCTCAACCGAAGGCGAGGCAATCACCAGCGCCGAAATTAGCGACTTAAACATCGAGCAAAAAACCGTTGATGGCAAAAATGGTATTTTTGCCACAGCAAAAGTCAAAAATACCGGTAACGTTGATTTCACGGCGAATGGAGTATTAAAAGTAGAGCCGATTATCGGGTTTGGCTCATATGAAAGTCCGGTTACGAATGGGCGAATGTCGATTATCCCAGAGGCAGAGCTAGTAGTATCAGACGCCTGGACGGAAGCACCTGGTTTTGGTATTTATAAGGCCACCTGGAAAGTAACCGTGGGCGACACCGAAGAGGTAATCGAGAGAGTTGTGTTTAGAATTTCACCGATTGTTGCCATAATAACCATAATAGTCTTGACAATTATTGTGATTTCGATTATAATGGGAATTAGGAAGCGTAAAGAACGCCGTTCCAGACTTAGTGCTTAAGTCTGCAGAAGGCAACCTATTGCGAGTAGGTCTTTACAAAGCCAAAATAAAAACATTAATAAAAAGAGAGTGTAGAGTATGGATAGAACACCCAAAAAAATACTAGGCTTTCTTGGGCTAGGTTTGGTCGCTGGAATGACGATTTTTGCGGCCAGTTTGCCAACCCCAGAAGCAAAAGCTTTAAGCACGTCGAGCGTGACAGACTCGATTGTGGTGACAGTGTCGCCTCCACCGTATGTTGCGTCGGTAGGCTTTTTAGACCATAAGGAAGATGTTCCTTATGTAAACGCAACTCAAAATATCAGATTTAACTATATTGGCGTAGAACAAATTGAGGTAACGCTACTATATACGGACGAAAATGGCGTTACTACAACACACACACTTTTGCCTAGCCAAAGCGTTGCTCCGGCTGGAGGAACAGAAGTTTTGGCGCTTGACATGATGAATTATGGGTACGGAGAATTTACTTTGAGGTTGGAAGGTAGCGGACAATACGGCTCATCGCAAGATTTAGTCAAGTTTTCGCATGTACCGGTAACGGCAAAAGTCGAAGAGGACGGAAATACGAGCGACATCAATGCAATTTTGGATTACGACGAAAATAGCGTGGATATTGACCATTTTGAAATCAATGTTTATGACGAGAACGGTAATTTGGTAGATGTTTTGTCGCCGATAACAGTAAATAAGCCAGAGAAGAAAATTAAATTACCATTTGCAGAAAATCAGTTGCCGGCGGGTAAATACACCGTGTCGGTATCGGCGATTGATCCGACTGGTAACACGCTTTATCGTTCGTGGGACGTAGTGTTTATCTATGAACCACCGGTGTCAGTACCAAATACTGGTGGATTGTTTGCGGGGCTTAATATATCAAAAAGTGATTATTTGATAACCGGGTTGATTGTATTTGCGATGGTCGGTGGTTTTGGAATGTGGTTCATTGGCAAAAAGAGTTCGAAGCGACACTAAGAAGAGGTGGTAACATAATAGAGTTATAGTGAAAATAGGCGCTCTTTAAACTGCGAGGAGCGCCTATTTTGTTTGATTTAGTTAGAGATTATTTCTCGTCTTTTTTGGCTTTTTTCTCAGTTTCTTTGACGGCTTTTTTCGCTTTGTTTTCGAGAGCATCTTTAAGTTTTTTCGCTTTCTCAGCGCGTGCTTTAAAGCGATCGACTCGGCCCTCAGTATCGATGATTTTTTCTTCGCCAGTAAAGAATGGGTGGCTCTTTGAAGAAATCTGAATCTTTACAAGAGGATATTCATTTCCATCTTCCCACTTAATCGTCTCTTCGCTTTTTGCGGTAGATTTCGTCAAAAACGAAAAACCAGCGGCTTCGTCTTTAAAAACGACAAAGCGATAATCTTTAGGGTGTAATTCTTTTTTACTCATAACTGCATGTAATTATATCAGAGAAATAGAAAAAAGTAAAGCATGAAAATAGGGCCTTTATCGGCCCCATTAATCCATTTTGTCCCCAACGATAGCTTTAGCTCATTTGTGTAATGATTGTATGCGGGCGATACTCGAGTTGAAGGAGGGCGATTCTGGCTTGAAGAGCACGATTGGTGCGATTGGCTTCTTCTAGCTTTTTGGTGAGATCACCAATTTGCCACCGCGCCTCAGCGAGTTCGCTTGCGTAGTAATCTGGTGCTTGTTGTTCGGCACGAAGCCGCATTACATCAAGCTTACGTTGCTGGTTGCGTTTTAAATCTACGGGATTAATAAACAAAACTGCACCTCGCTTTCCGCCATACTTTTAAAAACAAAAATGGATGGTTTAAAGTACAGCATAAACAAATTATATGCTACAGTGGTTAGTATAACATCTTTGTCGGAAAAAAGAAAGGGCGAGCCTAAGGGCTCGCCCGAATTTTAGAGAATAGCATCGATGTCGTCAACGATTTTGTCGATAAAGCCACGTTCGAGCGCGTCTTTTGGTAAGAGATAATACTCAACCCGTGCGAGAGCATCGTAATCAACGGCTTGCATCTTGCTGTGGTCGAGGACATGTTTTTTGATGACCTCGTTTTTGAAGCGTTTTTCGAACTCGACACAGTCCTGAACTTTGCTGGTTGAGCCAAAAGCTCCGGAAGAGCCGTCGTGCATTAAAAATGTTGCGCTGGGGAGTGAAAAACGTTTGTGGCCGGTGATACCGATGAGAAACGACATCGAACTCCATTGGCCAACATTGATGGTGTAGACTGGAGTTTTTGAAATTTTGATGGCGTCGATAAGCGCAAAGCCTTCGCTTAGGTTACCACCAGGAGAGTTGATGTATAATCTGATCGGGTCGCGTTTTTTGACATTTTTGCCTTTGTCCTCGCGATTGAAATCGAAGATTCGCTCAATCAATTCGCCGGTGGCAGAAGAAAAGCTGGTTAAAAAGTTTTGGTTATCGTCGAAATCATCGATTGAGCCGTAAAGATACAGCCTCCTTTCTTTGTAATCGTCTAATCGACGTTTTTCCATAATCGAACAGTCCACTCTTAGCATGTCGTCGTTGATTGTTAACGGCATATTTGCTACCTCCTTTTTAAGATACTACCCTGCCTATGAGTTAGTGGAGATTTTAGCACGGGGGCTTGATTTTTTCAAGCATATGTGCTATAATGGAAGTATATAGCAATTTTAATGAAACAGTTTTTGGGAGATTTCCTTGTTGATAGGCCCGAAAACAAAGAGAAAGGAAATCATAATGGCAGTAAATGTCGATATGAAAGCTTTGCTCGAAGCAGGTGCTCATTTTGGGCACAAAACGAGCCGATGGCACCCGAAGATGGCGCCGTATATTCACTCTAAGCGCCAAAACGCGCATATTATCAACCTTGAAAAGACCGTAGAAGGTCTAGAAGTGGCTTTGCCGAAACTCACCGAGATTGTAAAATCTGGGAAAAAGGTGTTGTTTGTTGGCACCAAGAAACAAATGAAGGACGTCGTTAAGGCGGCGGCAGAGGCAGTTGAGATGCCGTATGTGACGGTGCGATGGGTTGGTGGGACTCTCACCAATGTTGAAACCGTTAATCGCCAGATTAAGAAACTAAAAGATTTGGAGCGCCGAATGGCGTCGGGTGAGCTAGAGAATCGCTACTCGAAGCTTGAAGTGCAAAGATTTCAAGAGGAAATCGATTTGTTAAACGAGCGCTACGGTGGAATTAAAGAAATGAGCGAACAGCCAGCGGCAATTATCGTGGTTGATGCGATGGAAGACAAAAATGCGATTAAGGAAGCAAACACCTTGAAGATTCCGGTTTTTGCATTGGTCGATACAAATGTCGATCCGACGGCAGTTGATTATGTAATTCCATGCAATGATGACTCGATTAAAGCAACAAAATTAGTCTTGGATTATTTCGCTGAGGCGATTAAAGAAGGTAAAAAATAATTAAATTAGGAGGCTAAAATGGCAGAAACTAAAATTTCAATTGAAGATATTAAAAAGCTAAAAGAGCTTTCGGGGGCGGGATTAACTGATGCAAAGGCTGCGTTGGTTGAGGCGAAAGGCGATTTTGACAAGGCGCTTGAAGCGATGCGAAAGAAAGGTTTGACGAAAGCCGAGAAAAGGGGAGATCGCGAGACGCGCGAAGGATTAGTTGATTCGTATATCCACGACGGGCGACTAGGTGCGATTGTTGAGGTGAACTGCGAGACTTCGTTTGTGGCGAAGACCGAGGAGTTTAAGACTTTGGCGCACCAAATCGCGATGCAAGTTGCGTCGATGAACCCACTTTATGTTTCGGAAGCAGATATTCCGGAAGAAGACAGGAAGGCAAAAATTAAAGAGCTTGAAGCTGGCTTTAAAGGCCCGGCAAACATGAAAGACCAGATTTTAGAAGGCCAGATGAAGAAGGCGTTTGCTGATAAGGTTTTGATGAATCAGCCGTATATCTTGGACGATACAAAGACGGTTGAGCAATTTATCAAGGAAGCGATTGCAAAAACTGGTGAAAACATTACGATTCGACAGTTTAAACGGATTGAGCTTGGGGTGACGGAATAAAGTTTAAAAATAGCCCTACGGGGCTATTTTTTGTGGTTGCGCCACATACCGCACTGAAATCTTTAAAACTTTATAAAGTTTGACAAACTTTATAAAGTTTGCTATAATAAGCTTATGGAAAATTATAGCGAAAAATTACAAAAAATCCTCTCGGCAACCGGTTGGAGCCAAGAAACCCTAGCTTCTAAACTAGAGACTTCTTTTGTAACTCTAAATAGCTGGGTTAATCAAAAATCCGAGCCCCGCGACAGCGCAAAAACGAAAATCGACCTCATCCTTGCCGAGACGATTGGTAAAGACGCCGTTGAAGAAACCGACCTAAAAGAACTTAAAGCTAAAGCCCTATCTAAAAAATACACTGCCAAAAAACTCATCCGCGACCGTGGTTTACTCGAGAAATTAACAACTTCTCTCACCTATCATAGCAACGGAACTGAGGGTAGCACCATGACCGAAAAAGACGTTCTCGCTGTTATTTATGAAAATAAGATTTTGCGCGGGAGAACTGCGACCGAACAGCGCGAAGCTATTAATCACCAAGCTGCCCTCTACTTCCTGCTCGACGAGCTCGCCGAAAACCCCGATTTAAAACTTACTCCCGATTTAATTAAAGCGGCGCATCTTCGCCTTATGAACGGGATTATTTCTGACGCCGGACATTATCGCAACCATAGCGTTCGTATTCGTGGCGCTTTTGTCCCACTTGCAAACTTTATAAAGATTCCCGAGCTAGTTGAAAAATGGTGTAACACAGTAAACGAAGAAACCGAAGATAAAATTGGACTCCTCGCCCGCTCTCACGCCGACTTCGAGAAAATTCATCCCTTCTCCGACGGTAATGGCAGAACGGGTAGATTACTGTTGTTTATCTTGGCATTAAAATTAGGCCTCGTCCCGCCGATTCTTAAAAAAGAACGTCGTTTTGCTTATTATAAATATCTCGAGCTCGCCCAAACCCGCGATATTACCGACCCGCTCGAAATGTTTATCGCCGAAGCAATTTTAGACACTGCCGAAATCATATTAGATTAGATTTATCTCCCTAAAGTTGGAAACACTAGACACAAAAGTCGCCTTTATGGTTTTAGTATAGCAAAGTGGCTAGGAAAGCGCAAGGGGGTTAGCGGGCGAGACAACGAAGTGAAAAGCCGTAGTAGCGGCCGTACTCGAGCTCTGGGTAGACTACCGTGGAATCGATTCCTAGGAGACGCGCAACCGTAGCGCTAGAGACCGTAGAGGACCAATAGAGCCCATTGAAGCCAGCGTGGTAGAGCATGCCCGCGTTAACGTTACCGGGGCGGGACATATAAACAGGATCCTTTTCTAGGCCTTCAGAAGAGATAGCTGTATTGCCGGTGTAGTTGTTATAAAAGTAAGCTAGTCTAGCAAACTCATTCGGTGAACCAGCTGTATCATAAGCTGGGGTTTGGCTAGAAACGGTTGGTAGTCGCCAGCCCTTAGGGCAAATAGAGTTTTGTGGATTGCTCGCGATATTAGCCATCGTACTAGCCGTGTAGCTACTGGTATCGTTACTCGCTACTGCCGCAGACCAGTTGTAGTAGTTTCCAACATGGCCATGGGTGCCATTAGAGGCATATGGTGTAGTAGAGAAATAATTCTTCCAATTAGCATCTGCCTTAGTGACATAATTACAACCTTGGTAGATTATTCCACCTACAGTATAAGAACAGTTGGTTGATGGGTAGAATGTTGCGTTGTTCCAATAGTAGTCTCCTGTGTCTACTGAATACGGGGTGTTGTAGTCGTTGGTGTAGCCCTGGATTGAGCCGGCCGTTGAAGCATCGGTTACAGCATTTATGGTAGAACGAACTGGTGTCCAGCTCGTTACAGTGTTAAGGTCGGTATCTTGGTTGGTAAGAGCTGTGGAAGTAGAGAGGTTTAAGTCTAGGTTTTGCGTCATCCAGCAATGGCCGTCTTGAAGTTTAGTTGCCCAGTAGATTTCGTTGTCACGGATGTCGATGAGCTGAGTTTGGCCTGGTTCGTCTAAGACAGTTACTCTATCACAAATAGTGCTGTCCATGTCTTGCATTTTATAGTAACTATTGCTACCGACTGTAATCTTTTGCTTACCGGCTTCGGCGTATGACTGAGCGATATTCATATCCCATTTGGCGTAGAGTACGATGGTTTGTTCAGTACCAGTTAGGTTGGTGACTTCTGCTTCGTTGGCATAGCTAGTGCCAGTCCCGTCGGCATTAGTCGTCCAGCCTGCAAAAGTATAATTAGTTCTCGTAAAGGTATTTGGGTTTAAATTAGTCGGCACATCTTCTGGAATGATCTGGGTGTAGGTGGTTTCACTATTTGCTGTTGTTCCACCGTTGCCATTAAACTCTACAGTATATTGTTGGCAAGAAATCGGCACCGTCAGTTGGTACACAATCGTACCTGGGTTATTACTAGTATCTTTGGCCATAGTATAACTACCAGCTTCTAAATTGGGAGTAACCGATACACCAAAGTAGATGGGGAATTGATCGCCACCAGTAGCAGAAGCAATGCTACTTTGTTTAATAATGGTTGGAGTATTAGTAAGGCCGGTAAAAGAACCAGTAACAGTAGAACCGGTCATACTATAGCCCCAGGTACCTAAGAAGCTTCCACCACTACCATCCTCGCCTATGATGGGTAGGGGATTAGCTAAAGTACCTCTACTTGGGCTAATTCTACTGTTACTAGTACTGTCACCGTCTTTATATAAAGTGGCATCACTAATTGAACTTAAAATTGATACACTGTAGCCAGAAGAACAAGTGGTATTAACAGTTAGAGTATCAGTACCAATACTAGCAGAATTACCAGAAGCAGAGACATCAATAGAAACTGTGCCAGAAGTAGAGATAGAAGCTGTAGCGGCAGAGGCAGAGTCTACCCTATATATATATATATATATGAGATACTAAAATTAAGGCGAGAATAGAAAGAATTCTAGAAAGAGATTTAGAAAGAGAAAAATTAGAAAATGCAGATTTAGAAATTAAGTTATTTTTATTAAACATAATGTTTATATATGACCTTGTGATTTTAATGTTAATATATTATGTTTTGTTTTTGTATAACTCTTACTCTAAGTATAGTTTAGTGCTTATGAATAAAAAAGTCAAGCACTTTTTTAGCAAAAAGTGCTTGGAGCGTCCCAAGGGGCAAACAAGGGCTTTTTTTTAGTTTTTTTCTATGATAAAATTTAAGCAGTAATATAAGGAGTTTTATGTTTGATACAAATGAAGAACGAAAAAAGATGGAGAGTAAGGTTGAATGGTTTCGGGAAGAGATGAAAAAGGTGCGAACGGGTAGAGCGCATCCAGATATGCTTTCTAGCATTAAAGTTGAGGTATATGGGCAGTTTATGCCATTAAATCAAGTTTCGAACATTACAGCGGCGGATGCGACTTTATTGGTGATAACACCGTTTGATCCGGCAAATATCGAAGCGATTTCGGCGGCGATTCGAGCAGACCAAGCGCTCGGGCTTAACCCGGCAGATGACGGACGGGTGATAAGAGTACCGATTCCGGCTTTAACCGAAGAACGTCGCAAAGAAATCGTAAAAACTGCGAGCGGGAAAGTTGAAGAAGCCAAAGTTGCTCTTAGAAATATCCGCGAAGATGCGAGAAAAGCGATGAAGGCCGTGGCAGATATGAGCGAAGATGTGAAAAAACGAGCAGAAAAAGAAATTGACGATTTGACAAAAGAATTTAACGAAAAAATAGATGCCGAGTTTAAATCGAAATCTGATGAGATAATGAAGTTATGATAGAGCATTTGGGAATTATTGCCGACGGGAATCGAAGATGGGCAAAGGCGCAGGGCTTGCCAAAAATCGAGGGGCACCGTAGAGGCTTAAAGGTAATCGAAGAATTAGTTGCGGCGGCGGGAAAGGCCGAGATTCCGTTTGTGACATTTTATGTTTTTAGTACGGAAAACTGGGGGCGAGAAGAGGCGGAGGTTTCGTATATTATGAAGCTCGCAGAAACGATGATTCTAAAGATGGCAGAAAAAATGCGCGAAAATAATATACGGCTTTTGATTTTAGGGACGCGAGGAAAAGTTAACCCGACCTTAACATCACTTGGCGAAAAGGCCGAGAAAATAACTGCCGAATGTACGGGTACGACGGTTTGTTTTTGTTTTAATTATGGTGGCGAACAAGAAATTGCCGACGCGGCAAATAAAGCCCTAGAAGCAGACGGCGAGATTACGCCGGCTACGATTCGGGCGCATTTGTATCATCCAGAAGTGCCGGATCTTGACATGGTGGTAAGAACTTCGGGCGAAGAGAGGATTTCGGGTTTTATGCTTTGGCGAGCGGCGTATGCAGAATTTTTGTTTTTAGAAAAGTATTTTCCAGAGATGACGGCAGAAGATATTCCGATGATTTTAAACGAATACGAAAAACGTGAGCGCCGATTTGGAAAATAGTGATATAATGTGATTATGGATATATTGATTGGAGTTGTGGTTGGTCTTGTTGTTTTAATGATACTCGTGACCTTGCATGAGTTCGGGCATTTTTTGGCGGCAAGGCGAAACGGGGTGAATGTTTTGGAATTCGGAATTGGGTTTCCGCCACGCGCGATTGCCTGGATTAAGGACGAAAAAACAGGGAAGTGGCGAAGGTTAAAAAAGTCAGAATGGAAAAAAGATAAGGCGCTGAAGGTTGTTTACTCGGAGGCCAAAAAAGGCTATGCAGATGGGAGTGGGATCGCGCAAAAGGGGATGATTTTTAGCTTTAACTGGTTGCCGATTGGGGGATTTTGCCAAATGGACAGCGAATCGGCAGAAGATTCTCGAAAGGGTACGTTTGGGAATGCGAGTTTTTGGTCGAAAACGAAAATCTTGTTTGCCGGAGTGACAGCAAACTGGCTAGTGGCGATTTTGATTTTTACGATTTTGGCCTGGACGGGGATGCCGGAGTTTATCGAAGGGCAATTTTCGATTCCTTCAGATACGCGAGTTGAAGCAGAGCCGGTTGAAATTATAATGGTAGCAGATGGCTCGCCGGCAGAGCAAGCAGGAATTGAAGTTGGAGACCGAATTCTTACAGTAGATGGAAATGAATTTTTGCGCGCGAGCGAGATAACAGAATATAACGATACGCGAGTGGGAGAGAAAGTGGTTTATAAAATTAGCCGAGAGGGAGAGCCAGACTGTAATTGCGACACAGAATTTGAGACGACAGTTAAATTAAACGATGAGGACTCTGAATACCTACTGGGAGTACAGATGGCAACGACACAGAGCCTTAGTTTTGCAACTTGGTCGGCGCCAGTTGTAGGAGTTGGGCTAACAGCACAGCTAACCGGCGAGACTTTTAAGGGTGTTGGAGTGATGCTTTGGAATTTGGTTTCGGGAGCGGCGAGGTTATTTAGCCCAGACGCAGAAGTACGTGAAGATGGCCAAGAGGCGATTTCGAGCGTTGGCGATTCGGTGTCGGGGCCGGTCGGGATTATTGGGGTATTATTCCCAGCGTTTACCTCGGCAGGGCCAACAAACTTAGCATTTTTGGCGGCTTTAATCTCGGTTTCACTTGCTTGTATGAACGTTTTGCCGATTCCGGCTTTGGACGGTGGAAGATGGCTTCTCATCGCGATTTATAAATTGCGACGCAAAAAACTCACAAAAGAGATTGAAGAAAAAATCGTCTCACGCGCGATGATGGTGCTTTTGGGGCTAATTTTCATCGTAACAATTTTAGACGTGGTGAGGATAGCGAGTGGCTGGTAAACAGAGGTGGGATGCGAAGCGAGCGCGTGAGGTTTTGCCGAAAATTTTATTGATGCTGGTTTGGGTTTTTGCGTCGGTTGTCGCCTCGCAATTTATCGTCGGATATTTAATGCTGTGGATTTTGGGGCCAGAAAGACTATCGGAAGCAGTATGGATGGCGGTGCTTTCGGCGATTTCTTATAGTATTGCTATCGTGCTGGTGTTGTTTTTGCCACAAAAAACCAAATTAATCACACGGACAAACCGAACCGAACTGGGGCTTAAGGGTCTACCAACCTGGACGGATATTGGACTAGCGCCGGTGGGATTTATAGCCTATATGTTAATAGCAAGTGGGCTAGTGGCATTGTTTGAATTGTTTCCATGGTTTGACGCCAAAGAAGCTCAGGATTTAGGTTTTAGCGTTTTGATGCTGGGGATGGATAGAGTAGTGGCTTTTGTTACTTTGGTGATCATAGCGCCGGTGGCAGAGGAATTGATTTTTAGAGGGTGGCTATATGGCAAAATGCGCGAAAGTTTAGGGGTGTGGCTATCGATTTTGTTGGTTTCGGCGCTATTTGGACTAGTGCATTTTCAATGGAATGTGGGGGTGAATGTATTTGCGATGTCGATAGTTTTATGTGGCCTTCGCGAAATTACAGGCACAATTTATGCAGGGACACTGCTTCATATATTAAAAAACGGCGTGGCGTTTTATCTACTTTTTGTGGTAGGATTATTATAGATGGATGAAAAAGTAGAGAGCTTGCGAGGCGTGGGGCCAAAACGAGCGGAGATTTTGCGGAAGCATGGAATAAAAACCGTGCGAGATTTTTTTTATAATTTGCCGAGGGATTACGAAAATTATGAAAGACCGATGTCGATAGCGGAAATTCGGCCTGGTAAAGTGGTAATCAGGGGGAAAATTGGCAAAATTACCACTCGGCGAGCGCAGAGGAGAAATTTGTCGGTAACAGAGGCAGAAATTAGCGACAAAACCGGCCGGGTGAAGGTGGTGTGGTTTAACCAGAGTTATCGCGCAAAACAGTTTGAACCAGAAAGAGAATACTATTTTATGGGTTCGTACGAGCTAGCTCGAGGCCGATTTTGCCTAATGTCGCCGGCGGTGGCTTTGGCAACCGAGGTAGAAAAATCGGGTGGGCTACAGCCTATTTATGTGGCTCATGGGGCCTTAAAATCGCATGATTTTAAGCGTTTGGTAGCGGGGGTGAGAGATAAATTTAACGAAATACCCGACTTACTACCATCGGTGCCAGCAGGGACGCGTAAAAAAGCGTTGTTTTTGGCGCATTTTCCAGAATCGCTTGAAGTGGCTATGCGAGCGCGAGATTATCTGGCATACGAAGAATTATTTGAGTTGATTTTGGCGGGACGGCTTAATCGACTGGAAAATGAAAAATTAAAAGCTAAGGCAGTGAAATTTAGAGTAGAAAAGGTAAAGGAATTTTTGGCAAGATTGCCATTTGTGCTAACGGATGCGCAAAAAAAGGCGGTGTGGGAGATTTTTCAGGATATGGAAAGAAAAGTGCCGATGAATAGATTATTGCAAGGTGATGTGGGGTCGGGAAAGACAATGGTGGCGGGTTTGGCGACGTTCATGGCGATTTTATCTGGGCAACAAGTGGCACTTCTAGCCCCCACAGCAATACTAGCAAAGCAACATTTTGAGGGAATAAAGCAAATTTTGGAGCCATTTAGAATGACAGTGGCGCTTTTGACTGGGGCAACAAAAGACAAAAAGGGGGTAAAAAAAGCGATTTTGGCGGGGCAAATCAACTTAGTGATAGGGACACATGCACTGCTAACCGACGATACAGAGTTTTGCAATTTGGGATTAGTGATAATTGATGAACAGCATCGTTTTGGAGTGGAACAAAGACAAAAATTGGCCCTAAAATCCCCCAAAGGCCTGGCGCCACATCTTCTTGCGATGACGGCAACGCCGATTCCGCGCTCATTGCAGCTAACAGTATTTGGCGATTTGGAAGTTTCAATACTCAATCAAATGCCAAAGGGAAGAAAACCGATAAAAACTGAGATTTTGAGGGAAATTGAAATTAGCGAGCGACTGTATCCAAAAATTTTAGATACGGTGCGAGCAAAGCAACAAATTTATTGGGTATGTAAGGCGATTGACGATAACTCGGCAAGCGAAACGGTGTCGGTAAAAAAGCGAACCGAAAAATTGAAGGCTATGTTTCCGAGGCTGAGGATTAAATTTTTGCATGGGCGAATGAAGCAGAGCGAAAAAGACGAAATTATGGAGCAATTTTCGAAAGGCTTGGTGGATATTTTGGTGACGACAACAGTGATAGAGGTGGGAGTAGATGTACCAAACGCTAGTGTGATGATAATCGAAAATGCAGAAGGGTATGGTTTGGCACAAATTCATCAGCTACGGGGGCGAGTGGGGCGAGGGACAGCGAAGTCGTTTTGTTATCTTTTGACCTCGGGAGATTTGGAACCATCGCGACGGCTAAAAGAATTGGAGAAATCGACAGATGGTTTTTATTTGGCAGAGGTAGATTTAAAAATGCGCGGGCCGGGAGAAATTTATGGGGCCTTGCAACATGGAGTCTTAGACCTTAGAATTGCCTCATTAACAGATACGAGGCTGATTGCGCGGGCAAGGAGGGACGTGTATAACTTCTTGAAAAATCCAGAAAATATGGTAAAATATAATGAGCTGATGCAAAATATCACTAAATATCAACAGATTACTACATTAAATTAGTATGGATAATATACGAATTACATCTGGAAATTTGCGTGGAAGAACGATTTGTTCGCCTAAATCAGAGTGGACGCATCCGATGGGCGCACGAGAAAAGTTGGCGCTTTTTAATATGATTGCTAGCGAACTATCTGGGGCGACAGTGCTAGACGCCTTTGCTGGTTCGGGGGCGGTGGGGATTGAAGCGATGTCGCGTGGGGCCAAAAAAGTAGTTTTTGTCGAAAAAAACCCTAAAACGGCAGGGATAATCCGAAAAAATCTAGCGAACCTAGGGATAGATGCAAACGTGGTAATTGGTGATGTGGCGAAATTTGAAAGCGATGAGCGATTTGATATTATTATAGCCGACCCACCGTATGATAATTTTGAGGTGCAGGCAGTAGCTTATTTGACAAAATACTTAAAAGATGGTGGTGTGCTAGTTTTATCGCATCCGAACGAACCCCCTGTTATTGACGATTTAAAATTGACAACTTCGCGAAAATATGCTGGCGCAACCTTGTCAATTTACCGAAAATATCCTTGACTTTTTAGCTTAAGTGTGATATAATGAAGATATAAGGAGTTTTTATGTATTATCAAGAAGAGGCGGATAAGAAAGAACGCCGAAAAATTATAGGGGTGGCGACGGGGGCGATGGTGGTGATTTTGATTTTGATTGTGGCGATTATTGTGGTTGCTACAAAAAAGTCGAGCAAGGTAAATGTGGGGGGCGAGGACAATACTTCGTTTACGATTGCGGAAAATGCTGAAAATACGGAAGAAGTAACAGAGGAAACAACAGAGGAAGTTACGGCAGAAGAACCTGCAGTAGAGGAAACGGCAGAAGAGGAAGTAGAAGTAGAGGCGCCACCAAGAGCAACGCCTGAGACAATCGGTAGAGTAACTACTAATACTGTGAGTAGTGCGCCGGCGACTACGCCAACCAACGAGACAAGCTCGACGATGCCATCTACTGGCCCAGAAGAGATTTTGCCAGTGGCCTTGATGGCTGGGCTTTTAGTAGCCTATTTAGCGTCAAAAAAATTAGCAGAAGAAGCCTAATTTAATAATTTAATAAAAAAGCGAGCCAAAATAGCTCGCTTTTTTGATGTTAGGAAGTTTTTGTGCTATAATTTATAGTATGTCCGCGTGGTGAAATTGGTATACACGTATGCCTTAGGAGCATATGCCTTACGGCGTGCTGGTTCAAGTCCAGTCGCGGACACCAAGTATCTAGTAACACGCGTCAACGAGTGAGGTAAGGATGGGAAAAATTGCAAAATACTTGAATCAATTAACAGTAGGCAATGTTTTTGACGCGCCGGAGATTCTGGAAACTTACGCGACTGATTATTCGGCTCTTAAAATCAAGCCAAAATTCGTGGCGTTTCCAGAGTCAACGGGCGACATTCAAAAATTATTAAAGTTTTTTGACCAATTGGCCAAAAAGGATATCAAGGTAGCAATTACAGCGCGTGGCTCTGGCACGAGCGAGGGTGGAGAAAGTTTGGGGAGTGGCATTGTAATTTCGATGGAAAAACTAAACAAATTGCTCGAAATTGACACCAGAGAACGTTTGGTGCGTGTGCAAGCGGGAATTACATTAAAAGAACTAAACACGGCGCTGAGTGTGTCGGGGCTGACAATCCCGATTGATGGCCATGATGAGGAAACAATTGGTGGGCTAATTTCAAACTGCCCGGCAGATGCGGCGGCAGGTAAATACGGTGGGATTTATCGTTTTGTCGAGAGAATTGAGGCGGTGTTGGCAAATGGTGATTGCTTGCAAACCGAAAGGCTACGCAAATACGCAATCGCCAAAGAAGCGGCCGAAAAAACTTTGACCGGAACGATTTATCGTAAAATTTCTAAACTTTTGCATGATAATCAAGAATTAATCCAAAAAATTGGCGAGCAAAAACACAGCCTAGCAGGATATCCGTCGCTGGCAAAAATTTCTAAGCGAGAAACGCTAGATCTTAGGCCTTTGTTTTTTGGCGCAGAGGGTACGCTAGGGATTATTTCTGAGGTGATTCTAAAGGCGGTGCCACTTAAAGAAAAGTTGCTAAGAGTAGTGGCGACCTTTAAAGAAATCCCGACGGCACTTAAATATGTTGAAGAAATTAAGGCGCTAAATCCGCGTAGGGTGGATTTTTATGATTTAAAAATAATTCAAGAGGCGCGCGATGCTGGCAAAAATTTGGACGGGGTGATTCGCAAAATGGAAGAAGGGTATGTGGTGTTTGCGGGCTTTGACGAAAAAACCAATGCCGTGCTAAAAAAGTTTGACGCGATACGCGAAAAATTACCACGCAACATTAAATTCGTGTTTGAGGCGCCAGAAAATCAAATTGTGCTGTCAGAATTTGAAAATTCACTAGGCAATTATTTGAATTACGTCAAAAATGCCGAGCGAGTGCCGATTTTAACAGATTTTTATCTGCCGGTGTATCATTTGGAAGGATTTTTGAAAGATTTGGAGATTTTGGAGAACAAATTGGGCCTAGAATTAGAATTATATGGTAGCCTTGCGACGGAGATTTTTAGTTTAAGGCCAAAATTTAACTTAGAGGATGAAAATTTTGGCAAGAAAGTAGCGATTTTTTTGCGAGCGGGAGCTTATATTATCGAACGCTACAGTGGCGAGCTAGCGGGTGGTACTCCAGAAGGACGGTTAAAAGCCATCGTCACTAACACCCAAATACCAGAGGGTGAACGGCAAATTTACGAGGAGTTAAAACAGATTTTTGATTCTAACAAAATTTTAAATCCGGATGCCAAGCTGGGGGCAAACTCAAAATACACTCTTACGCATTTTCGCAATACCAATTCGCCGAAAATCATGTTATAATATATAGTAAATTAGAGGAGTTTTTATGAAAACAAAATCAAAGAGAATTTCTGATTCGCGCGTGGAAATCACGGTGATTTTAGACGCTAAAGATTTGGCGGTGGCAAGTGAAAAGGCGCTCGAAAAATTAGCCAAAGAGATAAAGGTGGAAGGTTTTCGCAAGGGTAAAGTACCGGTAGAAGTTGCGAAAAAATTTGTCCCCGAAAATGATTTAAACGCCGAAACGATTGACTTGGCAGTGCGCACCACGGTGATTGAGGCATTTAAAAAAGAAGAGAAGGCTCCGTTGGTGTTGCCAAGCGTGAATGTAGTAAAATACGTGCCGGGCGAGATGGCAGAATATACGGCAACGGCAGATATTGTACCAGAAGTAGTTTTGGGTGATTACAAAAAGCTCGGAGTTAAAAAGCAGACGGCAAAAGTCACAGAAACCGAAATAAAAGAAGTTCTAAAAAACCTATCAGGATCGTTTGCCGAGAAAAAGGCAATTAAGCGAGCAGCAAAACTTGGCGACGAAGTAATACTTGATTTTGTCGGCAAAAAAGACGGTGAAGCATTTAAGGGTGGAACGGCAAAAGATTACGCGCTAGAGCTTGGCTCGGGTATGTTTATCCCCGGTTTTGAAGATGGTATTGTGGGGCATGAGCCTGGCGATAAATTTGAGCTAAAACTAACCTTTCCAAAAGATTATGGCGTGGCTGAATTGGCGGGTGCCAAGACGGTATTTGAGGTGCTATTAAAACAAGTTAATGAAGTAATAAAGCCAAAAATTGACGATGAATTGGCTAAAAAATGTGGTCCATTTAAGAGTCTAAAAGATTTGAAGGAAGATATTGAAAAAAATCTAACAATGCAAAACGAGCACAAGCTCAACGAAAAATTTAAAGACGACTTAGTCCAGGCGCTAGTGAAAAAATCAAAGGTACCGACGCCAGAAATTTTAATTGACGACCAAATGCGAATAATTCGCGACGATATGGAACGTAATGCGATGGGGCAAGGAATGAGTTTTGAGGATTTTTTGAAGGCCAACGGAGAAACTTTTGAGGGCTGGGAAAAACAAGCACGCGAAATCGCAAAAATTCGCGTACAAGCTTCTTTGGCGTTGCAGACTTTGGCAGTAAAAGAAAAAATTACAGTTGACGACAATGTAGTAGCGGCAAAAATCGCCGAACTCAAAGATGTTTACAAAAACGCACCAGATGCAATAAAAAGTTTGAAGGACCCGAACGTAAAAATGGATATCAAAAATCGGTTGATTATTGAAAAAACTTTGGACTTTTTAATGAAAGCAAACGAAAAGTAGTTTTAAAAGTAAATAAAACTTGCGATTTTGAGAATAAAACTTGCGATTTTGAGAATCTGTGCTACAATAAGCTCATGGTAAAGAGTTTGAGCAAGAGCCAGTCGTATATATATATATATATATAATTGTTGCTCTTATTAGCTCGCTTCTTATTAATGTTATCACTACATCATCAAACGCTTACACATTATCCTATTCTTCAGACATAGGCGTATCCTTCACCTTTTTGCCCACTCTCAAAATTATACTCTCTTCAAATGATTGCGGGAGTGGGACAGGGGGGTTATGTATTAACAATCTCTCTCCTGGTACTGCCTCAGACTCTAACATCCTTACTATCACAGTATTAAACAATACTGGCAATGGTTATACGCTAGGTGCTTCAGTAGGTGATGATACCATTAGTAGTGGTAGATTTGATACTAGAAACTTAG
>JAFWHT010000012.1 GCA_017511965.1 Candidatus Saccharimonadota bacterium
ACCAGCACCTGTTGGTATAAAGACCATTGATACTATGCAAGAAATGACTAGTGAAATCTGTGATGCAACTCCAGTAGGTACAGAAAGACAATTAACAGACATTCGTGATAATAAAGTCTATTGGGTAGCAAAGCTAGCAGATAATCATTGTTGGATGACACAGAACTTAGATTTAAACTTAAGTTCATCAGTGGCTTTAACTTCTGATACGACTGACCTCAACACCGTCACTTCTTGGACACCGGTAAGGTCTACGATAAATGCTGTGACTAATGCTTCGACTTCGGGGAGTATCACGGGGTGGGTTAATGATTTTAATACTCCATATTCTGTAGATACAGGAGATTACTATTGGAAAAATACGCCGTTTTACAATTCCAATATATGTGACCAAACCGTAGGCGAAGTAACCTACCAAGGATGTAACTATCTCGTTAAAACTAATAATGCCAGCTGGGCTACTTATTTCTCTACTACGCCGTACGCTTCTAACGGTACGCATGGCCATGTGGGTAATTACTACAACTTCTCTGCAGCAGTAGCTAGTAACGACACCAGCTCTTACGCAACTAGCACGATGGCTAATATCGCCAGCAACCCCCAAAACTCCATCTGCCCGAAAGGCTGGCGTTTACCAATCATTACTAGCCAATCTCCAGCCTACACTCAAGCTGGCTCAAAAGACGAATTCTCTAGATTAGCTTACCTCTATGGTAATTACAGGGGGAACGTTAGTATCTCCTCTGAAGGTATCGAAAAAGCGCCACTTTATTACCCGCGCACGGGCTACGTCAACAGATCGATACTCTACCACGCCGGCAGCAGCGGCTACGGATGGTCTAGTACGGTTAGTACTAGTACTAACGCGTACTACTTAGGCTTCGCTTCTAGCGTCGTCAACCCTCAGCACGTCCTCACTAACATTCGGGCGTTCGGCTTCCCAGTTCGCTGTCTCGCCCGCTAGATTTAGAAGAAAGAACAAATAAGGTTTTTTTGGAGTATAAAATAGATTTGTTATGTTGTAATTTTTGCAAAATTCCAGCGCGCAAGCCTTCACGGGTACTTTATAATTCCTTTAGCAAGTTATTTTAGAGTGCAAACTAAAATTTATAGAAAAGAATAGTTAGACGCTAAAAGGCGAGCGCCTGACGAATTTTACAAAAATTACCAACAGAACAAGTCCACTCCAAAAAACCTATTTGTTCTTTTAGCGTACTCGTCCGATAGCATCTACAAATCCGTCCTATTCTCTAGCGCTGCACTCAAAGTAATTTGATCGGCATAAGACAAATCAACTCCAAGTGGCAATCCACGCGCCAAGCGTGTGAGTTTCAAATTTGGATTTTGTTCGTGTAGCATCTTTTCTAAAAGCAACGCCGTCGATTCCCCTTCTACCGATGGATTTGTCGCGATGATTACTTCTTTTACATTATCGTCATTTACCCGTTTGATTAATTCCCCAATATGTAATTGCTCTGGCGTGATCCCATCAATCGGCGAAATCGCCCCACCGAGCACATGATAAGTTCCTCTGTAGCCTTTTGTCTGCTCAATCGCATAAATATCAAGTGGTTCCTCAACAACCAAAACCGTCGTTTTATCTCGCGACGGGTCCGCATAAAACGGCGATACGTCCTCGTCATTTGAAATCAATGCAAAAGTTACCGGGCAAGATTTTACTCCCGAGTGTAAATTAGAAAGGGCCTCAGAAATCCCCTCTGCAATTCGTGAATTTGACTTAAATAAATAATAAGCATATCGCTCGGCTGTTTTTGGCCCCACTCCCGGCAACATACCGAGCGCGTTAATTACTTCTTCTAATGCTTTCGGTAGCATTCTTACATTCCGCCAAGACCTAAGTTTGAAAGCCCGCCCATCAGAGGCTTCATCTTGTCGGTAGCAATCTCCTGTGCTTTAGCAAATCCATCACGCATACAGTTTTCGATCCAACGCTCAAGTTCTCGCATATCATCAAAGTCAATTTTTTCCGGATCTAATTTGACCTTTTTTACTTTTAGTTCACCATTAATCTGTATAACTACCGCACCGTCGCCAGCTTCTACTTCAACTATCTCGTTTTTCAGCTCTTTTTGTGCTTTGCGTAGCTGATTCAATAATTTCATTTGGTCCATTGTCTGACCCATGTTATTCTCCTTCTTTTACAGTATATAGATATATTATATCAGAATCCTCTTTCATTGGCGATGTGAAAATCCGCATAAGTTGGTATCCTTCACTTAAGTCTTTTGGCTTTCCCAAAAACGCCACCGTGCCCGGAGTCTCCTTTAGGTTGTTGATTACTTTAATATCAGTTTTTTGTTCTAAAATTTTATAAAAATCATAATTGTCAAAAACAAATAATTCCCCATCTTTGATATTTTTATTGATCACTTCTAACTTATACGAAAACTGATTCGCCACCGTTGGGTTATAGCGATACCCATAAATATATTGAAGCAGCCCAGGTATTATAATAAATCCAAACAAAATTGTTAGCGGGAATAAGGCAAAAATCCTCGCATACGGATTTTCCGGAAAAAGTCCATACCATTTTTCAAGCAGATATTTGATGCCATGCGCAATCAAAATCGAAAATGGCAAAATCAAGAAAATAATTGCATTTGGATTAAACCCGGCAATAATCACACAAAAAACCAAGAGTAGCGACGCGATTGAATTTCGCGAAGCAAAAAATCCTTTAGTGGTAGAAAATAGCCCTACCAACGCCAAGACAAAAGTCGGCAAACTTATCAGTGGCGACAAGAAAACTCCCTCTACGCTATGATGCCACGAAAACACCGGAGCCAACCCTGCCGAGATGTTATCCAAAAAATTACCTAGCTGAAAATCTTTACTCAAGAATAATTCCGCCACAATTTCGTGGTTTCGGTAAATCCCAAATCCTAGCAAGAAAAACCCACCTAAAATAATCAACATTACCAACGCTAACGGAAATTTGGGCAACTCTTTAATCAAAAATCTTAGATGTGGTTGGAACAAAACAAATAATACGCAAAAAATTGCAAAATATACCATGTATGGCGTAAAAATCGCTACTAGCATTGAGATAGCAAACAAAAAACAATAAAACGGCCGGGGCTTTTTTTCGCCGTGGATTTTCGAGCCAAGCCACAAAAGTAGTGTTGGCCAAAAAACTATCATGATTAGTGGCGTACCAGAGCCAGCCAAAAACAAAAATGGCGTGGAAAGCACCACCAAGCATGACGCCAAAAGCGACACATTACTTTTAAACCAACGGTTTAAAAGAAGTACCAAGAGTAAACCTAAAACTAAACCAACCAAAACGCTCGGTAATTTTATTGCAAACGGAGTTAGTCCAAAGAGTAAAATCGAACATTTTTGTAGTAGATGATACGGAAAATTTAACAAGTCACCATTTAGCAAATTACTTTTACCTAAATAAAAAGATTTTGTCGCCGAAGCGATTTCATCCGTCGATAAACCTCTTTGTGCAACTAATGGCAATAAAAAGAGTAGCGCAATAAAAGTTAGTCCGAGCACAATATAGCCGATAATAAACCTATATCGATATAAAAAAAGTTTAGAAATAATAATTTTCTTCACATAACCATTATATCATACTAGTGTTCTTTGTCGAGCGTCATGAATCTTGAGCGTTCTTTGTCAAAGTATAGTTCTATTGTACCGAGCGCTCCACGTCGATGCTTCCTGATAATTAATTCGGTGATATTTGTATCTTCTTCATCTTTTTTCTTATAATAATCAACTCGGTGAATAAAAATTGCAAGGTCGGCGTCCTGCTCAATCGAACCCGAATCTCTTAAATCCGACAAAACCGGCCTGGGATCTTCTCGCCCTTCTACATTACGCGACAACTGCGCCAAAGCTACAACCGGAACACTAAGTTCTCTCGCTAAAATTTTTAATCCACGCGAAATCTCGGTAATTTCCTGCACTCGATTACCAGCATATCGATCAGATCCCGTAATAAGTTGCAAATAATCAAGCACGATAATTCCGATGTCGTGATCGTGCGCCGCACGTCGCGCTTTATTGCGTAGCTCGGTAATCGTCATCGAGCTTGTATCGTCAATATAAATCGGCACCTCATCCATTTCGCCCAGCGCATCGCCAATTTTCGCAAATTCCGTATCCGACAAATTCCCTGTTCGCATTTTCCAGCTATCAACTCCCGAAACGCTCGAAATCATATTATCGATAATTTCGTTTGCCGCCATCTCCATCGAGAAAAACAAAACGCCTCGCTTATTAATACTCGCGATATTGTAAGCTAAATTTTGGGCAAAAGTCGTTTTACCCATCGACGGACGCGCCCCGACGATAATCAAATCGCCTTTCTGAAAACCAGCAGTCTTTTTATCGAGGTCAGAAAATCCAGTTTTTAGTCCACGTAATGCCCCCTTGTTTTTTTGTAATTCCTCCAACCGATCAAACGCATCTGCCAAAAGCTCATCCATCGCCACATAATCACTCTTAATAATCTTATCCGAAACCTCAAATAATTCCTGCTCGGCTCGCCCAACTAAATCATCCGCATTCGCATCATCTTCATAAGCCTTATTCGCGATTTCCGTCCCAGCTTTAATCAAACGTCGCCTTACCGCCGCCTTTTCAATAATATCCGCATACGCCTTCGCGTGCGCCGCCGCTGGCACAAATTCCGAAAGCTCGGTTAAATACGCCGCTCCGCCAACCTCTTTTAATTTTTTCTTACTTCGAAGTTCCGCCGTCAAGGTCAAAAGATCGATCGGTTTATGCGCATCATATAAATCGGTTATCGCTTGAAAAATAGCCTCATGCCGTTTTTCATAAAAATCCGCCGGCTTTAAAACGGTCAAAATATCCGGCAAAGTACCATTGTCGAGCATAATTGCCCCAAGTAGTGACTTCTCAGCTTCGACGTCTTGTGGTGGTACCCTACCACTCTGCGCTTTAGAACGGGCTTTTTCCTCCATCATTTATTACCTCTCCTCCCATTATATCAGAAAACCGCGCCAAAGTTTCGTCTTTTGTTTTATTTTTTTCAACCTCTCCAATCTCAATTTTAAAGCCGTTCGCTACACCAGTTAGTACGCGCAAATTATTCTCCCGCGAAAGAATAGTTTTAACGATATTTTTGTCCGGATAAATTTTTAAAACTCCATTTGAAAATTCATAACTACACTTTAAAAGTTGCGCCGAAATTGCATCATTTTGCTCGCTAACTTTCCCCACGAAGCTTTCCCAGTTGAAACTAGTTATTGTGTTGGCAGGGGTGACTGAACCGGTCTTTACTGGTTTAGTCAGGACCCCTGCCAATGCAACTAGCAGCTTCGCTTCCGCAAACGGCGCTTTAACTTCTGGCAATTTCTCGAGCAACTTAAGATACTCAGACTCCGGATTTTCAATAATAAATGAAATGATTTCTTCGGCCAAAGTTTCCGGTTTTACGCCAGAAGACAATAAATTTTTCAAAATAGTTGTAATTTTTACAACATCACCAGATAGATATACTTTTAGTAATTCGGCAATCTTTTCGTCTGCCGGCAAACCCAACGCTGAAATTACCATCTCTTTAGTGATTAAACCCGAAGACAACGTAGCAATTTGATCGAGCAAAGACAAAGAATCCCTAAACGAACCGCCACCTCGTTTAACAATAACGCCTAGGGCCTCTGGCTCAATTTCAATCCCCTCTTTTTTCGCGACTTCCTCCAAAAACGCGAGCATTGTTTTAGTATCTGCAAGCGTAAAAGTATAAACTTGTGCTCGAGAGACAATTGTCACCGGGACTTTATGCGCATCTGTTGTCGCCATAATAAAAATTACATGCTTTGGCGGCTCTTCTAAAATTTTCAAAAGCGCATTAAATGCTTCTTTTGTTAGCATATGTACTTCATCTATAATATATACTTTATATTTTCCGCTTGTTGGTGCAATCAAGGCCTTTTCGCGTAGTTCCCTAATGTCGTCGATTCCACGATTGCTCGCCCCGTCAATTTCGATAATATCTACATAATCATCTTCGATTTCGTATGAGAATCCGTTAATTTCGTGCGCAAAAATTCGTGCTACAGAAGTTTTGCCAGTTCCACGTGGCCCAATAAACAAATACGCATGCGAAATCTTGCCTTGCTTTAGTGAACTAGTCAAGATATCAGTGACTTGCGACTGCCCAACAACCTCATCAAGTTTACAAGGTCGATATTTTCGATATAAAGCCTTCGCCATTATAGAGCAGCTTCGACCGCCGCCCAAGTCGCATCCGGATTACTTGCTGGTACAATCACAGAAACCTGCGAACCTTCACGCAGATGAAAATAAGTCACCGAAGCGTAGAGGATTTGGTATTCTTTCCCTGCAACCTCTACAAAGTATTTGTCGTCATGATGAATCAAGGTTCC
Source organism: Candidatus Saccharimonadota bacterium (assembly GCA_017511965.1). Taxonomy (GTDB): domain Bacteria; phylum Patescibacteriota; class Saccharimonadia; order Saccharimonadales; family Saccharimonadaceae; genus Nanosyncoccus. Next base: position 6,387 of record JAFWHT010000012.1, read on the forward strand.
AATTACGGTTTTCCTGTCAACCGGGCCAATTTGTTTATAAAGGAATTTTCCATCTTCGGTAATCGTGAGTTTCATAATATCGCCTTCAACTAGCTTTGATTTTGAAGCATAGTTTGCCGGGACTGGATAATTCTTGCCATCGGGGCCAATCATAATCTGACCATCGAAAATCCCTTCGATTACTTTTCCTTCTGGGCCAGTTACGATTGTCTCACGTGGCGCCGAAATCGTCTCGCCATCGCCCAAAATCGAAATTAAAAGCTCTTTTGCGGCCGATAAATTTGTCTCCGCTTCGCCAAGTAGCGTTCGTAACCTCTTTATTTGTTTTTCTGGTATTTCAGACATCACCTCGCATCCTGTCTAAATATATTATTACTATTATATTATATCGTTCCATCCAAAAAGTCAAGCATTTTAAGAAAAAAAGTTTTCCACCAATTCTCCATCGGTTGTATCAAAATCGTTGTAATTTTTACATAGTCGGATGACGTCCAGTATGTTTTTTGCCGTCATAGATAGTAGTCGGGATACCTTTAACATGTAACTCTTTTTCGATAATCTCGCGATTTTCGTTCATCTTGTCGGTAATTTCTGGATAATCTACTATCTTGCGAAGCTCTGCCAAACCATCCTTATCAAACCCATCTGCCACAATCCATTCCTCTAGTTTTTCTGACGCCTCTTCGCGTGAATAATCTTCATTAAACACGTTTTGATACAAAACTCCATCTTCATTTTTTTCGGTAAACAGCCTATCTAATATATTTACTGCCATTCCCGAACGTAGTTGTTCGATCGCGAGCATATAGCGCACGATAATTTCTGAGTTTTTAAACTTATAATTTCCACTCGAATCCGCAATCGCAAACGGCACCAACCTTACCTCATAATTATCAAAAAATCCTGTCTCTTTTTGATTTTGATATGAGCTCATACATACAAAACAGCCTGGATCAAAAATATCTATCGCAACCGGCTTGTCTGCCCCCTCGTTTGGATTCATTACAATATAATTTAAATCAAAATCTTCTGCCTTGTAACTACGAAACTTATCTGGAATTGCCTCAAAAATCTCGCCCCATTCCGTAAACCATCGCCCCGTCGCTTCAAGTGGACCTTTCGGTGCGCTTTCGTCAATTGAGCAAACTTCCGCTCCGAGCGTACAAGCTTCTGGCTTTGTTACGTTGCAAGTCCCAAGCGCCCAGAGTGCGAGCAGGGATTTTATTGACGTCAAAATTGCCCAAACTGCTACAATTACGATAACTACCGAAATAATCTCAACCATTACCGACAACGGTTTTACCCATTTTGGATGTTTTATAATTACACGGCTAAGGAGTGTATTTTTTACATCTTCTTTAAAACCAGTTTCGCATTTTTGCAGACGTACTTTTTTCCATAAGCACCCCCAAGCCTTCTTAAATATCTTTGTGTAAGCCTTCCAAACTTTTGGCTTAAAAATTGACACGACCCCCACAAAAACCCCCATCACTGCTAAAATAATAAAAGCTGCAATACAAACCATAAATACATTATAGCACCCTTGCTTTATTTGTGGTATATATAATATATACATGGAAACCAAAGTTTTTGACCGAATCGAGAAAAAATACCTCATTACCAAAACTCAAAAAAGAAATCTTTTGCGAGTCATCAAAAAACACATGTCAAAAGACAAGTATTTTCGCTCGGAGGTTTTTAATTTATATTTTGATACCGACAATTACGACCTTATCATCCAATCCATCGACCAGCCAATTTTTAAAGAAAAACTTCGTGCACGTTCTTATAGTGGCTATGATCGTGTATTTTTAGAAGTCAAAACCAAGCTTCGAGGTCGCGACGTTAATCCGGGCTACAAGCGTCGTGTTATGATTACCGGCAAAGATCTAAAAGAACTTATTTCAAAAAAAGCCACCGCTAAAGAACTCGCCTCTCGCGTTATCGAAACCGAGCACGATTCGCAAATTGCCAAAGAAGTAGATTATTTAATTGAAAAATTTGATTTAAAACCAAAAATTTTAGTTATGTATAAACGCGAAAGTTATCAAGGCGAAGACAAACTTCGTGTTACTTTTGATGCCAATTTAAAATATCGCGAAAAAAATCTCAGCCTTTTTAAAGAAAAAAATGATAAAATATATTTTAAGGACAAGCGGAATATCATTATGGAGATTAAAGCGCACGGTGCCTTGCCTCTTTGGTTAGTTAAGGCGCTCTCCGAAAACAAAGCTTATCCTCAGCAATTTAGCAAAGTTGGCAAAATTTTTGAAAAATTAACTAGAAAGGAATAAAATGTTTGACACAATTTTCGATTCAACTGCGATTGGCCTAAATATCGAAAGCGCCCTTATCGCCGCCGCTGTGGCTTTGGGGTTAGGTATTGTTATTGCTGTAACCCACATGATTACCACACGTACTAATAAAAGTTTTCTTGTAACACTTGCTACTCTACCACTTCTTGTTATGGCAGTCATGATTATGATTAATGGTAATCTCGGTACGTCAATTGCTATTTTAGGCGCCTTTTCTTTAATTCGTTTTCGTTCTATTCAAGGTAGCGCCAAAGAGCTACTTAGTATTTTCTTTGCTATGACGGTAGGCCTTGCTTGTGGTATGGGCCATGTTTTATTCGGTTCGGTTATCACTGCTATTGCAGTTGTTGCCATCTGTTTCCTTTCGTGGACTAATTTTCTCGAACCCAATCGCTGTCGTCGTGTTCTTAAAGTTGTTATCCCCGAAGATTTAGACTACGACGAAGTTTTTTCCGAAGTATTTAAAAGATATACTCGTCGCGCTGAGTTAGTGCGCATGAAAACCGTTAATATGGGAAGTCTTTATAAATTAACCTACGACATTACCCTAAAACACGGCGTCAAAGAAAAAGCCTTTCTTGACGAAATTCGAGTAAAAAATTGCAACCTCAAAGTCCTGCTCTCTCAGCCTACTCTTGAGGAGGAAATTTAATGGTTGCCAAAAAAACTTCCTCAAAAAAATCACCCCCTCGAAAATCTATCCCCAAAAAACCTAATACGACTACCACGTTCGAGCGTGAACGTAGCCACGATTTTCGCTGGCTATTTTTAATCTTGCTTTTGCCACTGATTATTTTTGCCTGCATTAAATTTAACCCCATCAACGCCGACCATACTGCTTCCGATCTCATCAATGCTATGGATATTGATAATGGCGACGAAAAGGTCAATTGGGATAGCTTAGCTACTACCAAAATTAATCTAACCAAAACTCTAACCATCACCCAGGCTGGCATTTATTATATCACTGGCTCTTTAAGCGACGGTTCAATTATCGTCAATGTTACCAAAGAGCAAGCCGTTAAACTCATCCTAGATGATGTTACAATTAAAAATCCTGCTGGCCCCGCAATTTCTTGTCTTGAGGGCGATGATTTGGTGATTGAACTAGTTGGCAATAATACCTTAGAAGACGGCGCCACCTATTCGGCCGATTTAGATGTAGATATCAAAGGCGCAATTTATTCTAAAGCCGATTTGACTTTCGAAGGTAACGGTGTTCTTAATCTCACTGCTCGTCACGAAGATGGCATTGTTGGTAAAGACGATCTAAAAATTAAATCTGGTACTTATAATATCACAGCCGCAGATGACGCTATTCGTGGCAAAGATTCAGTTTATATTCTTGATGGTAATTTTAATTTAACTTCTCAAGCCGACGGTATTAAATCCACCGAAGAACTTGCCATGAGAAAAGGTTTTGTTTTAATAAAAAACGGCAATTTTGTCATTGATGCTGGCGCCAAAGGTATCAAAGCCCCCAAACACGTTCTTATCCAAAATGGTAATTTCACACTCAAAACTTTTGACGACGCTCTTCATTCCAACGATTGTCTAGGTATCACGGGTGGCGATATTAACATTACCGCTGGCGACGATGCTATCCATGCTGATTACGAGCTGATTGTAGACGGTGGTCGAATTAATATCGAGCGTGGTTACGAGGGGATTGAAGCTCAAGTTGTTACTATTAATGATGGTGATATTACTCTTTATACCGCCGATGACGGTATCAATGCTGGTTCTGGAGCCGATGCCTCTGCCCTCAATCGTCCGGGTGCCAATAATTTTAAGGACGACGAAGATTCTGTCATTAACATCAATGGTGGTGTTATTCGTATCAACGCCACTGGTGACGGTATCGATTCAAACGGCTATCTCTATTTTAATGGTGGTACTACTATTATTGATGGCCCTACCAAAGATACCAATGGCGCTCTCGATGCCGGGCTTGGTATTATTATGAATGGTGGCGAGGTAATCGCTGTGGGTGCTTCGGGTATGGCAGTACCTTTGGGGCAAAATTCCAGAATCTACAATGTTAGCGTCTTTTTCCCAGAAAGTTTTCCTGCTGATACCGAAATCGAAATCAGAGATGCCGACGGAAATCTTGTTTTATCTCACACTTCTGCCAAAAAATTCAGTCACCTCTCAGCCGGCTCTTCAAAGTTTATCCCTACCAAAGAATATACTATATATATAAATGATAAAATCTATGAAAAATTTGTTATCTCCAGTATTCTTACTACCGTCAAAAATTCAAATCAAAGTTTACCACAGCCAGCGCAGGGATCACATTAATTATGATATAATAATTTTATGGCAGCAGCAACCTTAAGAAAGACTCGTTGGACAATTCTACTTTCGCTCAATGCGGCCGCTATTTTAATCGCTGGTATCGCTATTTCTAGTGCCATTTGGTTTAATGGTGGGCTAGAATTTCGCGTTGTTGGCGAGCGTTCTGATATTATTGATAAGCCTACCGAAGAAACCGAGCTTCTTGAATCCGTTTCTAGTTCGGGCGAAGTCACCGTCGAAGAAATCAATTTTACCGGCAACGACGATTATATTTCTACTTCTAGCCATGAATTTGATAATTCAGACGTTTCTTCTAGTGAGCTCTGGAACGAAACCGCTATCACGATTTATGCTACTCCCGATATTGATATTTGTGTCGGTGGAGGTCTATCAGATCTTGGTGAAATGTATTGGCAAACTTCCAATCCCAAAGTTATCGCTGGCTTTTATGATTCAGCACGTTCGTGGCTCGGCTACGATAGCGAAACTTGTCGCTACCCTGTGATTAAGGGTACCGGCACCACTACTATTACTGCCGGCACTTACGATGGCAAACGCAAAGACTCTATCATCGTTACCGTGCTCAATCCACCAGTCAAACAATGGGAGCACGAAGTTTTAACTCTTGTTAACAAAATTCGCACCAAAAATAATCTCGGCCAATTAGCCTGGGGTGCTTTTTGTGAGTCCGCCGCCGAAACTCGCGCTGCCGAGACAATCACTCTTTATAGCCATACTCGTCCAGACGGTTCTAGCTGGTCTACTGTTTGCCCAGCCCCAGCTTCCGGTGGTGTTAACGGCGAAAATCTCGCCATCGGTAATGCCGCTGTTTCTCCCGCCACTGTCGTTTCGCTTTGGATGGGTTCTGAGGCTCACCGCGCCAATATCTTAAACCCTAGCTACACCAAACTTGCTGTTGGTTTTGTTTTCGACCTAAACTCCAACTATCGCACCCACTGGTCGCAATTCTTCAGCACTTATTAACCTTGAGCTTATGATATAATATAATTATGCTTAAGTGGGCTAACTTGTTTTCTATTCAAAAAACACACGAGACCATTTCTTCACCAGATGGTGGCGTAGTCTGTCATATATCCGTAGCGTCTGGTGGCGTAGTTTATCATATCGACAAAAACAATAAGCCAGTTGTTAAATCCTCAAGGCTTGGCTTTTTATTTTTTGGCGAAAAACCACTTTATAGCAACTTAAAAATCGTTCGTGCAGTACGCAAAAAAAATCGTGAAATAGTTAAATTATTGTGGGGCGAAGATAGTGAGATTTCTAATAATTGTAATGAATTAATTTTATATCTTTCCGAAAAAACTCCACCCGAGCGCATCTTTACGCTACGTTTTAGAGTTTTTAATGACGGTGTTGCTTTTCGCTACGAGATTCCACCCCAGCCAAAGTTTCAACGTCTTTCCGTCGAAGAAGAATTAACCGAGTTTAATTTTGATTTAAATAGTGCTGTTTGGAAAATCCCTGCCTACCAACCCGATCGCTACGAATATAATTACGAAAAAAACATCGCCGCGAATCTCACCGAATCTGCCCATACCCCACTCACTTTTAAAACCCCAAACGGTGTTTATGCTAGCATTCACGAAGCTGCGCTCTACGATTATGGCTCGATGAATGTCAAGCTAAACAGCTCAAGTATTTTATCTTCCGACATCACTCCACTTTCCGACAATAGCAAGGCTCATATCAATTTGCCATTTAATACTCCGTGGCGAGTCATTATGCTGGCCGATTCGGCCATTGAGCTTACCACCAATCGAATGATTTACGCATTAAATCCACCACCAACACAGGATTTTTCGTGGGTTAAAACTTTAAAGTTTCTCGGTATTTGGTGGGCGATGTACGTAGGCGAATGGACTTGGGCACCGGGCGAAAATCATGGCGCCACCACTGCCCACGCCAAAGATTATATCGACGCCGCTCTAAGTTTGGGTATTAGTGGTCTTTTGATCGAAGGTTGGAATGATGGATGGGAAGGTGACTGGCTCGAAAACGGCATCAATAATAAATTCACTGTTTCTACTTCGGACTTTGACTTACCAAGAGTTGCTAGTTATGCCAAAAGTCGCAATATCGAGCTTGTCGGGCATCACGAAACCGTCGGCTTTATCGATAATTACGAGAAGCAACTCGAGAGTGCCTATAATTATTATGCAAGTAATGGTATTAACTACATCAAAACTGGTTATGCAGGTAGCAAAATGCTTATCCACGGCTGCCGCGAATATCATCATTCTCAGCTTGGCGTTAACCATTATCAAAAAACCGTCGAACTTGCCGCTAAAAAACACATTTGTCTTGACATTCACGAGCCTATCAAAGGTACAGGTATCGAGCGTACTTGGCCAAATCTTCTTACTCGCGAAGGTGCCCGTGGTCAAGAGTATGAAGGTGGTGCTCTTAGTCCCTCACACGTTTGTTTTTTGCCCTACACTCGGCTTCTTGCTGGTGGCATGGATTACACCAGTGGGATTTTTGATCTCGATCATCCTACCAAAAAAATCCACACTACGATCACTCGCCAGCTAGCTTATTTTGTAGTAATTTATTCTGGCATGCAAATGGTTGCTGATCGCCCGCATCTTTATGAAGCAAAATTCGCCCCACTCTTTAAGTTTATCAAAAATGTACCTACTAATTTTGCCAAAACTTTGCCACTAGCTGGTGAAATCGGCGAGTATTATATTGTTGCAAGACAAGATCGTGATAGTAGCGATTGGTATATCGGCGGAGTCACCAACGAAGATTCTCGTCACGCTAATTTGTACTTAAACTTTTTGAGTGACGGCGAATATCTTGCCGAAATTTACGCCGATGCCACAGACGCCAATTATCAAACCAACAAATTTGCTCATAAAATTTTCGAGCAAAAAGTCACCAAAGATTCCATCATTAAAATCTTCATGGCACCAGGTGGTGGCTTTGCTATTCGTTTGCGTAAATTATAATTTTGTTGCCGTAACAATCAATCGATGCGTCGCATCCATGTTTTCCAACATTTCACCTGCACAAGTCATCAATACTATCGTGTCGTCTGATTCGTTTTTTAAAACTTGTCGCATCGAAATCTCATTTTTTTCTAATAATTCCCTTTTTTTAACTTTATAAAGTTTGCTTTTATAAATCACCGTATCATTTATTTTTAACTTATCTAGATTTTCAAAAATTGTTGTCGAATGTCCAACCAAAAGAGTTTTGTTTTCTGCTCTCGAAAAACTTCCTACAATTAAATCTGGCGTGTCTAGTTTGCCGTTTTTTGATTCTAAAATTGTGACGTCCGAAACTAGATTGATCGCTGGGATTTTTAACTGCGTGTCTATCGCGTAAATTGATTTAGTTGGCAGAAAACCAACTATCAAGTATACCGAGAGCAAAAAACTATACAAAATAATAAAAACTTTTCTAAGTGAAAAACGTTTTTTTAACTCCACCTCTCCTCCTGATTTCAATTATAGCACAAGCAATTTCAAAGTCCAGGATTAAAATGTTTTATTTTTTTCTCATGCAATCGATAGTTCTTATCATGTGTACCCACTTCGCGCCAAAAATCTCGCGAATGATTCATGTGATTTAAATGCGCCAACTCGTGTAAAATCACGTAGTCACGTAAAACTTCCGGAACTTTCATCAATCCAATGTTAAGAGAAATTGTTTTGTTTGATGAACAACTCCCCCACCTAGTGTTTGCGTGTGTTAGTCGGCATTTGTTATATTCATAGCCATACAATTTTGCAAAGTATTCCAATCGATAAGGTAAGTATTCCCTAGCTTTTTTCATTAAAATCTTTTTTTGGTAATCTCGCGCTCGTTGTTCTTTAGGGTTTTTGAGTGGTAATTTTTCGCGAATCATTTTGCGATTTAAATCCAAGATTCTTTTTACGAAAAAATCCGAAGTGTGTTTTGGTACCGACATCGCCAGTCGTCCGGATGTCGAAACAGAAAATCTTGCCCCTCGCGAAAGTGGCGATTTTCTTACGATTACTTCGCCAAATTCCTTGTCGTTTAAAATCATTGGAAACAATTACAAATTAGCCAAACCCGAAATCACATGCTTGGTTTGAGTCTCGAAAGTGTGTTTACCAGAAAGAATGATTGGATGTTCATATTCTGCTGGTGCATCCATTTCTGCAATTGCTTTGTCGTAAACTACCTTAGCTTTTGATACGTCTTTGTAGCGTGTTTTCAAACGATTGCGAATCGTTGATACGTCAGTCTGAATCCAAATGAGAGACGGTGTGTAGCCAGATTTTCGGAGTAAGTTTCGTACTTCTTCGCGATCTTTTTCTGTCTTGGTCGCTCCTTCAATTAGAATAGTTTGACGCGTCCTTAGCATCAAATCCAGAATTACCAGAATTTGTTCTCTAGTAAAATTATTTTTTTCTTGTAATTCGTCTAGGTCAAAAAACGCTAGTCCAAATTTTTTGGCAAATTTTTTGCCGAATGTTGTTTTGCCGCTGCATGGCGCTCCAAACACTAAAAGCGCTCGCGGTTTTGATTTATTACCTTCCATAATACCTCCATTATAACACACTTTTGGCAGGGGCGGCAGGACTTGAACCCACGACACGCGGTTTTGGAGACCGCTGCTCTACCAACTGAGCTACACCCCTTCAAATGTTCCTGTTCTATTTTATCACATTTTTTACACAAAACATAACTTTTATGCTAAAATAAAAAGATGAAGATTTTAATGCTCGGTTGGGAGCTTCCTCCGCACAATAGCGGTGGTTTGGGCGTAGCCTGTTACAACATGGCGCGTGCTTTGAGCAAGGAGGGCGTCAAAATTAATTTTGTTTTGCCGTATAACGCTAAGCATCCCAAAATCGATTTTATGAAAATTCATGCCGCGACCAATCTTGATCCACTATTTCGTTTTGGTGGCGGTGCTTACGTATCTTCTAATGTCACCGATCATCTTATTCCTAATCCAAGTAGCGAACAGCTTACTTCGATTCGCGAAATTCAAAATGAGTATTGTGAATTCACTAAAAATCTAGTCGCCAAAGATATGCCCGACGTCGTTCATGCTCACGACTGGCTTACCTATGAAGCCGGCGTTGCTATCAAAGAAAAATACGGCGTTCCGTTGGTTGCCCATGTTCATGCTACCGAATTTGATCGTTCTGGCGGTAGTGCTGGCAACCCTTTAATCCACGCAATCGAATACGAGGGTTTAAGAGCCGCCGATAAAATCATCGCCGTCTCCGAGCTTACCAAGCACATCATTCATGAAAAATACGGCATTCCTTTATCCAAAATTGACGTCGTTTACAATTCCCTCGACGAAGATTATCGCAACGACGAGTATGCCTTCGAAGAAGAATACTATCAATATGCCAAATCTAAAAAATCTGCAGGCTACACTATTATTTCTACCGTCGGTCGTTTCACTATTCAAAAAGGCCTTAGTTTCTTAATGTTTGCCGCCAAGAAAGCCATTGCTAAAAATCCTAAGTTGTTGTTTATTTTTGCTGGCGATGGCGAAGAACGCGATAAGCTAATCAACCTTTCTGCTGAGCTTGGTATTTCAGAAAATGTAATTTTTACCGGTTTTATTCGTGGCACGCGCTTGCGCGATATTTATACTCTTTCCGATATTTTTATCATGAGTTCAATATCTGAGCCATTTGGTCTTACCGCACTCGAAGCCGCTTATCACGGCGATGCGCTCATTCTCACCAAAGAATCTGGCGTTTCCGAAATTATCTCCTCTGCCTTTAAATATCATTTTTGGGACGAAAACAAACTCTCTAGTCAAATTTTAGCTCTAAGCTCTAGTCCAACTTTGCTAAAAACTCTCCAAAAAAATGCCAAACAAGAATTTGAACAAATCTCTTGGGAACAAATCGCCAAAGAGTGTCTCGAGATTTACCATTTAGCGAAAGGTTAAAACATTGCGCGCTATTTGTCTTTATCTCCACATCCATCAGCCTATTCGCTATCGCGATTATTCGGCTTTCGACATAGGTAATAATTCTGATTATTTTGATTCTGCCTATTATACTCGCTGGAACAATCAAAAAATTTTCGAAAAGGTTGCATCAAAAAGTTATCATCCCATGCTCGATTTACTCGAAAAAAAGATGCATGAGTTTCCCGAATTTAAAGTGTCTTTTAGTATTACTGGTACTTGGTTAGAACAAGCCGAAAAATGGGATCCTAGTTTAATCGCACAAATTAAACGTATGGTAGAGCGTGGTCAAGTCGAGCTACTTAGCGAAACTTATTATCACTCACTCGCCTATTTTTTCGATCTTGATGAGTTTAACGCTCAGGTTGATCAGCATTCGGCCAAAATCAAAAAACTTTTCAATGTCAAACCTAAAGTTTTTCGCAATACCGAATTAGCTTATAATAATAGCCTCGCTAAGTGGGCCGAAAAAAAGGGCTACCAAGGCATTTTAGCCGAAGGTTGGGATAAAATTCTTGGTTGGCGTAGCCCAAATCATGTTTATCGTCCAGTCGATTGCTCAAAAATTAAGTTGTTACTTAAAAATTATCGTCTTTCCGACGACATCGCTTTTCGTTTTTCTAATCGCGATTGGAAAGAGCATCCTCTCACCGTCAAAAAATATCAACGCTGGATAAACGACGATTGTTTGCGGGGTAATTTAATTAATTTATTTATGGATTTTGAAACTTTCGGCGAACATCAGTGGGCAGATACGGGTATTTTCAAATTTTTCGACCAATTTGTTACCAGCTGGATGAAAGAATACGACAACAAATTTGTTACCGCTTCTGAGGCTTGCCAACTAGAATCACCGGTCGACGAAATTTCCATGCCAAACACAATCACTTGGGCCGACACCGAGCGTGATTTATCGGCTTGGCTATCAAATTCAATGCAAAACTCTGCCCTAGAGACGCTATTTTCCTTCAAAGATTTGGTTTTTAAAACCAAAGACCAAAAGCTTATCTCCGATTGGCGTCTTCTTACTACTTCCGATCATCCATATTCAATGTGCACCAAATACTGGCGCGACGGCGATGTCCACGCCTATTTTTCTGCTTACGCCTCACCGTACGAGAGCTTCATGTATTTCATGAATATCTTACGAGACCTAGAATATAGACTTAGCGTTTCTTCTCTTTAACTTCGTTTCGTCCAAGATTTTTCTTGGTTTCTACAAACAAAACATGCTTGCGTAAAACCGGATCGTACTTTTTAAGACTTAATTTATCCGGCGTATTCATGGTATTTTTCTTGGTATAATAAGCTCGAACTCCCGATTCTTCCGAAACGAGCCCAACTAACTTTCTCTTGGTATTATTCTTTTTTGCCATAACTGACTACCATTTTATCACAAATCCAGGAAAAAGGCAAGGTTTTGTCAACCTCGCCTTTAGGTGAATTATACTCTGCCACTACCACGACAATTAGGGCATTCGCCACCCCAGGTATTTTTACCTGAGCCAAAACAAACTCCACAAACTCCCCAGCTGTCTGACCGCCGGTAGCCCTGCTCATGTTCACGCTGGATGTGCTCTGTCAAGATACGCTGAATCTCTGAGCTGTCGCCATACGCTACAAAAGAACACCGTGGACAAGTTTGATGAGCCAATCACCTCACCCCCTTTCAAAAGGACCATATATATTATATATACCGCAAGTATTATATCTATTTTTACTTTACTTTGCAAGCAAAAGCGCAATAAAATTTCGGATGTCTTTCAAGCCTAAATTGCTATCTGCTGGCACAAAAATTTCCGCATTATCTATAAAACTCAATGTGGCAATTTGACGATACACTGCCGTCATCAGTGTTTTTAATTCAGACTCATCTTGTTCGTTGAATTCATAAACCTTGTCGTGAACTTGTTCGTCTCCATCTGGCGTCACAAACAGAATATGCCCACGCTTTATCTTATACTTAGCGTAAGTTGGCGAGTTATTTAGTAGTAGTTTATAAAATTCTAGTTGCAACATATATTTAAATAGTGTTGCATGCGATTGCCAAGCTTTATTTTTGTATCCTCCAGTTTTAAAATCGTAAATCTCAATTGTTTTATTAGTTTCATCTATTATAATATGGTCTATTTTGCCAGTTACCGGCACACCGTTAATCGAAAGTTTCTCTGGCCCCAAATTAACTTCCGCTTTACCGTTTTTCAAAATCGTATCAAACGCTTCTAACGCCACCACAATATCTTCGGTTCCTTTTTCGCGCATCCTTCTTAATACTTCGCTCTCTAACTCTTTTTTCTCTAACTCGGATCTAAAAAACTCCAGCGCCGCTTCTTTAGAAGCTTTTTTATTAGTCACAAATTCGAAAGTCTTATGCACCAAATCTCCATAAGCCATAACTTCCGTCTCTGGTTCGCGTGGTGCTTGCAAAATATAATTTTTGAAAAACTCTTGTGGCCCCGCATAAACGATATCGATAAATGAAGTCAAACTTGATGCCGACATCCTAAACCGATTTACGCGCTCTTGGTAAATTGCCCGCATATCTGGCGTTGGCTTAATAAACGGTGTTAACCAATTTTTAAGAGGTTTTTCGGAATAATCATAGGCGCTTGCTTCATAGTGCGTCATTACTTTTGCTCTTGGAATTAATGGAGAAATTACCTTATCGCCATCAATACTTTCGTCAAAATACTCCAATCTTTCTGGTGATTTGCCATTAAAATCTCGCAAAGAGTTAGTGATATATAATACTTCTTTAGCTCGCGTCAAAGCTACATATAAAATCCTAAGTTTTTCCCCATCTGTCGTACCAGTATGTCGAATCTGAGTTAGATTTTTTGGTAGCACCAACATACTGTTGTTTCCCTTACCTTTGCCCCAGGCCGCATGATCTGCTGTTAGTATAAATACGTACGAAAATTCTAAACCCTTTGCTTTATGCGCCGAAAGAATCGACACGGCCTCACTCGATTCTCTGTAAGGGCTAGTGGTGTTTATTGCCATTTCGGCTTCTGTATAATCATCTAACATCGCGATTAAATCAGCCAGTTTTAATTTGCGTTCATCGCCAAAGTGTTGTTTTAGTTTACCACGTAGTGCCGCCAAGTTTTCGTATAGCGAAAATGCTTCGTAATCGTCTTTTGAGTAATATCGTAAAAATGGTGATTTATATCCATCTATTTCTGTTGCGCCAATCAAATAATCAAAGAAAATTTCCAGAGGCTCGTTAAATGATTTTGCTACCAAATTTCCTAAAAACTCTGCCACTTTTGCAATTTTGGGATTGTCCGAATCTGCCAGTACTGCAAAAATTGCTTTTTTGTCGGCCCTAGCTTTATCGGTTAATTTTACTATTTCCAAAATTGGCAATTCTAAAAACGGATACGATAACACCTCTAGTGCCGAAACCGAGGGCTTTTTGTTATTGGCCAACTCATATACGTACCGTGCCAAGTTTAAAAGTTGGTAGATTTTTTCGTCTTCTAGAATGTTGTTCTTTTTTTCGTAGGCAATGTTTATCTCTGGATGTGATTTTAAAAACGGCAAAAGTGGCATAAAATACTTAAGTTTATATGAAATTACTGCAATTTCATTTTGCGAAACACCACTTTTAATTAGCCGTGCGATTTCGTCTGCCACAAAGGCATATTCCATGTCGCTCGATAAAAATTCGTGTCGATAAATCTGCGACTTTGGCAGCGCTTTTTTGTGCGCAATTAGTTCTTTATCTGCAAACCGGTCTGGCGCTTGCTCGATAATTTTATGCGAAAAATCTAAAATTTCTTGCGTGCTACGGTAGTTTTCGACTAGTGCAATTACATTAGCATTATAATGTTTTTGAAAATCTGTCAAATTAGTCGATAATGCTCCTTGAAATTCGTAAATCGCTTGATCATCATCACCTACCGCCATAATCATTGGCTTTTCGTAATCGGTCAATTCTTTAATAATCGCAAATTGCGACGGATTAGTATCCTGAAACTCATCCAGCATAATAAATTGGTAACGTTCAGACAGCGTTGCTTTAAATCCGGCATCCGTTTTTAGTACTCGCGTTGCTTCTTTAATCATATCATCAAAATCATATAGTCCATTTTCTTTCAGATATGCATCATATTTTTCCATTACAAAAGCAAGACTAAGTAACTTCTTATTTGCTACTCTGTCCTTTAACCGATAATTCCCTTTTTCGTCTTTCTCGAAGTATTTATCTTTCCAAGCGCTAAGAGGCTTAATTTTTTCTTCGCTTTCTGCTTCTAGAATTGCCTCTTTCAAATCTTTTGCGATATAATTTATATTTCTTTCAACATTCGATACGATCGGTTTAGTATTTTCATATTTATGCAATATATTATATATAGGACTATATGCATTTTCGTATGATTTTTTGAAGTTGCGTGGCACGATTTTTAAAAGAAATGGTGAAATGGTTTTTGATAAAACTTCTGAATCTTCGAGATTGACTTCTGCGATTTTCTGAAGCTGTTTGCTCGTGAGCCCTGCCGATTTTGCCGCCGAAATCACCGACACGATATCTTTTACTGCGTCGCCTCGCAAAATATCTTTTCCCGAAAGCCCTTCCTGAACTAATCGCACAATTTTAAATTGTGTTACTTCATCAATCGCCGCGTCCAATCTTCTATCGTAATCTTCTGCATAATTTTTGTATTGTGCTAAAATCTCCGAACCAAATGCATGATAAGTTGAAATGTTTACTCTAGTACCGATTTTTCCTATAATCGACTTTAGCCTCTCGCGCATATTATTTGCGCCGGACTCCGTAAACGTCATACATAAAATGTTTTCCGGATTAGTATCAGTTTCGTGTAAAATATAGGCGACTTTTTCGGATAATAATTGTGTTTTGCCCGTTCCTGGCCCCGCCAGTACTAAAAGCGGTCCATCCAAATATCTAACCGCTTCTTTTTGTTTTTGGTTTAGGCCCATTTTTCGCTAATCCTCATTAACTCTCTTAGCACGGTTGCGTCTTTTGGTACTTTAATCTCGCCTCGCTTAATTCGCTTTAAAGCCGAAATACCCTCAACTGTTTTTTCTGGCTGGTAATTTGGATTATGTCGCAATTTATCCCCGAATTCATAATTTCGTGAAGGATAAGCGCAGGTTAATTTTAAATCCCCTACCCCGCAAGCTAAATCAACGGTCTCCTCTCTCGCTCCATTTTCTTTTAGTACTGCTCTCATTTCGTCTAAAATAGAATCAATATACGAATTCCATCTGTCGCTTTCCTTTTCTAGCCCCAAAAGCCCCGCATAAATCGCATAGACATTTTTAAGTGCCCCACACATCAACACGCCGTTTTCGTCGTCTGTTGAATCAAAAATTAAATAATCTGCTTTAAATAATTCTTCTACCCTTAAATCCGTGGCAGTTAAGTATGTTTTTTTCTGCGCTTTGATGTCTACTGCAAATCCCGGCCCCGACAGCACCATATAATCTTTAAATTTCTCAAAAGTTTTTGCTGATAAAATCCCCTTTGTTGCGATAATTAAAGGAACATCGGTCGGCAAATATGGTAAAACGTGCGAAATTGAAGCTGACGGTACCACGATTAAAATAAATTTTGAGCCTGCTACTACATCTGATAGTCGCTCTTTTTCAATCCTCGAATCATAGTAATCGATATCATAACCATTCCCAGCCAAAATCCCACCTAATGCTGTTCCGAATGCTCCCGCCCCCAAAATTGCAATTTTCATTTTAGGCTTTCTCGATTGTTTTAGCTTTTTTGTGCTTCTTGATAATAGCCACAATAGTTGCCACAATCGCCGCAAGCGTTACGCCCACTAAAACCATAAACCAAATCGGGCAAATAAATACATCTTTGACAACCTCCGAAACATCACCTTGGTAATAAATTGTTTGTTTAATTCGCACCATGCCTAACCCCGGCAACCCACTTACTTCTCGCGTCACTGCTCGTGTACTTTCAGGCATAATTAGTTCGCTATACCGACCACTATTTTCTTCGGTTGGCAAAATTACTTCTCCCGTAAATACGTTTGAGACCGCAATTACAAAAGTAGCATCTTCGTGAACATTCCCGTTATTTGAGATTAAAGCGCTAAGTGTTATTGGTGTCGAAAGCACAAATCCAGGCACATTGTTTTCGATGATTTCGCCCTCATGTACAATCTCGCCATCTACGTGTCCATAAATCAAACTCGCTAACTCAAATATATTGTCAATCGCCACTGCCCCGTCGCTTCCTGTTGTATTGTCAGAGCTTACCGCAATCGTTGCGTATTGCCCTCCACCAGGTGCGTCTTTTGGCACTGTGATAGTAAATTCAACGTCCTTAGTTTCGTTGGGCTTTACTGTGCCGGTAGGTTCTTTGATTGTAATCCAATCTACAATTTGTGTTCGATTAGTGATTGATACTAAGTCGGCTGTATAATTTTCGTCGGTTACCCCATAAGGTGTAACCGAGACTCTATAAGCAAAATCCGCACTTGCGTCCGCCGGATTAATGACCGACACTTTACCCTCATAGGTTTTTCCCGGCTCTAAGCTAAACCTTTGAGTCATCGGTAGTACCGTAAAAGAATTATTATCCATTAAACCTCCACATTAATTATAATTATTATAGCAAATAATTATTCAATTGACAAAGTTTTTCCGGTACCGACTTTCATTCTAATTAGTCGCTGATTTTTAGAACCTCGAAATCGTAAACTCAAATCTCGTTGGCCTAAAATAAACGGCCCATCAATAATCACGTCCAATGATTTTAAAAATTCTAAAGGCTCTCTACCATATTCTTCGATAATTTCTTTTGTAAAACCCGAAAAACTCCAAACATTCCAACCGAGCTCTTTTCTAACGTAATCTGCAATTTCTTTGCATGCTTTTGCTTGCACAAATGGCTCTCCCCCACAAAATGTCAATCCCGATTGCCCACGAAAACTCGCCAACTCTTCTTTGATGTCTTCAATTTTGCGTAGTTCTCCCGCTTCGTAGTCCCAAGTTTCTGGGTTTTGACAACCCGGACAAGCATTTGGGCAACCTTGAGTCCAGAGTACTGCTCGCAATCCTTCGCCATTTACGATGTTATCATGCTCGAGAGGTCCGGAGACCCGGATGTATCCATCCGGCGTCTCCAATTGCTTAGCGATTTTTTCTAACGAAATTTTATGCCAATCAACCATTTTAACATTCACAACTTAATTTTTGAAATGCAACATCCCCTTCAAGTCGTCCACAATGTGGGCAACGCTCGCCACGAATCACACCGGAGAATCCACACACTGGATCGCGGTCTACTGGATGGTTGACCGAACCATAGCCAATCCCCTCGTCGTGCATTTTGCGAATTACCGCTTCATATGCTTCGATGTTTTGCGACGGGTCACCATCAAGCTCGATATAAGTAATATGCCCAGCGTTACAAAGGTTATGATATGGCGCCTCAATCTCGATTTTTTCAAAAGCCGAAATCGGGTAATAAACCGGCACATGGAACGAGTTGGTATAAAAGTCGCGATCCGTTACACCCGGAATTATGCCATATTCTTTTTTATCAATTTTCGTAAAGCGCCCTGCGATACCCTCAGCTGGCGTTGCGAGCAAGGTAAAGTTCAACTTATACTTTTTCGCAAATCCATCAATTACTTCGCGCATGTGCGTAATAATGTCAAGCCCGAGCTCTCTCGCTTCCTCATCTTCGCCATGATGTTTTCCGACCATCGCAACCAGCGTTTCTGCGAGGCCAATAAACCCAATCGACAAAGAACCGTGCTTAATCACATCGCGCAGGGTATCGTTTGGCCCTAATTTTTCGCTTCCAAACCAGTTGCCTTGCCCCATCAAGAACGGGAAGTTTCTAACGTGTTGGTTAGCTTGAAATTCGTATCGCTCTAATAACTCATCTTTGACAAGATTTAGTTTTTCGTCGAGCTCTTTATAAAATCCATTCCAATCTGCCTCTTTGCGCTCGCCAAGACAAATTCCGTGTTTAATGCCGAGACGGACTAAATTAATCGTTGTAAACGATAAATTCCCGCGCCCGGTTACAATTCCGTCTGATTCCGGGAAGACCGATGCAAACACTCGCGTTCTACAACCCATCGTCGCAATCTCAGTTCGATAATCGCCTTTCTTGTAGTATTTCAAGTTAAACGGCGCATCAATAAAGCAGAAATTTGGGAACAATCGTTTCGCCGAAACTTCCATCGAACGCCTAAAGAGGTCGTAGTTTGGATCTTTTGGATTATAGTTAATCCCTTCTTTAACTTTCAAAATCGAAATCGGAAAAATCGGCGTCTCACCCTTGCCAAGCCCGTTTTCGGTTGCCTGTAAAAGATTCAAAGAAACCAAACGCCCGGCCGGTGTCGTATCAGTCCCAAAGTTAATCGACGTAAACGGAACTTGCGCCCCAGCACGCGAATGCATCGTGTTTAGGTTATGGATAAACCCTTCCATCGCTTGCAAAGTCTCTTTTTCAACATCTTCATTCGAAACTTCAATCACTTCTTTTGGCCATTTTGCCTTCTCTAATTTTTTATCATCCCCGTATTCATAAGTCTCTTTAATTTCTAGGTCGAGTTTTTTCTTTGCGAATTTATTATATTTCGCCAAATTTCGCTTCAAAGCTTTTCTAAATGATTTATTTACGCCCGGCGCCATTGCATAATCAAAATTCGGAATCGATTGACCACCGTGCTGTTCGTTTTGGTTGGCTTGAAGCAAAATTGCCGCTAGTGCCGCATAAGAACCAATCGAATTTGGCGTACGAAGATGCCCGTGTCCAGTATTAAAACCACCGTTTTCGAACAAAACAAACGGATCCGACTGACAACAAGTTAAAGTCCCCGTCGCATAAAAATCTAGGTCGTGGATATGAATATCGCCGTTATCATGCGCCGCCGCAATCTCTGGGTCGAGTAGTAGAGTCTTCGCAAAGACCTTCGAGCCTTCCGCGCCAAATTGTAACATCTTCCCCATCGCCGAATCGCCATCGACGTTTGCGTTCGAGCGCTTAACATCCGAGTCGTCTGCCGCATCTGCATGAGAAATCGTGCGATAAATCATCATGAGATCGCTTTTTGCATCACGCACTCTCGAGCGTTCTTGGCGATAACGAATGTAAGCTCGCGCCGTTTTTTTATATTTTGATTCCATCAAAACTTCCTCGACGATGTCTTGAATTTGCTCAACATTTGGCGTTCTAGCCGTAATTTTTTCTTCTGCCTTTTTTAAAACTTTTTCTGCGAGCGCCTTAGCACGGTCTGCCTTAAATTCTTCAGTCGCGATTCCGGCTTTTGCAATCGCTTCAATGATTTTTTCTGGATCAAATTTTACAATTTTCCCATCTCTTTTTACAATTCTTTTAAACATCTTCACCTCCACAAACACAATTCGGACAATCACAGTCTGGTCCACATGGGCAAGTTCCATTTTTAGTGAGCATAAAAACCTCCTTATAATTCACTATTTTATTTTACAAATATGACCTTTTTGTAGTTTCAATAGACTTTTGTTAGGTAATGCTTTTCGCCTTTCGACCCTACATCTAGTGTCTTATACCTATAATACACCACTAAATATGGATTTGCAAGCCTTTTATGCTAAAAAATGTAAAAATTACAACAACTACTTCAAAAACCCATTAATAATCTGACTTTCGGCTTCTGCTCGCGAGAGTCCTAGCGTCATCAGCTTCTCAAGTTGCTCGCCCGCAATTTTTCCAATCGCCGCTTCGTGTATCAGCTCTGCATCTACACTTGCCGCATCAAGCGACGGCACCGCCAACACCCGCGCCTGATCCATAATAATTGCATCACACTCCGAATGCCCTCGGCATTTATTATTTCCCACAATCTTCGAGCGAAAAATCTGTTCTGAGACGTCTTGCGCTACTGAACGTGATGCGATTGTTGAACTCGCGTCCTCTCCATCAAGCGACACCTCATAAATACTCTCCGCCTTTTGTCGTCCATGTGTCATCAATCGCTCTTTTACTACTAATTTCGCCCTACGCCCAAGTGTCGCTACGGTCTTTCTAATCGTCGAGTCCACTCCCTTAATCTGTTCCATCACCAGCTCTGCTTCTGCTCCCTCTTCTAAAAACACTTCCGTCACCGGATTCAAAATTCGCCCTCCACGCCCTGGCCCAAACCCATAATGCTTCTCAATATATCGCACCTTCGCCCCCTTGCCTACAAAAAACCGATGTATCCCATCATGTACCGAATCAACTGGCCCACAATTATAAATCCCACACCCCGCCACAATCGTCACATCCGCCCCTTCCCCAACATGAAAATCATTATAAACCGTTTCTTTTAAGCCCGTCGCTGAGATCGCTACCGGAATATGTACCGACTCATCAATCGTCCCCGGATTAATATAAATCTCAAGCCCCGAAACGTCCTTTTTTGACACTATATTTATATTCTTGCTCGATTTTCGCCCCACCGACTTTCCGTTCACTCGGAAATTATATGCACCCTTCGGTGGCTCACTTGTTCCAGTCACCTCGCAAAAAATCTCTTGCTCATATTCATTAAAATTCATCTTCTGACCCCTGTATTTTCGGCAAAACCTTACGCGCTTCGTTGAGCTTAAAGATTCGCCCCTTCTTTAAAATCATGATTCTATCTGCAATTTTTAAAATCCGCTCTTGATGCGAAATCACGATAATTGTCTTACCCTCTCTATGTAACTTCCGAAAAACTTTCACCAAATCATCAAAACTCCAAAGATCAATCCCTGCTTCCGGTTCATCAAAAATCAAAAGCTCTGAATTTCGTGCTAAAATCATTGCAATCTCAATCCGTTTCAATTCCCCACCCGACAATTTCCCATTTACTTCTCGATTTAGATATTCTTCTGCAGGTAGCCCCACTTGCTTTAAAATTTTCTCCGCCTCCTCCGGGCTTATCATTTCTCCGTTTGCGATATTTAATAAATCATAAACCGTCAGCCCCTTAAATTTTACCGGCTGTTGAAACGAAAACGAAATTCCTTTTTGCGCTCGCTGAGGGATCGACAACTCAGAAATATCTTCTCCATTAAGCAAAATCTTCCCCCTAGTCTGTTTAGCGAGTCCCATAATAATTTTAGCCAAACTCGACTTCCCACCTCCGTTCGGTCCCGTCACTACCAAAAATTCCCCAGGCCGTACTTTAAATGAAATTTTATCTAAAATTTTTTTCTTTCGCCCCTCTTCCGAAACTAAAAACGAAACATCCCGAACCTCTAACATAGTACCAAAATTATATCACAAATCTATCAACTAAAATCTAAAAATTTCTAAATCTCCAAATCTTTATATTGGAATAAAATCATCGTTACTACGCTTGGGATTATAATATAAGCCATTAATACTAAGTAATCATTCGTCACAATTTCCTTGCCTAGAGATAAACTCTCCGTTGTTTCTCTTAGTGCGTGCGATGCCAAATACGATTGAAGATATACAGTATCCTCATTTAATAATACAAACGATAGTAAATAAATTGCGCTTGTTGCAACAATCACATAAATAATAATTCCCGCAATTGAACTTTGAAACCAAAACATCACTGGCGAAATCAGTGCGATTATCGCCACCACAAACAGCGCTTCCGTTAAAAATATACAAAAAATTGTTAGATAATTAAGCATCCTCGTTTCAATTCCTAACGATAGCATGGAAAAAATCACCACTATTGCACTTATCCCACCAATTAGCACTGCCAAAACCGCTACTTCAAGCATTTTTGCCAAAAAAACTTTAAAACGCGCTATCCCCGACCCGATTGCATTCGACATTATTTTTGCTTTAAAATCATCATGAAATACCGAAATCAATATCGCGATACCAGCAAATATCGAAAATACCTCTGGTAAAATCGCAATATCTCTCAGGGCAATCGCAACGTCATAACCAGACAAATAATGGCTTGACTGAATCATCAAAATTCCAGTAATCGCCAATCCCGGAATCAACGCTAAAATCCAAAAACTCACCTTGCTAACTACGCGCAGTATATCAGTATAAAAATATCTAAACATTGCTTCCTCCAATTAGTTCAAAATAATAATCTTCCAGCGAAGTCGCATCTAATCCTTCTCCAAAAACTTTTATACCGGCTTTCTTAAGAGCCGTTTTTGCTTTTGCTAAATCATTAATTTTTAATTTTACATAATTAGTAGAAGATTTTAAGTCATTTTTCTGAAGCTCTTTTAAGACTTTACCTTCGTCAATAATTCCAAATCGCGTCGCTGTATGTTCAAGCTCACCCAAAATATGCGACGAAATCAAAATTGTCTTCCCGTCTTTATTCAATTTTTTCATCAGCGCCCGAATATCGGCGATTCCCTGTGGGTCCAAGCCGTTTGCTGGCTCGTCAAAAATTAAAATTTCCGGATTTCCTAAAATCGCTCGCGCAATTCCCAGCCTTTGTTTCATCCCCATCGAAAACGATTTATAACGCTTTCTAACTTTCTCGAGCCCAACAACCTCCAAAACTCGCTGAATCTCGGCTTTTTGATTTTTAACCCCCAGTAGTCGGCAATAATATCTTAAATTTTCTCGCGCACTCAAATTGTTAAAAAATCCACTATCAATAAAAAAACCAATTTTCCGTCGGTTTTTTAAAAATTCAAACGAATTTTTACTTCCCGCAATCGAAATTTCACCAGAATATCTCACCAATCCTAAAATCGCTTTAAAAATCGTCGTTTTTCCCGCGCCATTTTTCCCCACCAAACCATAAATATCGCCTTTTTTTACATCAAGCGAAACATCCGCCAAAGCCCGAAACTTCCCATAACGTTTATTGACTTTATGTAGTTTTATCATATGTACATATTATAACACAAACTTATTGGTGGGGGCGAATTGGGCAGGCATTAACACTATATAGAGAAGACTTGCAGGCGAAGTTGGATTGTGAACGTGGTATAATTAAACTAATATAAGCGGAGGCTCTATGCAGGATATTATTAAAATTGGAATTGGAGTGATGCTCCTTGATGATGACAAAATCTTATTGGGGCATCGAGCTACCAATAAAAAAGATACTGGTGGTATATATGAAACAGACTGTTGGACTCTTCCTGGAGGAAAACAAGAATATGATGAAACGTTTTTTGAGAGCGCGAAACGGGAAGTTAAGGAAGAAACTAATTTAGATATTGATAAACTAGAATTATTTGGTGCGGCAGATGATATCCAACCAGATAGGCATTATATTACTATGCACGTAATTGCTAGGGAGTTCAGTGGCAAGCTTAAGGTTATGGAACCGGAGAGCGAAGATGAATGGCGATGGTTTTCACTGGATAAACTACCAGATAATCTTTATTCCCCGTCTGAGAAATTTATAAAAGCATACCTAGAATCCAAGAAAGCGTAACTTGTACTGAATAATTATTTAGGGTATTAACAGACGATTTTATAGGAGTAAAAATGCACCTTTTGCCCCATTTTTCATGCAGAATCGGCGCAAGATAGCACCCTAGAATCCAGAGGGTACTTAACAGAAATTTACTACTAAAAAATCGGCCAAAATGCCGATTTAGATACGTTGTGGTGGGGTTTACAGGGCTTGAACCTGTGACCTCACGAATGTGAATCGTGCGCTCTAGCCAACTGAGCTAAAACCCCATCATATGGTATAATTATACCATATGGAAAAGATAAATTTCGAAAATGAATTAAAAGAGCTCGAGGCTTTTTTAGCAAAACCCGACGCTTACTCCGATCCTGAATTTGGCGCGAAAAGTAAGCGCGCTGGGCTTGTTCGCGAAATTATTGAACTCATAACAAATCTCGAAACCGACGAAAAAAATCTTGCCGAAGCAAAAGAACTACTAAACGATCCTGAGCTTGGCGAAATTGCCAAAGCCGATGTCGAAGCCTTAACCGAAAAAATCGCATCCAACCAAAAAACTCTCGACGAACTTCTTATTCCACGCGACCCCGAAGACGACAAGCCGGCCATTATCGAAATCCGCGCTGGCGCCGGCGGCGACGAGGCCAGCCTTTTTGCCGGCGAACTTTACCGATTATATATGAAATACGCCGAAAAGCACGGCTTAAAATTTGAGCCGATTTCCGAAAACCTAAACGAAGCTGGCGGCACTAAAGAAGTTATCTTCAAGATTTCCGGCGACAACGCCTATGGGCAATTAAAATTCGAAGGCGGTGTCCACCGCGTCCAACGTGTTCCGGTGACCGAATCTCAGGGCCGTATCCATACCAGCACTGTTACTGTCGCCGTTCTCCCCGAAGCTTCCGAAGAAGACCTTGAGATTAAACAAGAGGATCTTCGTATTGACATCTATCGCTCTGGTGGGCATGGTGGTCAAGGCGTCAATACTACCGACTCTGCCGTTCGCATTACCCACCTCCCAACCGGCATTGTCGTCGCGATGCAAGACGAGCGCTCTCAGCAACAAAACCGTATTAAGGCTATGAACGTTCTTCGTTCTCGTCTTCTCGAGAAAAAGAAAGAGGAAGAACAAAAATCCGCTTCCGAGGCACGAAAATCCCTCATCGGCACCGGCGATCGTTCCGAAAAAATCCGCACTTATAATTTCCCCCAAGACCGCATCACCGACCACCGCATCCACTACTCCCGCTCTAACATCCCCGCCGCGATGGACGGTGATATTGACGACATCATTGATGAACTAGTAAAACATGAACGAGAGCTTAATTAATTTCTACGGGCGCGATTTTTTTGTTAATCAGCACGTCCTCACTCCTCGCCCCGAAACCGAACAACTGATTGACGAAGTTTTAAATCTCGCCGGCAAACCCTATCTCCCAGGCATCAAATCAGCGCCTAGGGTTTTGCCGAAAAACCCCTATATTCTCGACGTCGGCACCGGCTCTGGCTGTATCGCGATTACCTTGAGGCTTATGCTAAAAAACGCTAGAATTCAGGCTACTGACATCTCGAAAGATGCTTTAGAAATCGCACAAAAAAACGCCAAGAAATTTGGCGTTGACGACCCCCATCTTTTTATTATATCAAATTTACTCGAAAATGTCAAATTTACCCCTGAAAACACGCCTGATTTAATTGTTGCAAACCTACCTTATGTCGATAAAAACTGGGATTGGGTTAAGCCAGAAACTCTAAAATCCGACCCCGACCTAGCTCTCTATGCCGAGGACGGCGGCCTCGAGCTAATTAAGAAACTCATCGATGAGGCCGAAAAATACCAAATCAAATACCTCATCCTCGAAGCCGATCCCTGCCAGCATCAAGCCTTAGAAACCTACGCCGAATCTAAAAACTATCACCTAAAAACCACCAACGGCTTTATCTTGACTTTTTATAGAAAGTATGATACAATATAAAAATATAATCTCTAAAGTGGGAGCAACTTAAAAACCAGTCTACTCTAAATACACAGCGTTTTTTAAAGGAGGGCAAAGATGAAAAAACGTGCGTTAATACTGTTGTTAGCTTGTGTCTTATCTACTTGCGGGCAAAAACCTGCATCAAGTAAAGCCACAACCCAAGTCACGATAATAGACCGGCAAGAGACCAAGACGGAAACAGAGGTCGAACCGCCCAAGGCGTCAGAGCCTCCCAATGAATCTTCGCACGACATGCGCGAGGATAACCTCGCTGAGGATTGGCCCGACTGGTTCGTGGCACCTACCGGCGTCCCGGAAGACGAAGAGGTAAAGCAAGCTATCCAAGGCGCAGAATTCGACGCTTTGCCAAAATGGATGCAAGTGGTCGCCGTCCGACCACGCTCTGTAGTGGCTTGGCTGGAGATGACCAGACTAGTCACTCCACCGATTAACCCAGAGCTGTTTACGGGCTTTCTCAAAGAAAATCCTGAGTATATCATGCCAATCATGAGCCGGTTAAAAATCATATTCGAGAAAGCTGAAGCCGGCGAACAAAGCAATAACGTTGGCAGTCTTCCGCAAGAATTCATCGAAATACAGGATATCGTAAACGAAATTGCGCGTCAACTAGAGTAGACCAAAAACCCTAGGGTAAAACCTAGGGTTTTTTAATGGTAAAATTAAGCACTAAACGTTACTGAATTTCTTAAATCCCGATACAGACTTCGCCGAGTTAACAGCGCTAACATATCATAAAAATCTTTATCTTCTGTCAAAATATCGATTCTAAACTCTACCGGCTCTACTTTTACAAAAGCATACCGTTCCTCCGGGTTATATCTTGCCAAATAATCCATATAGTCCATATATCCAAGCGCTATTTCCGCGTCTTCTCGACTCATCCCACTCCGGCGTGCCAGAATTGCTTCTCGCGAATTATCCTGTGGGTATTTGGCCTCATACTCCTCTTTCCAGATTGCCGTGTCGCTCTTTTTTTCATCTAAAAGCGCCGAAACTGTATCTAGCAAAGTATAAGCAGAAAAAACTTCTATAGCTTCTTTGAATTGGTTAGAACTACTTATGGTGTATTTCGAACCAATCGCTACTTCTGGTGGCGGAGTAAGTAAACCACCAAGTATCGGTATATCAATCGGTGATTCGCAGGCATTATCCAAGGCAAGAAGATTACTTAGCAAAGCAGAAATTTTTCCCAAAGGTCCACCATATTTTTCTTTCCATTTCTCGCAAATCACCGCATCTTGAATCCCAACCGTAGTTTGCCGCCCCATAGCTAAATCACGCAGTTCGTCCATAGATACTTTTAGTCCCGCCAGCATTGATCCGAGCGCTTCTTTAGTTTGCCCCATTCTAGAAGTATCAATTGTATTGTGTGTCGTACAATACATATCTCCAACCACCCCAGCCGCCGTCACTGCCGTTGGGCAATTTCCGTTAGTTGTCAAATAAGATTCCTCTGCCTCCGCCAAAACTGTGTTAGAAGTTAAATCTTGCACCGATTCTTTAAACAAATCCGCTACCGAATTGAATAACCCAGTCCCTGCCGAACTCCCACTTCTGGCGAAATTTTGTACTGCAATTACCCCAAATTTATGCGCTAAACTCCCCAAAAATGTATGCTTCGAGCTAATGTCAAACGGGCTTAGTGTTGCTCGGTCGGCTGCCGCTCGTCGGGCAAAGACTTCATCAACTACTTCTTTATAGCCCAAGACTGCTTCTGCGTCTGACGGCGCCGCAGCAAGCACCCGCGAATTGATATTGTTCGACAAAAACGACCCACCCATCGGCGTCCGTTCTCCACCAATCGTTGACTTAGTTAGCTCATAAGTATCATCATAAAATGTCGTCGCAAGACTATTTGACGCTCTTAAAACTCGCTCGTCTGTATTTCCCTTCTCTTTCATCCTGATCAAAACATTAAATCGCTTATTTGCATTTGTCGCCATAGTGGTTCGATTAATTATGTCAGTCGCCGCCCCACCCGACATCTCAAGGATTCGGTCCCTCGAATAATCTGCCGCTTCGGATACTGAATACGAACGATTCAGTACCGTCGCCAAGAAATTCGGCGTCCTTATCAGCGAGTTCGTCGTGGTTTTGTTTGCGCCGGTTTTTACATCCGTTACTGTTACCGTATTGACTTGGGTAAAAGTATTTAGCAACGGATCGACTAAATCCGAATGCTCGCTGTCGATTCGCGCCACATTCAACCCCTCTTCTAACGTCGAAAATGTTGCCGCTGCGATGTATGGTTCATTCGCCGAAACCGCCGTATTAAGTAGCGATACGGCCTTTTCCGTTGCTCTCTCTCCTTGAACATTCCCCCCAATCATTGTTGCAAGCGCTGCGCCACTATTTGCATCTGTTCTTTCCTCTGTCGTAAAAGAGCGAGTCTTGCATGGGCAATCTTCAATGGTCGCATCTTTGCCAGTTTGTTGTTTAAATGCCGCCGCACATTCCTCGTCTATTTTTTCGCCATCATATTTACAATCCTCATCGCACCCATTCAGCCCCACGCTCGACACTTTTCTGATAATCCGATCAAAAATTTTTTCAAACTGCTCTTGGTCTCCCTCTATACTCCCCGTTGTCTTCCAGCTTGCAAAATTATTACGGCTCAGTCCAAACTCTTTATAAACTTTATTTACGTCATCACTATAATAAAATCTCGATGTCATATCTGTCGCTAACGCAAACGCCGCATAAAGTCGCGGGTTTGACTCAACTTTTGCCACAAAGTCATCTGCTACAATAATTTCGCCTTCAAACCGCATTGCTAGTTCACCAGTACTATGATCATAAAATACCCCATCGCTCGCTACTTCCGTCTCTAATTCAGCCGAATAATTATTTGTTCGTACGAATTCGCCTACTAAAGTTGTCTGTCCAACCTCAACTCCATGCTTTTCAAAATCTGCCGCTAGAGTTTCATTAAAATATCCTCGTTTTAATTGACTCGCGACTACATATTCGGCCTGCTTTTCGATAACCGCCGAAGTCTCATCAAATCCTAACGCCCTCTGCAAACCGTAATCAATCGTTGCCATTACTGCTATCGGAATTGCAAACAACAAAGCCGCCGCCGCTACTGCTATAATTATTACAATCATAACAGTAGCCCCTACAGCCATTGCGACTTTTTTGTTTTTGTTCTTACCAGTTATATTTTCTTGTTCATCGTTTTCCATAAATTACATGATCCCGCCCGTCCAAGGATTACGTTTTGCTCCGCCATTGTTTTGATTTGTGGAGCCATTAGAGCTATTGGATCCACTAGGACCATTGCCACTCGAGCCACTCGAGCTAGTAGAGCCTCCCCCAGCTCCCGTAGAACCACCCGTAGTTCCTTGTGGCGGCAGATTTCTTCCTTGATATTCCTCCCGCACCGCTAGCTGTGATCCCTCTGCGATATCACCCAGATTATACGCACTAGCATTATTGTGCAATCCGCTGAGTCGCGCATCGCTCACGTGCTTGACCAATTCCTTTACCTCGCTTGTAGATTGCGTCATAAAGTCCTTATCTTTATCAAGCACCTTACGCGCGATATTTTGGACGACAGTTGTGCCATCAACTTGTCTTCCAGCAGTTTGTTCGCTCTGCATCCAGTTAGCCTGATCTTGTCTCATTTCTGCATGATTAGCAAACGTAGCTTTTCGCCCAGCCGCCGCTTCTTCGCGCCGATGGGTCAAATAATCATTATTCATAGCATCATATTGCTCTTGCGTCGTATCGGCAGAAATCGCACCCGAAGCAATATCAGAAAGCCTCGAAGAAGTTCGGCGACTCTTACTATCCATCGCATTCTTTACTGCATTATTCTTCGCCATCGCTTCACCCATTAACTCTGCCGATGTGCCAGTTCTTCCTTCGCTCGCCTTAGCGATTTGCTTTGCGCCCCCCATCATACCAGATAATTGCGAAGTTAGAGCGTCGATCTTCCTTAGCTCGCCAGCATTTAATGTCTCTCCTTGATCTACTCTATTTAGAAGACCACTCAACTGATTCCCCATAATATCAACGTTGTAATTTCCGGTCTCTTCACGCATCGCCATTTTGGTTGCTTCGATATCCTCAGCTGCACCTCGTTCAGCTAACGATTGATTTCTCGCAAAGCCTCTTTCTCCTCCCGAAATCCAAGCGCGGAATCGCTGTCTTCCACTCGCAGTGCCAGCCCGTACTGCCTTATAGGCATCGGCATTTCTTTTTGCTCGGCCAAGCATAGCTGTTCTCTCTGCATCTTTATAAATTGCCGAATTCTGTACGACTCCCTCTGCTTGCCTTAAACCACTCTTGACATTAGCGCCAATTCTCTGTAGATAACCACCCATCTCGCCAAATACCGCCAACGCTTTTTCAAGAATCTTCGGCGCTGCCGCTAGTGGCAAGAATATCATTACTATTGCCACTATTGCTAGTCCCGGATTATCACCATTAGCACTCGATATCGCAAGTAGTCGCATTATCCTTGAAGCTGCCAAAATCGCCGCACAAACCGGATAAACCATCAAAATAATTTTAAAAGCATCAAACCATTTTTTATAAATTTGTTGAGTATTCGGCAAAATATAGCAAAGCATTGCTAGTGGTGCTACTGCTACCAAAAGCGCCGCAAGTAGTTGTCGAAGCCCTACCATCAAGAAGAATATAATCACCGAAACCAACGCATAAAGAGCCAAGAAAATTATCGGAATCAACCAAAACATCCCGCCAACCGTAAGTGCTGCAGCTATTGATCCAGCTACTGCTCCCCCTGCCGAAGCAACTCCAAAAAGTGAAGCAAATATCGCTCCAAAAGTTAGCGCAGAGCCATCGACTCCAGTTTGACTTTGTACACTATAATAAGCATCACGTGCAGCAGCTATAATTCCTTTTCCGATAATGTTTGACAAATCTACTGCTACCTGGCAAATTAAATAAGACAGATTAATCAAAATTGCCACAATAATCAACTTCGGCAACATTTTCTTGATACCATAGTTATCAATTCCAAACCCAGTTAATTGTGAGAAAATAATTGCCAGTAGAATAACAATCATCCCAGCATTGGCGAAAGTCATTAGATTTTGCCAAATCAAAAATGTGGCACTGCCGTCTCCAAAAAGGTTAGCTTCTAACTGAAACATTATTCAAAAAACTCCTCTATTTTAGTACTTAATGCATCCACCGCCCCCGCGAGCGTTCGGATTACCGGGCAAACCACCCAGCCCAAACTTACAGATTTTTTACATTCCTCAATAAATTCCTCTTTATCTAGTACATAAGAATCGCTTGCAAAAGAACCACTCCTCCCACCGTGCTGTCTGCTGTCGTCTTCTGCATTTGCAATCTGTCCTACCAAAAACAGCGAACTAATCATTATAACTGCTACTATTATTAATTTTAGCTTTTTTCTTCTCATTCAAAAAACCCTTCTATTCCATTAGCTAACATATCTACCGCGCCCGCTAGCGCGTCAATCATTGGACAAACCACCCAAGGTAATAAAATCTCTTCGCTCTGCAAGCACGCATCGTAAAAATTCTCTGCCTGAAAATCTCCTAAAAGCTCATCTTCCGAATGTATTGTGATATTAAATCCTGCCAATGTATCTCTACAGGTCCAAATAAAATCAGTTGGCACTTCTCCACCCGTGAATTGAATTAATTCCTCGCCACCACTAGCGTCTCTTTTTGCTACATGTTCTCCCGTACGTTGAACTCTTTCGTATTCATTTAGTACCTCTCTCGCCGCTGCTTTTTCTTCTTCGTTTCTTTCAGGATCATTTAATACTTTTTCTTCGATTTCGCTTTTCTTTTTCGCAATCTCTTTATTAATCTCTTGGCGACAGTAATTCAAAATCTTCTCATTTACAAATTTTACATACTCGCCTATCGTATCGTTCATTTTGCGAATTAACGCTCGACAAGTTTTAGTATCACTGCCAGAGCTCATCGCAAAACTCCCCTTTGCAGTATCTTTAGACGAATCATTGATGTAGTAAGAACCAGATTTTACATTACCGCTAGAATCCACTTTAAATCCGACTTCTCCATCTGTTGCGCCTTCTACGAAAGTCGCCGAAATACTACTGCACTGTTTTTCGAAATCTAAACTATATAGATAAAAACCATCAACCTTGTCATAATTATGCAAATCATCAAAAGAAATTCGCTGGATATATTCGTTACCAGATTTTGCCTGAAAATCTTGATAAAGTTGTTTTAGGAAAGCGTCTCTTTGCCCTGCATCTTCGTTAAATTTAAACACTTCGGCGTCTGTGCAAGAAATACTCGAGTCGGCCTCGACTTTTTGCGTGACAAGATCAAACGCCGTTGTCCCGTCGTTACCGAGATTTATCGCATCGCCATACTTTGCGGGTTTAAAAATACCCGTACCTGCATCATTGCAGGCTACTTTCAAGATATCTTCTTTACTCACCGAAACCGAACCAGACAATGCAAAATCAGAGTTATAGTTTTTATATACGTAGGCCGCCATACTCATCAGACTTCCTCCGCTTTTTAATTGGTCGGTACATTTAATGTTGCCGTCATTTTTGCCGTCCCCGTCAGTAAAATGCCCCTCAAACCACACGCCAGTCCCGATATTCGTCGGTCTCGAATAAACGTTGCCACTTGCTACATCTTTAGCCGAAAAACCTTGCGTTGTTGTGCTACCGGTAGTAGCTCTAGTTACGCTATCCATGCATCGTCCAAATTTCTGGAAGACCAAATGCGCCTGTGCCGCATTTTTAATTTTCGACCATTGGTCATACAAATCAACATTCGTTGCACTAAGGCCTAATTTTTGATACGTTACTTCGAGATCTGCATAAGCTTTAAGTGGTACAAGGAAAAACTGCACTGCTAACACCACCACAACAAATATACTCATCCATCTTTTACTCTTCGCTATATTCATCGTATCCTCCAAAATCTCTTACCAGTGCGATAATACGTCCCATCACATCACAATAATATATCTCGTCAAAGGCTTCATAATCAGTATAAACTGCCAAAATCTCTTCCGACATTCCAGGATAAACCAGCGTCCCATCTTTTGCCGCTGCATCAATTTTATCTACAATGCTAGTAATTTTTTGATTGTTAAGTGCAAGTAATTGTTTTCGTTTATCTGCACTATAATCATTTTCGATATATTCGTACAATAAGTTATATAATGTTACGGTATCAGTATAAGCAGGTAGATTTGTTTTCATACTTTCCAGTAATGTTGTAAAATCTTCCAACACCAGTTCGTCTGTAATTTCATTTACATTCACATTATTTAAATCCGTGCTAAATTTATTCATTATTTCACCGATTTTATTTATCGAATCTTTAGTGTTTTTAAAGAAAAATTCTAATCCAAAAGCATAACTACCGTTAGCCATGTCTTCAAAAAGCCCTTGCGCCCAACCAACATCATTATAATTATTGTCCAACATTTCTGAAATCGAAATATCTACTTCTCCATCATCCTGTTCTTCCCCGCTTGTAAATATCGTCATAATACCAAAAACAAGACCGAGCACTAAAATAATCCCAATCACCAAAAACCAAACCTTATTCTTAGTACTCACCCTATTGGTATCCATACTATTATATTACCATAAGCATCTTGTTAGGACAAGACTTTTTATTTTTTATAACCTTCTAATGTGACATTTACGGCCGTTTCGCCACCATTGCGATATACGGTTAGCTGTACTGTATCACCCGGCTCGTATTCCGAAACCAAATTCGCCAAAGATCCAGCCGCGCCAACTTTTACACCGTTTACTGCTGTTACAATATCTTTGTCGAGTAGTCCCGCTTTAGCCGCCGGACTATTTTTAATAATTGCCGAATAAGTCGACGAACTATAAAGATATGCTCCCGACGAAACCGGTAATTCATAGGCTTTTGCGATTTCTGGAGTGATGTCTACCGAATATACGCCAAGATAAGTTCGCTCTGCCGAGCCGTTTTTGACTAACTGTTTTAACATCCCCTTTACGCTCGAAATCGGAATCGCAAAACCCATATTCTCCGCCGAAGTCGAAACCGCCGTATTAATTCCAATCACTTCTCCCGCCGCATTAACGAGCGGCCCACCGGAGTTACCAGAGTTAATCGCCGCATCAGTTTGAATCATATCGGTCAAAGTTTCTGTATTATAACCAGTACTATCTGACGCCGTTACTGAACGCCCCGTACCCGAAACAATCCCAGAAGTTACAGTATTTTGATATTCGCCCAAAGCATTACCTATCGCAATTACTTGTTGGCCGACTGTAATTGTTTTAGAGTCGCCTAAAGTCACTGCCGGCAAATCCGAAACATCTTTTATTCTTAGAAATGCCACATCGTTTAGCGGGTCCGTCGCCACTGTCTCAACTTCCTCATAAATTGTTCCGTCATCTAATACCACGTATACTTTATTTGCATCATTTATTACGTGTTTGTTGGTTAAAATATATCCGTCGCTCGTTACGATTATACCAGTCCCTGCCGCCGAAGAATCATAACTTCGTCCAAAAAAATCTGCCGATTTTACTGACGTTACTATCGACACCACCGATTTAGATACTTTGTCTGCGATTTCTGCAATTGATCCTTCAATAAAATTTGCCGAGTTTCCATCTACCCCGCCTCCCAAAAACGTAATCGGTGTCGAAACTTTGGTGTAAGCCATCAGCCCAAAAGTCAATCCACTCCCGCCAACTAGTATCGAAATTAAGACCAAAAACACCAAAATTCCATTTACGTTAGTCTTTTTTTCTTCTTTCTCTTTCATTTCCACCTCCTTTTAGTTTAATAAAATCGTAAATCTTGGATCACTAAAGAATACCACAATCACCCCTATAAGCACCAGTCCAAAAATTACTGGTCCAGCAATATGTACAAACCTAAAATCGTCTTGGTATTTTATCATTGCTTGACGGGCATAATTATATACAAATGCAAAAATTGTCAAAATTATCGCCAGCTGCGGCAATTTTACGCCTGACAAACCAAAATTTTCATAAGTATAAATAATCGACCAAACCGACGATAGGTAAGTCACTTCTGCAAAAATTAGTCCACAAATCAAAGTTGCTAGTGTAAAATTTTTATCGCTACCTTGCGCCAAAACATGGCGACTTGCCGCATAGCCAATCATAAAAGATATCAGCACCAACCAAATTGAGTTTAACCCCGATGTTAGTAGTACTCCAGCTGATATTCCCAAAAACACTGCCACCAACGCTTGCACCAGGGTGGCTGTTTCTGACGATAGTGGCTTAATAAATAACAGCCATACCGGATAAAACACCATTAAAATTATATCCGAAATCAAAAATGTTGTTCCACCAGCATACGCTAATAATACTACGCTAATTCCCACGATTATATCCACCAAGTTAGCTTTTAAATTAACAAAAAAATACCGTGATCTTACTGCAAAAATTCGCCATTTCGACACTAACACTAGCAAAATTCCAATCAGTGGGCTTCCTGACAAAACCGTCACTAGTACCGCTCCTACTCCCAACAAGATATTCAAAAACACTTGTACCATGCTACTCGCGATGTTTCGAGATTTTCTAGCTAACACATAATCCGCCATATATTATATATTACCACAATTATTTAAAAATAAACTTAAAAATGATATAATAACTTTTATGAAACCAACATTTTTTCAGAAACATCCGTTATTTAAAGATTTACTAAGTCTAGCTTCGTTCATCGTTGCAATTGTGCTTGGTACTTTGTTTTTGAATACTTTTATTTATCGCTCTTATAATGTTGTTGGTGGAAGTATGGAAAACACGCTTCATGAAGACGATCGCGTAATTGTTAATCGTGCCGCTGTTTCTTGGTCGCATTTTCTCGGCCAGGAATATGTGCCCGAGCGTGGTCAAATCATCGTTTTCTTAAACGAAGATGAAAATGCAAAGAAAAAATATCAAGCCGAAGGCATTGAAAACCCAATGACTTGCTCGGTTCCATCAAACATTTCCGACCAATATATTATCAAGCGCGTCATCGCTTTTCCGGGTGAACGTGTCGTCGTAAAAGACAACATAATGACAATTTACAACGAAGAACATCCCGAAGGTTTTGTCTACGACAATACTTGGCGCGACAAAAATAGTGGTCCAAAAGAGCATACTTCTGGCGAAGTCGACTTAATAGTCCCTGCCGGTGAGCTTTTTGTTTCTGGCGATAATCGTGAGGGTTCTCATTCTTGGGATTCAAGAAATGGCCTTGGTACAATTCCGTATTGTCGCATTATCGGCCCAGTTGTTTTAAGACTCTTTCCTTTAGACAAAATTAGAACCTTCTAAACTTCCCCAATCAATTTAACCGAATCTGCTTCCGGAAGCTCTTCGACTGATTTTAATTTTCGCTCAATTTGGCGTGATGTTGTCGCTGCCGATTCGATTTTGTGTGCTGATTCAGTTAATTTTTTATGCGTCGCCTCAAGCAAATCACCAAATTTCGAGAACTGAGTTTTAACTGCGCCGAGTGTTTGTAAAACTTCATGACTGCGCTCAGAAATCGCAATCGTCCGAAAGCCCGACTGTAACCCCGAAATAATCGCTGGCAAGGTCGAAGGACTAACGATATTAACGTTTAACTTCGAACGAATCTCGTCCGAAAGCCCTGGAATCCTTAAAATCTCTGCGTATAATGATTCCGTCGGTACAAACATCACCGCCATAGGCGTCGTCGCCGGCGGATCGAGATATTTGGTGCTAATTTTTTTCGCCTGCTCTTTGACGTCAACACTTAAAGCCTTTTGGTATTTTGCGATTTCTGTCTTATCTCCCGAATCATACGCCGCGATGAGCCGTGAATAATTTTCAACCGGAAACTTCGAGTCGATTGGCAGATAAACCGGAGTTTTATCCTGCCCCGGCATCTTAATCGCAAACTCAACCCGATCCGAAGAGCCTTTTTTTGTAATAATGTTTTCTTCGTATTGCCCAGGGCTTAGCATGTCAGATAGTATCGAACCGAGCTGAACCTCGCCGTAAATTCCACGCGTTTTTACCCCTTCCATCACCTTTTTCAAATCGCCAACATCATTCGTTAGCCCCTTAACCTCACCAATGCCTTCGTAAACTTGCGTCAGTTGTTGGGAAAGAGTTTTAAAACTCTCATTGAATCGTTTCTCGACGCTCGCTTTTAGCTTCTCGTCAACCGTCTCGCGCATCTCTTCTAATTTTTTCTCATTCCCATTTTGGAGCCGTTCCAAATTTTCCGAAATCTCCTTTCGATTCTCCCGGAAATTTCGATCGATCGATGGATTAATTTTTTCGACCTCGCCCTGAAGTTGGATTAATTTCTCCTCCATCGCCTTAAAATCATTCGGCACTTCAACCTTCGGTTTTTTCAAAATCAAAATAATTAAAAGAATAATTGCCGCCCCCAGCATAACCACTAACACTATATCCATAAAAAAATTATACCATATATAATATATAGTGTGGTATAATAATTCTATTGCCGCCTTAGCTCAGTTGGTAGAGCAACGGTTTTGTAAACCGTAGGTCGTCAGTTCAAGCCTGACAGGCGGCTCCACGAGAGAAAACAAAAGAGAGCATTTATGCTCTCGCTTTGTTTTCCGAGTGGAGTAGGCTACAGCAACCCCACCATACCGCCTGAGTTTATTTTCGCTTCGTTCCTTTTATCGTTCCACCATCAACCAAGACATCAACCCCCGCAAGATAGCCATTTCGTTCATCAACAATCGTCGCAATCGCAAATCCAAGCTCTTTCGGCTCGCCCATTCGATTTTCGCATGAACACTTAATAAACTGCCCGCCGTTTTCTTCTTCGAGCTTACCCATCCCAGTCGCAATCAACCCCGGACTAACCGAAACAACCCTTATACCTTTTTTGCCGAGTCGAAACGCCATCTCCTCCGTATACCAAACCACAAAATTCTTCGAAATCCCATACGCCAGCCCAAGACTCTTATAACTATCCTTCATTTTCTTCGCCATCTTCAGCGTCTTTTTCAAAAACAACGCCTCATCCGTCTCGGCAAGCGGAAACGCTTTTTTCGGAATGATAAATTTCGGCAATTGATAAGCCGACATCGAAGCAACATTTAAAATTGCCGTCCCCTTTTTCATCACTTTCCCAAACTCTTGATCAACGTAAACCGTCCCCAGCGCGTTGATTCGCATCAGCTTTTCTGGCTCGCCACCCATCGCTGGCGAAACTCCCGCCGCATTAATTACATTCGTAATTTCGCCGAGTTTCGACGCAAATTTTACGAGTTCCTTGACCGATTTTCGATCCGACGTATCGCAGGCCTTCGCGTAAGCCTTGAATCCTAGTCGCCCCAGTTCTTTGATCGCTTTTTCGAGCTTGGTTTTCGTCCGCCCAGACAAAACAATAATTTTAGTTTTGTCCATAAACTTCGCGGCCTCAAGCCCCATCCCCGAACCACCACCGGTTATTACAACAACCTTTTTCGCCATTTTAATAATTTTCTGCCTTAATTTCAAAGAAACTTTGCGGATGGTTGCAAACCGGACAAACTTCTGGCGCGTCTTTTCCTACCACAATATGACCACAATTTCGGCAAATCCAAATTGCATCGCCATCTCTTGAGAAAACTTTTTTGTCTTCGATGTTCTTAAGCAACTTGCGATAGCGCTCTTCATGGGCTTTTTCGATCGCCGCCACACCGTCAAATTTTTTCGCCAATTCCTCAAACCCTTCTTCGCGCGCGACTTTAGCAAATTCATCATACATATCTGTCCATTCATAATTTTCACCCTCAGCCGCCTCGACTAAATTATCAGTCGTAGTCGGCATCTCGCCACCATGAAGCTCTTTGTACCAAAGTTTGGCGTGTTCTTTTTCGTTGTTTGCAGTCTCTTCAAATATCGCCGCAATTTGTTCGTACCCATCTTTCTTTGCCTTCGACGCAAAAAAAGTATATTTAGTGCGTGCCTGGGCTTCGCCCGCAAACGCAATTTTTAAGTTTTCTTCAGTTTTAGTACCACTATATTTAGTTTTCATATAATCTCCTTTCTTATATTATATAGCTGTATAACCACCATCAACTGGCAAAATCACTCCCGTTACATAACGCGATTCTTCGCTCGCTAAAAAGACCGCCGCCGCGTCGAGCTCGCCCGCCTGACCATACCTTTGCATCGGCACATGTGTCTTTGCGAATTCCTGGAACGTCGGCGTATCGAGCGCCTCAGTCGTCAACTCTGTATAGAAAAATCCCGGACAAATCGCATTACACGTAATCCCGTCTAGCGCTAACTCCGCCGCCACTGCTCGCGTCAAATTAACCACCGCGCCTTTTGAAGCATGATATGCCGTTGTATGGATTTCGGTATTCCCGACCAAACCATAAATCGACGCGATATTAATAATTCGCCCGTATTTTTTCTTCTTCATGATTTTTGCAAACGCTCGCGTCATCTTAAACACGCTCGTCTCATCCGTATCAATCGTAAAATCCCACTCTTCATCCGTCATGTTTAATACGTTATTATTTTTTGCCGAACCAGCGCAGTTTAGTAAAATATCAACCTTCTTAAATTCCTTCTCAACTGCTTTAGCAACCGCATCAACTTCCTCGGTTGAAGTCACATCACATTTATAAGCAACCACTTTTCCCGCGCCCGCTTTTTCTAGTTTCGGCTTAAACTCTTCAAGCCTCTCGACTCGCCTTGCTAAAATCGCAATATCCGCCCCTTGCCGAGCAAACGCTAAAGCCATTTGTTGGCCAAGCCCAGAAGATGCCCCTGAGACAACTGCCACCCTTCCTTTCAAATCAAACATTTTCCTCCTTTCTGTAACCTTTGTCTACTAATTATACCAAACTATGCTAAAATTAAAACCATGGAAAAGAATCGTAGCAAAGAAATTATGAAATCTGGTTACCTATTTATCGCAATAAATTTTTTGCTGGCGATTTTTAATCTTCTTATCGGTTTCGTTTCTAATTCAATCGCGATTGTATCTGATGCTACGCATAGCCTAATCGATTCGATCTCTGGTTTTCTTGTCATAATAACCGAAAAAATCGCAAGCGCAAAAAAATATGCCAAAAAACGCGAAAAAATCGAACGTATGACAACGATTTTGATTGCGATTATTATTATCCTCGTTGGTGTTCATATCATCCATGAATCAATCGAAAAAATCCTCGAACCCGAAGAAGTCGAATACTCTATCCCGGTTCTTATCGTTCTTGTAGCAAGCATCATCGCAAAGTTCTTGCTCGCAAAATACCTAAAAGAAACCGGCCGTAAAATTAAATCAAGCGTCGTTTCCGCCTCTGGCGCCGAAACCTTAAACGATTTTTTCATCTCGGTCGCAGTTTTAATCTCCGCACTAATTTATCTAATTTGGCATGTCGATATCGAGGCTTACCTTAGTATCGCCATCGCTCTCGTGATTTTCAAAATCGGCCTCGAGTTTATCTTCCCACATATCTCAAAACACCACCATCACCACCTCGAACAAAACTCCGACCACGATCATTGCCACAAAAAATAAACCAAAAAATAATCCCCGGCGTGTTGATGCCGGGGATGGATACTTATTTGGTAGTTACAGATTTCAGAGCCTTAAGCGACTCCCGAAATTGCTTGTCAAGCGAAGGGTTGAGATTGTACTCGATTAGCGCCTCAAACATTTCGATACGCTTCTCGATGTATTTCTCTCGTTCGGACTTCGGCATGCTTTTAATCAGCATGCGATCAATCAGTCCGCACCGCTTCGCCGGGGTGCTAGTTTTTGGTGCCATTCCCTTATAGGGCCCGCAACAGATGCATTCATGCAGTCCTGCGTATATAGCATATTGCTTGTCGGCATTGTTGTCGACAATTACGAGATTTTTCTCCGAGTCATATTTTACCAACCCATCCGTAATCTCATCGGCCGACACTCCAACCTGCTTAGCAACTTGCTCGCGAAGATTACCACGAGCGATATTATACGTCACTACCCTTCCGTTTAGTTCTACTTTCATCTCTCTCCTCCTTTTTGTGAAAGTACGACACCCCTATCCCCCTATTATACCACACTTCTTAAGTTTAGTCAATAGCATTTTATCGTCAAAAAAGAACCCTTGCGAGGTTCAACCCAAATTCTCTGGAGCCGCCAACCAGGTTTGAACTGGTGACCTCATCCTTACCATGGATGCGCTCTACCAACTGAGCTATAGCGGCACTCACTTAAAAATGGTGCTGAGAGAGGGATTTGAACCCCCGAACTCTTACGAGAACAGATTTACAGTCTGTCGCCTTTAACCACTCGGCCATCTCAGCAACAATCTAATTATACCAAAAAAACCTAAAAACTCAAATTCTTTTTCGCCCGACGTGAGTTTTTTGCACTCGATTTGCCGACTTTGGACCAGCTTTAGTTGTTTTTGAGGCTCGTCGCCCATCAAGCACCTTTTCACCTCTGCTCAAATTGTTTTTACGAACTTTATTAGTTAATGCGCGTCGTTTTTTAAATTCCTCGTCTCGCGCCATTTGTGTCTCAATTCGCGCCGCTGTCGCTTCTACCGCTTCTGCATCGCCATTATTTTCGTGAATCGCTAAAATCTGTCGCAAAGTCGTGATTTTAGGATCTAGCTCGTAAGCGTTTTCCAAGGCTTCTACGGCTTTTTTGTAATTCCCTAATTTTTCTTCAGCTTTAGATAAAGCCAAAAATCGCGCCGGTATATCGCCCTCAAGCTCAATCGCTTGATTAAATGCCATCGCCGCCTTTTCATACGCACCTGTTTCTAGATAAATCAACCCCACATTATGAATCGAGGCTGGGTTATTATCCAAACTCTGCGCAATCTCAAAACATTCCACCGCCTCATCGTATTTTTGCCCCTTAGCATACAAAATCCCCAGTCGGTTATAAGCTGCCGCATTTTTTTCGTCAAATTTCAAAATTGTGAGAAGTGCCTTTTCGGCCCTAAATGGCTTCCTTTCTTTCATTGAAGTTTGGGCAATTTGCCATAATTTTTTCATCTGCGCAGTATATTTTGGTGAACGCACTTCTTTTTTCTTCTCTTTTGTTTCGAGTGGAAAAAAGAACACCAAGTAACAAACAAAAACCAAAATAGCGCTAATCGCAACCATATGTAATATATTAGCACAAAAAGATTCTTAGCACAAATCCGCTACAATATGGAGTTTTATGTGCCCATTTCGCTCTAAATTTTCATAAAGCTCTAAAAACCTAGGTAATTTTTGCACAAAAATTTCTTTGCCAGTTACAAAATAAGATTTATAAAACATTTCGATTGCTAACCCTACTATCTTCAAAGCATACTCGCGCGCGCCGGTTTTTTTTGCGGTAATTTCCTCTGTTATTTTCACCAAATCTTTTGGCCCTGCCGTCATTAATTTTTTTGCCAGTGCTTTATCTTTTTCATCGGCATCAATTTTAGTAAAATCTATCTCGCTACGCAAAAAATAAATTTCTGCCCGCGAAAGAATCGTTGGCAAAAGTCTAGACGGATGCGCTGTAACCAAGCAAAAATGTACCTTTTCGTTTGACTCTTCCAGATTTTTCAAAAATGCATTCGCTGCCACCTCGCTCATTTTGTCTGCCGGGCGAATTATGATGTATTTTTCTTCGGTCTGTTTTACCGTTAGCGAGCCAATCACTTCTCGCACCTGCTCTACCGTAATTGTTGTTTTGGATTCTGGTGCTAGAGTTAAGGCCCCCTTTATTTCTAGTTTTTCAGTCTCTGGTACCACAAAAATTGCACAATTCGTTTTGGTCGCAATCGGCAAAATATCATCAATCTTCTCGAAAAACATCCAAAAATTCCTCTGGTAGTTTTGCTTCAAACATCCGACGCTCGCCATTTGGCAAATCTACTTCCAATCGATTTGCGTGCAAAAACAATCTATCTGCCCTATCTCCACCATAAACCATATCTCCCAAAATTGGATGCCCTAAGTATTTCATATGCACACGTAATTGATGTGTCCGCCCCGAAGTTGGCTTCAACTCCACCAAAGAATACCCGTTGCCCGACCGCACCACGCTATAAAATGTCTCGGCTTCCTTGCCGTTAGCATCCACTCGAAACGTTGTTGGTCGTTTTAAATCTCGTTTTATTGGCAGATCTATTCGCGCTTCGTCTAGTTTTGATCGCCCAGACACCACTGCAAAATAGGTTTTCTTAGTGGTTCGATTTTGAAATTGTTTTTTTAAAAAATCTTGCGCTTTTTCGTTTTTAGCCAATATCATTACTCCACTCGTATCTCTATCTAGTCGATGCGCAATTAGCCCAAAATCTGCCAAAGTTCGCTCTGGGCAATACTCGCCCTTAGCTTCAGACAACAGCCCCGCTGGCTTGTTTACCACCAAGACATCTTCATCTTCGTAGATTACCTCTGGTTTTACATCTGCGTTTTTCATTTCCTCTGGTATATTAAGCTCTACTCGCACTCCACGCAAAATTTGCGTGTTAGGCTTTAAAATTACTTTACCGTCTACCGTCACAAAACCTTTACGAATAAACTTTTGCAAAG
The DNA here is from genome assembly GCA_017511965.1 of Candidatus Saccharimonadota bacterium. Taxonomy (GTDB): domain Bacteria; phylum Patescibacteriota; class Saccharimonadia; order Saccharimonadales; family Saccharimonadaceae; genus Nanosyncoccus. Next base: position 49,757 of record JAFWHT010000012.1, read on the forward strand.
TCGCTCGCGAATAACTCTTAAACACCTCAGTCATCACTGTATCGAGCCGTACCAATTCTGGCTTTTTAGGCGCATCCGGCAAAATAGAATCGCCGTTTATTACTCGCGACATCTCTGGTTTGCTAAACTTCTTCCCAGTTCGAATCATACCGTTTTTATCGTAATCCTACTGCTTTTTGAACCTCTAAAAGCTTGGCGTTCGCAATTTCATTGGCGTATTTTTCGCCTTCTTCAAGCAATAAAATCACATCCTCATCCGAAATTTCTTTAAGTCGTGCCTGAAACTCCTCCAGCATCTTCGCGACCGTCTCGGAAACCTGCTTTTTTAAATCCCCATAGCTCGTTTTGCCATCCCATTCTGCCGTAACTTCTGACAAGGGCCGGTTTGAAACTAGCGCCTCAATCTGTAAAAGATTTGAAATACCCGGTTGATTTACCATATCAAAATGAATCACCCCAACCGAATCTGTTGTCGCCGACATGATTTTTTTCCGTACGGCTTCTGGTGTGTCATCTAGCATAATCTTCGAATTCTCCGCCACGGTTGATTTGCTCATTTTCTTTTCTGGCGAAATCAAATCCCGAATCCGGATTGCCTTTTCGATCTCCATAAATTTTATTTGTTCGGCAGTTTTGGCCGGCAACACAAACACCTCGCCGTGTTTATGATTAAAACGCTCGGCAATATCTCGCGTGATTTCGATATGCTGGAATTGATCTTCGCCTAGAGGGATAAACTCGGCGCTGTACAACAAAATATCCGCCGCCATCAGTACCGGATAATCAAAAATCCCAACATTACAACTTGCTTTGCCTTCGGATTTTTCTTTGTATTGCGTCATTCGCGACATTTCGCCCATCGTCGCCGTACAATTTAAGATCCAACAAAGCTCTGCATGCGCCGGTACGTAAGATTGTCGATAAATATGCACATTTTTATTTACTAACAGTCCCGCCGCTAGATAGTATTTTAAAGTTCTGAGTGTGTTTTCTTTAAAATTTCCATCAATCTCTGAAATAATCGAATGCAAATCCGGGACAAAAACATTAAATTGGTACTCGCCAGAGTATTTATTTGCGAGCCTCACCATCGGAAGCAAAGCCCCAAGATAATTCCCCAAGGTTAAAACTGAGTTCGATCTAATACCTGTCAAAATCGTTTTCATATTTTCATTATAACAAATTTATGATAAAATGAAAACACGGGGCGTTAGCTCAGCTGATTAGAGCGCTACTATGGCATAGTAGAGGTCATGAGTTTGAATCTCATACGCTCCACCAGAGTAGGAGCCGAGCAAAAATCCAAAGCTTGCTTTGGATTTTTTGAGGCGACGCCCTCTGGAAGACTCGCGCAGCGAGTCTACCAAGGCCTTTTTTATTGTGCGTTCGCAAAAACCACCAACCGATGCGACGCATCACCGTTACCGTACGACACACCCGCACAAGTAAATAAAGCCACATCATACCCAAGCGCCGTATTTGCGATTCGTCCCATCAATTTTGCATCTCCGTTCAAAAACCCTTCTGCTGTTTTTTGGTATGTCTGCACCGCAGTCACTTGGTATTGTCGCGCCACCCCACCCTCAGTAATCGTAATTGTCTCTCCTACGTATCGATTCGACAAATTACCTAGTAAATTATAAGAATTATGGCCATAAATCATCTTATTATATTTATAAAGCCCGTTATAGCTTAAATTCAAAGCAGTTGCCTCATATTCGGCCGCCGAACCAATATAGTATGATACTTGATAATTTGCCATCGCTGGTGCCGTATTTACCGGCGCTGTATTAACTGGTGCAGTATAACTAACCGTTGATTCTACTACTGGTTCTGGCTCTGGTTCTGGCTCTACCGTCAAAACCGCATCCGCACCTGGACTTTTTGCCAAAATATGGTCTGCCATTAAAAATTCTGGGGACGTAATCACCCCTATAAGGCTAAAAATAAATATCGAAAAAATTAACTTCACCATTATAACTCCATTTATGACCAAGTTATACAATCATTATAGCATACTTTGCCGAAAAAGTCAAGATATGCTATAATTTAACAGAGGGGAGTACATTAAAAGGAGGAAAAGGATGAATCTTAGAGAAGAATTTTCAAGGATTATTTTGCACGAAGCGGCTCTGGCTACTAACATATGGGATATCCCTAGTGTAGACGAAATTTATGCCACTGCCACCTATCTGGCCGAAATCGCCGCATCTTCATTGGTTCTGAGGTCTTACAACAACAGATATCATCTTACCTGGGACAAAATTGCTTTTGAGTCTGTCGGCGCCCACACCAACCTTATGATGGCTTTAGTTGATCGTATGTTAGGCTTTTACTATGGGCCAGACGTTAATTTGCCAGACAGTAACTTCACTTATCGCGAAATCATGGAGGCTATACGTCTTCACGATTTACCCGAAAATATCATCGGCGACATTCCCGATAATGGCTCTGGCGATATTGAAGAAAAACGCGCACAAGAAGAGTGTTATTATGAGACTTTTTCGCATCATTATCTAAAGCGCGAAACCGTTTTTAAGCAGCATGTTTTGAGGCTTCTCGAGGAGATGAACAACCAGCTCACTGATCTTGGCAAAATTCTCTATTGCGCTGATAAGGTTTCGGCTACGTTAATTACTCTTCAATACGACGCCATAGGCATTATTCCGCGTCTCCATGACGACGATAAATCCGCCTCTGCGCGTGATTGTAGAGAAATGGCCTTATGCGACGAAGGTGTTGACGGCTATCACCGTGCTAGCGAAATGTGGACGATTGATTACCTCAAAGAACGTCGTCTTGTCGACTACGACACCACCGGGTATTTCACTGCCATACTCATCATGCGCACTCTGCAAGTTCGTCAGCATTGGTATGCTTGGCGCGAAAAAGATTACTGTATTTAACCCTCCCCCACACTAGCCCCGAGTTTTTGCTCGGGGCTTTTTCATGCTATAATTATAAAAAAGGAGGTTTAATGAGTAAATTTGATGATCAATATATCGCTCTTTGTCGGCGAATTCTCGACGAGGGCGAAAAAGTAACTAATTATCGGAAAAAAGATACGCGTTCTTCTAAAACCGCCTCGGCAATTCCCGATCACACTGCCCAAGCAAATTCCGAAGCAAAAACCATTCGTCTTCCACACCAAGTATTACAGTTTGATCTCGAAGAAGAATTTCCAATTTTAGTTTCAAAACAAGTTGGTTTTAAAACCGCTGTCCTCGAGATTCTCTGGATTTATCAGGTCGCCTCTAATGATGTGCGCTGGCTAAGAAAGCGTAATGTCAAGATTTGGAACGAATGGGAAATTTCTGAAACTGGCGAATATCAAGGGCGCAATATCAACGAGATATTTAAGAAAAATCATCCCGAAGAACCCACAACCAATTTTGCCCACACTATCGGCACCGCCTACGGCTGGATTGTAAACCGTTATAATTTAATCGGTAATTTAATCGAAACTTTGAAACAAAACCCTGGTAATCGCCGTATGGTTCTCTCGCTCTGGCAAAACGAATGGCTAGAGACCGCCGCCTTGCCAAGCTGCGTCTGGAATTCCCAATGGAACTTAATTGATGGCCGGCTAAATGTTCTCGTGACTTCTCGTTCATCCGATGTTCCCTTAGGCCTTCCCTTTAACGTCGTTCAGTACTCTGTTTTGTGTCACTTAATCGCTCGTTCGATCGGTGCAAAACCCGGGCAACTCACTTTCATCACAAACGACGCCCACATCTACGAAAACCAAATCGACGGCATTAAAGAGCAAATCGCTCGCTACGATGAAGCAGTTAAAAACGGCACATTGCCAAAACCTCCAAAACTTTGGCTAAATCCTGAAATTAAGGATTTTTATGATTTCGACAATTCCCACGAGCTAAAAGATATCAAATTAGAAGGCTACGAAAATCTCGGCAAAATCGTTATGCCGGTTACGGAGTAAATATGTTTAGTATTATCGCGGCAATCGGCAAAAATAATGAGTTGGGAATTAACGGCAACCTCTGTTTTCACATCAAAGAAGATATGAAGTTTTTCCGTGAAAAGACTACGGGGCACAAAATTGTTATGGGCCGAAAAACTTGGGAATCTTTGCCCGGGAAATTACCTGGCCGCGAAAATATCGTAATTTCTAGCCGTGAATTCGATGGCCCAGACCACATAATTCATGATGTCGACGAATTTATCAGTCAAAATAAAGATACTAAAGAAGAGATTTTTATCATCGGCGGCGGGACGGTTTATTCGCAATTTCTTCCCTACGCCAAAATTCTCTATCTAACCGAAATCGACGCCGAATGTAAATCCGCCACCACCTTCTTCCCCGAATTCGATAAATCTAAGTATAACAAAGAGACGATTAGGAAAGGTACCGAAAATGATCTAGCTTATACTTTTGCTAAATATATTATTAAATAAGGAGAAAATATGAAAGATTTAGTATTTGATTTAATCGAGCAAGAAAAAATTCGCCAAAGCGAAGGACTTGAGCTAATTCCGAGCGAAAACTACGTTTCAAAAGCAGTTTTAGAAGCCGCCGGTTCTATTTTAACTAATAAGTATTCCGAGGGTTACCCTAGTTTTGAAGGTGTGCCGGGTTGGAGTGAGGAAAAGATTGCCGAAGAGATTTTACCAAATTTCCGCTACTACGGTGGCCAAATCAACGTCGATCGTATCGAAAGGCTCGCTATTGATCGCGCCTGCCGCTTGTTTAAAGCCGACCACGCCAATGTCCAGCCCCACTCTGGCGCCAACGCCAACGAAGCGGTCTATTTCGCTTGGTTAAACCCTGGCGATAAAGTTCTCGCCATGAATCTTGGCCATGGTGGCCACCTAACCCACGGCTCACCCGTTACCCGTTCCGCTAAAATCTACGAATTCATCCCTTATGGAACAAACCTAGCAACCGGCGATATCGACTATAACGAAATGGAAAAACTAGCGCTAGACCACGACATCAAACTCCTTCTCGTCGGCTATTCTGCCTTTATGAAAGTCCCAGATTTTAAGCGTGTCGCCGAAATTCGTGATAAAGCCGAGCAAAAATGGGGCCACGAAATCTTGCTCATGGCCGATATGGCCCATGTTGCCGGCCTTATCGCCGCCGGAATCCACGATAATCCTCTTGATTTTGGTTTTAATGTCATGACAACTACTACTCATAAAACCCTTCGTGGTCCGCGTGGTGGTCTCATCCTCTCAAAAGGCCGCGTCGGCTCACCTTTAAAGAAACTTGAAGAAAAAAATCTCGAGAACATCCCAACCATGATCGACAAAGCCGTTTTCCCAGGTACTCAGGGTGGCCCGCTCGAACATATTATCGCCGCTAAAGCTGTCGCTTTTGGCGAGGCCTTAAAGCCCGAATTTAAAACTTATGCTAAAAATATCGTCAAAAACGCCAAAACCCTCGCCGAAGAATTAAAAAAGCGTGGCTTTAAATTAATCGGCGACGGAACCGAAAACCACCTCATTCTCGCCGACATGATGAAAAGTTTCAATATCAACGGCAAAACCTACGAAAAAGCCCTCGATGCAGTCGGTTTAACCTTGAATGCAAACGCCCTACCCGGCGATACCGGCGGTGCCTTTAAGCCAAATGGCGTTCGTCTCGGCACACCAGCAATCACAACCCGCGGACTCGGCGAAAAAGAAATGATAGAAATCGCAAAATGGATGGCAGAAGTAGCCAAAATCTGTCAAAAAGCCGACGAAAACGGTGACGAAAATCCCGAAAAAACCTATGCCGAAGATTTTGCTAGCTTACGAGATGAGGTAAAAAACTTAACCAAAAACTTCCCCGTCCCTGGAATATAACAAAAACACTATCCTTTTATTATATTTTATGATATAATAAAGGTATGGGGCGTTAGCTCAGCTGATAGAGCGCTACATTCGCATTGTAGAGGTCATGAGTTTGAATCTCATACGCTCCACCATATTCACTAAGTCAAGATTTTATGCTTGACTTTTATTTTATTCAGTAGTAAAATAGATACCTGGGGTTTAGCAAAAACCAGTACATTAAAAGGAGGATAGAATGGTAATAAAAAGAATTAAAGCAGTCTCTTGGTGTATCATTTTAATTTGTTTTATCTCTATACTATTTCCAAGAAATGACACTACAGTTTCCGCTATGGAACCCGTCAATCCTGGCATCGAAACTGCCAACACCATGGTATTTCCTTTTTCTGAAGGAGATTTAATTGTGCTTGCTAAAACTCTTTACGGTGAAGCAAACAACGTTAAATCAAAAGCTGAAAAGGCTATGGTGATTTGGTGTATTTTAAATCGTTACGATGCAAAAGTTTTTGGGGCCACCATTACGGAAATCTGTACCAAACCACGTCAATTCGTCGGATACAGTCCAGGTAATCCGGTAACCGAAGAAAATCTAATGCTTGTTGGCGATGTCGTAAACCGTTGGTTTATGGAGAAAAACAGCACCGAGCCAATTGGGCGAACCTTGCCTATCGGATTTTACTATTTTTGTAGTGATTCAAATCCAGCCAAAGGCGAGTGGCACAACAAATTCTATTACTATGATCTAAACGGCAACAGAATCTACTATGATTATAGAAATCCCATTTCTAACCCCTACTAAACAAAACCCACCCTTGAAAGGGTGGGTTTTTCCTATTTTTGGTAAAACGTAAATTAACGTTTCGAGAATTGTTCGCGCTTTCTTGCCGAACGTAAGCCATATTTTTTGCGTTCTTTTTCGCGTGGATCACGTTTCATCATTCCAGCCTTTTTAAGTACTGGACGCAAATCGGCCGCTTCCGTTACTAAAGCTTTCGAAATTGCAAGCTTGATTGCGTCAACTTGCCCCGCAAGACCTCCGCCTTTTACGATAATCGTAATATCAAACTCTTTTTGCTTTTCAGCCAATGCTAACGGATCGGTAATCTCTGCAAGAAATGTCTTATTTCCCGAAAGATACTCAAGTGCCGGCTTATTGTTAATTGTAATTTCGCCTTTACCTTTATAGAGACGCGCGGTAGCCGTAGCGCTTTTTCGTCGCCCTAAACCATAGGTGTATTTTTTCGTAGTAGCCATTATTTAATCTCCTTTGGATTTTGCGCCACGTGGGTATGTTCCGCGCCTGCAAAGACACGAAGTCTCTTCAATCGCTCGGACGCCAATTTATTTTTTGGCATCATCCCCTTCACGGCTTCAACTATCGCTCGAGCAGGTTCTTTTTCAATCACTTCTTCCAAGCGAAGTTCTTTAATTCCACCAGGGTATCCACTATGACGGTAATACTTCTTCTGAATCATTTTATCTCCGGTTACCACTAAATTTTTAGCATTTACCACTACCACAAAATCACCATTGTCGATATGTGGAGTGTAAGTCACCTTCGATTTACCCATTAATTTATCAGCAATCACTACCGCTAATTTACCAAGTGGCATACTCCCAGCGTCAATCAACCACCATTCACGCTTAATTTCGTTTCCTTTTTGACTATAAGTTTTCATTACTTAGCCTCCTTCTTCGCCGGCGCTTCCTTTGTCTCAAACGAAATTTCATCTACGAATGCAATCGTACCCATTTCGGCATTGTCACCTCGCCGAAAACCAGCACGTGTAATTCTTAAATACCCAGAATCTCGCTTAATTTGCGGCGCAATTTTATCGATAAGTAATGTAGCTGCTTCTAAATCACCTAACCGTGCAATAATTAGCCGACGATTAAACAATCCACCCTTTTTTGCACGCGTGATTAACTTTTCAGCTTCCCCACGAATCTCTTTCGCGCGCGCCAGAGTCGTGGTAATTTCTTGTTCCCGAATCAAAGAGCTAATTAACCCCCGCACTAAAGCCCTTCGTTGATCGGTCTCACGGCCAAACTTTCGGCCCTTATATCCATGGCGGTGCATTATATATTTAACTCCATTAGCTTTTCTTTAACTTCGTCCAATGCTTTCGTCCCAAAGCCCTTCAAATCTTTAAGATCGTTCTCCGAAAGCATTACTAGGTCTCGAATCGTCTTGATGTCATTATTAAGAAGTGCGTTAGCTGTCCGTGCCGACAAATCAAGCTCTTCAATTGGTAACATCAAACCAGAATCATCTTCTTCCTTGTTCGAGCCAGGCGCTGGCGTCGATTCAACTGTAGTCGAACCAGCTAATGCGATGTATTGATTTACCAAAATCGCCGCCGCTTCTTCAAACGCCTCACGTGGTGTCAAAGTTCCGTCAGTTTCAACCATCAAAGTCAACTGTTGCAAATTGGTATCTTGTCCTACGCGAGTGTTCTCAACTTTATAGCGCACGCGCAAAACTGGCGTAAATACTGCATCAATTGCAATCATGTCGCTATGTACTCTATTTTCGCTCGATTCGTCAATCGTAAGATATCCTCGGCCCGATTCAACGATAAATCGCATTTTTAAAGTCTTTTTCGGATCATCAATGTGGCAAATCACTTGGTGTGGATTAGCAATTTCCACTTCCGCTGGTAATTTAATATCACCTGCTACCACGCGCTTATCACCATTTTTTTCTGATTGCTTATCGCCCTTCATTTCGAGCGAAAGCTCAACCGGCGCATCCGTATGTACTTTAAAACGAATCGTCTTTAAGTTTAGCATAATATCAACTACGTCTTCGCGAATGCCAGGAATCGTAGTAAATTCATGGCTCGATCCATCGACCGAAAAAGCCGTAATCGCTGCACCCTTTACGCTTGAAAGTAAAACTCGACGTAAAGAGTTACCGAGAGTATTGCCATACCCATAATAAAGCGGCTTGACGATGAACTCTGCTTGCGTCTTACTGATTTCTTTAACTTCAGCAAGCGCTGCTTCGTGGATATTTTTCGTTGTCATATTCCTTTTCTCCTTAGCGTGAGTAATACTCAACAATTAATTGTTCATTAATACCAGGTTCTACCTCTTCGCGTTTCGGTAAACCTGTAATTTCGATTTTCATTTTCTTGCCGTCGACCTTCATCCAGGAAAGCGGAGTTGCCCCCGACACTCCAATGATGTTCGCAAGATTTTTGAAATACTCAGTTTTACCTGATTTCGACTTTACTTCAAGAACATCACCCGGGTTCAATCTAATCGATGGGACATCGATTTTACGACCGTTCAACATAAAGTGTCCATGTGATACTAACTGTCTAGCTTGACGACGAGTTAATGCAAATCCCGAGCGAAACACTACGTTGTCTGCTCGTCTTTCCAAAAATTCCAATAACTTTTCGCCAGTTAAACCTTCGGCTCGCTGAGCCTCATGCATCAATTTTGCAAATTGTTTTTCAAGTAATCCGTACATCCGGCGCACTTTTTGCTTTTCGCGAAGTTGCGTTAAGTATAGGCTACCGCCTCGTACTCTCTTATCGCCATGTTGGCCCGGAATACCAGACTTCTTCGCCATAATTTTGCGCGCTTTTGGCGCCAACGCCACCCCTTCGCGCCGACTTTGTTTTACAATTGGAGAATTATCCCTAGCCATTATGGTTTCCTTTCTCCCTTTGGTCGCACACCACCATGTGCAATCGGGGTTACATCTGTAATACTATCAATCTTAATGCCAACCGTCGAAATTGCCCTCACAGCCGCATCGCGACCAAGTCCAATTCCCGAAACAAACACGTCAACCGAGTTCAATGCGTGATTCTTTTTTGCAGCCTCAAGAGCTTTCTCTGCTGCAACACCTGCCGCAAAAGCTGTACCCTTTTTTGAACCACGAAAACCGTTTGCACCTGCACTTGACGCAGACAAAACCCCGCCGTTTTTATCGGTTACACTAATAATCGTATTATTGAAGGTTGATTGAATATGTACCGCCCCCGCATTAACAATTCGTTTAACCTTTTTATTCTTTTTCGCCTTCGTAGAAACTTCCGGAGTCTCTGCGACAGTCGTATTTTTAATTTCTTCTTCTGCCATATTACTCCTTTAAGTTTTACTCGCTGCTTTAGGTTGCGCTCCACCAACTGCAATCGCCTTACCCTTACGCGTACGTGCATTCGTTCGGGTGCGTTGACCGTTGACTGGTAACTTCGCCTTGTGACGCATTCCTTTATAGGAATTAATGTCTTTAATTCGTTTGATATTATTGCTCACGAGACGGCGCAAATCACCTTCAACATGGTATTTTCTAGAAATAATGTCGTTGATTTTTTGTTCGTCAGCCTCGGTGAGATCTTTCACCCGAGTGGTAGGCTCGATTTTAGCCTCCGCAAGGATTTTTTTACTGGTCGTTCTTCCAATTCCGTAAACGTAAGTCAATGCAATCCAGACTTGCTTTTCGGAAGGAATCACAACGCTAGCAATTCTAGCCATATATTTAACCCTGCCTTTGCTTATTCTTAGGTTTTTTCTTATTGATGACTCTTAAGACACCCTTCCGGCGAACTATGATGTCATCAGGTGATATTTTTTTAACACTTGCACGTACTTTCATAGTGTTATAAATACCTTTCCTTCTTTTAAGTTGTAAAAATTTCTTTTAGCTTGTTGCAACGAAGCTAAAACGTTGTGATTTTTACAACGGTTGATATTAATCTCTGAGTCGGAAACTGATTCTGCCCTTTGTAAGATCGTAGGGGGTTAACTCAACTTCGACTCTGTCGCCCGGGACCAAACGAATGTAGTTTTTTCGCATTCGCCCGCTCATATGAGCGACAATAATATGACCATTCTCGAGTTCCACTCGAAACTGAGTATTAGGCAACGCCTCAACAACGCTACCCGTGAGTTTAATCACTTCCTTTTGACTAGCCATAAATTACCCTCCCAGTATAGCACATAAATCAAGCCTTGTAAACCCCATTTTTCAAGCAAAAACCCAATTACCGCGCCACGCAACGGATATTGTGACCAAAAGCGATATTTGAGGAATAAGAATCATTATAGCTTGCGTTATGGTTGAAATAATAGGCCGTATTAAATACATACATCGGGCCTCCGGCGGTTGAGGACCAGTAAGAGCCGGCATCACCGACACCCTGTAATTCGCTACCCTGATCAATCGCCCCACCTCGTGTAAAGTAAAGCGGTGAGGCAATCAGTCCAGAATCAGTAGAATTTACGCCGTTATTATACAACCGGTTTAGCTCCTTAAACTCGTCAACATGGCCTGTAATTTCATTGGCGATAATCGGCAATCGCCAACCTTTCGGACAAATTGAGGTCTGCGGATTTTGCGAAGGGTCGGTTTCTGTGCCATTAGAATACGCACCGGAATCGTTTACTGCTAGCGCGGCGGTCCAGTTGTAATAGTTCCCTATTCTACTATGGCGATTAGTTGAGCCATCCCAATAAGCCTCACCCGGATCGGCCGAAGCAAGGCCATTATCACCAAACGCACCAACCCAGCCCGCAACGCTCTCACCAACATTCAAGCCTTGGATGTTGATAGTTGAAACATCTGGAGTCCAGTCGCTAGAAATATCCGTATCGGCCGGGGTGTAAGTCTTCGTCGCGTCGATATCGTGGTCTAGGTTTTCGATCATCCAGCAGTTGCCGTCTTTGAGTTTCGCCACCGAATAAGTTTTGCCATCACGCGTGTCTTTTAGGACCGCCTCGGTCCCAACCGGCGTAGCCGAGCAAATACCCGGAGTCATTTCTTGCATGGTAGAAATTTGTTCGAGTGGGGTAGGTTCGGCCCATTGGGCGTAAAGGGTGATGGTTTCGCCTTTACCGACGAGGTCGGTAACTTCTTGTTCGTTAGCATAGGAGTCGCCGGTGCCGTCGTTTTTAGTATTCCACCCGGTAAAGACCTTGGGGTTATTCGTAAATGTATTAGCGGAGAGTTTAGTCGCAACATCGGTATAAATAGTTTGGTCGGGCATATCACCGGAGCCACCATTGGCGTCAAATTTTACCGTATAGTTTTCTCTCGCAATGCAACGCACCGCCGTACCAGAAGATTTTGCATAGTTACTGGTGCCTGGATACAATCGTTTGAGCGCGGGATTTAACGTAAAAATATATGCAGCGTTTTCGTTTGCGGCAGTAGATGTGTAAAGCATAGTATAAGCACTATTTTTCTCACTATTAGTCTGCCAGTCGCCATTTTCATGAAAATTGTTGGGGTAATCCCTAAGGGCATCCATGGCAGTTTTGCCCGATACGTTAGTTTCGGTACCTTGATAATAGAAATTATTTTGTGGAGCAAAACCCATAATACTCAAACTTAGTTGCCAATAATCGCTATTTGTCGCATTGGCTACACCTCCACCTTTTGGTAGGCGCCATCCAGCTGGACAAATAGAGCCAGAAACACTAGTATTATTAGTGGTTATAGCACTAGTGCCATTTCCAGCGGTAGCCGAATACCAGTTATAATAATTACCGCGGGAATAGATTTTAGCAGTGCCACCGCCCCAAACCGTTATCGGATTTGCTGTATTGCTCGTATTGAGTTTCGATTGATCATAACAGTGTACGCCGAGCTGAGCATCATTTGAGAGACACCAGTCATCCGAAGTGGGCGAAAGGTGGTTTGATGTAGTACCATTATAGACATTTACAAGTGGGAGGATAGGATTATCAGTATTTTCGCGAGTAATCTCCGCCGAATCATCCAAACGAAGATTTTCGATTGTCCAACATTTATTATCAGCAAGTTTAGCGACAGCATAAACTTCATTATCGCGAATGTCAGTTAAGGCGGTAACATCACCAATATTCATGCTATTGCAGCCATTCCAGTTTTGTAAGTTCCCAGCCGAAGGGATCCAATTTGCATAAAGATACAGACCTTTTATATGAATATCAGGAAGGTCAACAACCTCATTTGGGCCATAACTTATGCCAGTGCCATCGGCTTTAGTGTTCCAACCGGCAAAACCATAACCTTCACGTTGGAAATTTGAAACTCTTAGCATTACACTAGTCGTATTAACTACGACGCCCTGATCAGACATCGTGGTGGGTGAATTCTCTGCGCCGTTGCTATCGTAATGGATGAGATATCTTGGATAGCCCCATTGGGCGTAAAGGGTGATCGTTTCGCCGGCGGTGGTGAGGTCGGTGACCTCTTGTTCGTTGGTGTAGGAATCGCCGGTGCCGTCGGGCTTAGTGTTCCAGCCCACAAAAGGCTCGGTATTAGTAAAAGTATTAGCAGAAAGCTTAGTCGCAATACCGACTTGGATGGATTGGTCCGCCATATCACCAGAGCCACCATTAGCGTCAAAAGAAACCGTGTAGCGCTCATCAACAACGCATCGCGCTGGCATTCCGGTAAATTTACTAGCCGAAGAAGTCCCCGGATTAACCGACTTACTAAAGCTTACCATACCAAAATTATAGGCATTGCCATATTCTGAGTAAAACGTAGAAGTCCAGAAACTCCCAATAGTACTACGATTATTTGGACTATCCTTTTCATACCTGCCAGAGTAAACAAAATTGTTTGGGTATTTTGTCATAATTTTAATTAATTCCTCTCCTTCGTTGAGGTAGATTGGTTGATCTGTATTATCGTAATTACTTGGCTGGACGCCATTATTAAAGTGGTTCACAATTAGATCCCAGACATCGTTATTGGTCTGGTTATTTTTATCTCCGCCTCTTGGTAAACGCCAACCAGCTGGACAGATTGAGATGCTAGAAAGCGACACATTTCGAATCAGTACTTTGTCCACGTTAGCGACTATCGCTGTCCAAGTATAATAATTTCCTAGTGAATAAATATTTTCCGTGCCGGTCCACGAAGTCAAAGTTTCAACTGCGTTAGCGGTATTGATATTATTGTAGCGTGGCATTTGCGTATTATTATTGTTTACATCCGCAGCCGAATACAATGAGTTCGACGCCGTAGAATAATCAAAGTTAGAAGATTCTGGCTCCGCAAGACCGATAAAACCAGTTCCGTAGCCTTGCGACAGAGCAACATCTTCTGCGCTGGTGGTATACTGATTATCAAGACGTAGGTTTTCAGTCATCCAACATTTACCGTCGGCGAGTTTAGCGACGGCATAAGTCTGGTTGTCGCGTTTGTCGGTAAGGGCCGTAACATCGCCAATATTCATGGTAGCACAACCATCCCAACTTTGGATATCACCAGCCGATTTTATCCAAGTCGCGTAAAGAGCCAGGCCGTCTGTTTTGATATTATTTATAGTAGTATCGTCAAAGATTGTTTCATTTGGGCCATACATAGTTCCGGTGCCGTCAGCCTTAGTGTTCCAGCCAGCAAATCCATAACCAGAGCGCTGGAAGTTCGACGGCCAAAGCAGCGCGCTAGTATCAGAATCACCAACCGATTGTTTACCCATGCTGGTCGGGCTATTAGCGGCACCGTTCTTATCGTAGCAAATATTGCCGGGCGGACAGCCCCATTGGGCGTAAAGGGTGATGGATTGGCCGGCGGTGGTAAGGTTAGTAACCTCTTGTTCGTTAGCATAAGAAGTGCCAGTGCCATCTGGTTTCGTGTTCCAGCCGAGAAATACTTGCCAAGCCTCTGGCGCGGTGAAGGTGGCGGGGTTTAGAGTGGTGGAGGTGTTGCGATAGATGGCTTGGTCGGGCATAGTGCCAGTGCCGCCGTTTTTGTCAAAGGTGATGGTGTAGTAGTCGGAGCGGGCGATGCAGCGGATGGTTTCGCCGTTGTATTTAGTATCATGAGCATCGCCTGGCAATATTCTACTACTACCGGTGTCAATAAGGAGATTAAAACCGTAACTTTCGCCATAAAGTGTTCGAGTCCAATAAACTGCGCCTGAACCACGATAACTATACCTTGAAGTGTAATATCCGCCCGAATAGACAAAATTATTAGGATAAGAGCGCCAACGATTAAAGACTGCGGAAGAAACATTTTGATTGCTACCTGTGCCACCGATTGACACATCTAGAGCACCGAAACTGCCAGACGAAGTAGTGTTGCCAAGAGGTAGCGTCCAGCCCCTCGGACAGATGGAAGTAGAAACACTACCAGAGGAATAAGCACTGGTAGAGCCAATAGCGGCCGGCCAAGTATAATAGACACCGTAAGAGTAAATATTAGCATTAGTGCCGGTCATATTGGCAACGGTATTTAATTTGTTAATAGCGTTTTGACGGATGGAGTTAATAGTGTTGTATGAATTTGAGAATGAAGTAGTGGAAGCTGGGAATGTGAGGTTGGCGTTAATAGAAGTATCGTTTGGAGTAAGGGTGATTGTAGTGTTAGAACCGAGACGCAAATTTTCAATCATCCAACAATTGCCGTCGGGGAGTTTGGCGACAGTGTAGGCTTCGCCATCGCGAGTGTCTAGGAGCGCGGTGACGGAGGAGAGATTGGCAGTGACGGTGCCGTTTAAATAGGTGGCCTGGGTTAGTTTCGGGCAGCCGGTCCAGTTTTGGATGGTGTCTTTGGCCTCAATCCAGACGGCGTAGAGTTTTTTGCCTTTGGTGGTAAGATCGCCAGTTTGAGCGGCGGCGAGGGTTTGCTGTGGGCCGTAGATAATGTCGGTGGTGGTGGGGGTGGGGGTTTCGGCCCAGCCAGCGAAACCGTAGCCTTTGCGCTGGAAGTTGGTCGGCCAGAGAGTTGTGGCGGTGTTGGACGATGCGGATTGGTTGTCCATGGTAGTGGGGGAGCTGGCGCCGTTGTCAAAGTAGCAGATTTTGCTAGCGGGGCAGTTCCATTGGGCGTAGAGAGTGATGTTTTGGTTGGAGCCGGAGAGGGTAACTTCTTGTTCATCGGTGTAGTGGGTGCCGGAGCCGTCGGGCTGGGTGTTCCAGCCGATGAAGCCGTCTTGGTCATTGCTGGATGTATAGGTGTTTTTAGTGAGGGTGGTGGGGGTGTTTTCGGTGATTTGTTGGGTAGGCATCTGGGCGCCGGAGCCGCCGTTAGGGTCAAAGGAGATATTATAGTAATTAACGCAGGTTGGGCTAGTTGTGATTATGTAGGTAGCAGCGCCGTTGTTGGGCATTTTATAGGTGCCGGCGTTCAGGCCGAGCCCGACATTTACTCCCCAATAGATATTTGTTGTATCGTCGATATTAGCTGATGGGTTTTGGGTTTGGGCTAGGTCTTTTAGGGTTACAGCGGTATTGGTAAGTGGCGTGAAAATCTGGTTTGTTTGATTTGAAATGAGGTTATAACCGTAGGTGTTTAATTGGCTAGACAACGGGCTAGCGGTATTAACTGGGCGAATAAATTTATCAACCTCGTTATTAGCCGCATCGCCAGCCAAATAAAGATTCGTATCAGCGGGACCTTGAATTTGCAAAGTATAACCTTGCCGGCAATCGGTTTGGACAGCGAGTTGGTTGGTCTTAGTTTTGACTTGGCCGTTTTGAGGCTCGATGACTGTATCGCCTTGGGTCTGGACAGTGATTTGGTAGGCGAAAGCAGAATCAGCAACAAAAATCCCAGCAAAAATGCCTACAAAAACGCTAAAAACTGTTGCTATTTTTTTAATCATTTACCTCTCTTTTTGTTCTTATTTCTATTTTAGCATGAGCGCAATAAAAATGGTAGTGTTTTTTGAAATTTTTTATTCGTTCACGAGCACGGCACGCGTAAACTGTCTAGAAAGATAAGTTTGCTGAGCTTGCGACCATTCGCCAGTACAGGAAATCAACGTTACGGCTTCTTTACCCGACTCTGGCGAACGTGCCGCCGTCGCCATATATGCATCCGCTGTATCTAAAGGTATTGTTTTATTTTCAACCACTGCATATTTAAAAATAGCCCCATCCCCCCGCTCTATTGTTATAATGTCGCCCGCTACTAAATCTGGCAATCTCTTAAATACTCCGTGCACGTGCGGTCCACCATTGTGTCCATCGAGTATCATTGTGCCTCCTCCTCCAGGCAAACCCGACGCATTATACCATCCCACATCAAAAATGTTAATCGGCGTCATCAGCTCACCTTTCGAATTTACTCCCATCGGCAAAATTCGCGCCTTATCCACGCCTAATTTCTCAACCGTCAAATATCGCGGCTTATCTGCCGCTACTGTATATTCCGCTACTTCTGTAGTCGTTGGAGGTTGTTCGATTAGGTCTTCGGCTGGCTCCGCCAAAGACATCGTCACTCGCTCGCTTCCTTCCTTTTCGTTGTAGTAATTATGTTCAAATACTAACACTCTCACCACAAATATCAAAAGCAAAATCAAAAGCAGTGTATAAACCACCCATTTTACAATCGTTCGCCAA
>JAFWHT010000013.1 GCA_017511965.1 Candidatus Saccharimonadota bacterium
AGGCCGAATCTTTTCCGGCCTCGAGTTTAGCTTGAGTAGAGCCGGTAATTTTGTCTATATTATTATATATATTATCTAAATCACCATATTCATTTAGTAATTTAACGGCAGTTTTTTCGCCAATGCCTGGAACGCCCGGAATGTTATCTGAAGAATCGCCCTTTAAAGCTTTTAGATCTAGAAATTGTGATTTTAAAATCCCGTATTTTTCTTCTACTTCTCTGACATTAATTTCTTCGATATTTGAAAAACCCTTCAAAATTCGCCACATAAAAGTATTCTCATCGACAATTTGAAGCATATCGAGATCAGAAGAAATAATGTAAGTTTCGTAATCTAGCGCTTCGTCGGCTTCGCGACTTAGAGTACCGATGATGTCGTCGGCCTCGTAGTTGTCGATTTCGACAAAACTCCAACCCAAATCATGGATTAAGCCTTCGAGTAAAGGAATCTGGGCATAAAAATCGTCGCCGGGTTTAATACGGCCAGCTTTATATTCGGGGTAAATTGCGCGACGTTTAGTGACGGAAGTTTTTGAATCCCAGGCAACGACAACTTTTGTTGGATCGAGCTTTTTGACAATCTCCATTGCAATCGCGGCGAAGCCATAAACTCCACCAGTTGGCGTACCATCTGGGAGACTTAAATTCCCCATCGCATAATACCCCCGATAGAAAACTGATTTTCCGTCGATGAGGACTAGACGCTTCATTATTACCTCGTATACTCGCGCGGAACTTTCTTTGAAATCAACTTTTTAATAGTAGTTAAAACTTTTGGATAGCGATAACAAGAATCGGTATCGCAAATTTTAGTAGTGTCGTTTTCGTCGTAACTTAATTTAGTAGAATCAATGCCGTCATAAATCATCATGGGATCGTTTTTGGCGGCCTCACTATCTTTTTTGACTAAAATATAATTGTCATAAACATAATAAGTTGCCCAGGTGCTATCAGATTTTGGATAATGATCCTCGACGACAAATTTATAATCGGACGGAACATTTGGGCCAGAACTGCCATTGCCGGTCATATTCACCAAAACAAAAATAGCGACGATAGCTACCAAACCAGCAATAACCCAAAAGCCATAGCGAAGCCAATTTTCCTTTTTTTCGTTGGATGTATCGTTATTCAAAATCTACCTCCTTTAAGATTTCGTCGGTTCGTTTTTCGGCATCCTCAATCGAACCATTATTTAATATATAATAATCGGCCGCAACGATTGGCCCACCTTTTTCGAGATTTTCAATTTCTGAGCGATCGCGCTCGCGGATAGCGGTGCCATCAAAAGCACGCACAGGACGCTTGGCGACACGGTCGTAACGAAGTTTTTTGTCGACAACGATTGCGATAAAACTTAGGGATTTTGGGAACTCTTTTTTCAAGAGTTTGTACTCAGTCCAAGAATAAACACCGTCTAGAATGATGCGTTTTTGACCAGCAGAGATTAAATCTTTGACTTCTTTAATAACTTGGTTAACTACCCAATCCTTGCCTTCTTGCTGACGAATTTCTTCGCGAAATTTTTTCTCAGATTCACCATCTTCAGTGCGCTTTATTCCCCGTTTTTCCATTTCTTTGTAAATCATCCCGCCAAAATAAACTTTTGGGTAACCTTTGTTGGTTAAATAATCAACTACGACAGATTTACCGCTTCCGCTCATTCCGACAATAGCGAGAATTTTTACATTGTCCATGTTACAATTATAGCATGAATAAATTTTTTACTACAAAAGATAATCTTGATAAAATTATTGCGGAGACATTCCCTGACAAAAAGATTCTAGAGGCTAAACACATTTTAACAGGTTGGACGAACATTGTAATTGAAGTTAAAACTGATTCTGGCTCGTATTTTTTTAGATTCCCACGTAATCCGTTTTGGTCAAAGATGATTGTGAAAGATGCAGCGGTTTGTAATTTTGTGGATGGGAAGACGAGTTTTTATACGCCACAAATGAAGCTTTATTATGACTCGAAAAAACGGCCGTTTTCGGTTCATAAAAAAATCGAGGGCTATACATTAGGAGATAGAATTTATCATTTGTCACATACTGCTTTAACTGGCGCGGCTTATGACATTGCAAAATTCATCAAAGAATTATCTAGGGTAGATTTGCGCGAAGCGCCAGCAAAAGTCAAATATCCACTTTCTAAATTTTTGAAAGAACTTGATGATAAACATTACGAGAAACATCTTGAAACGGATCATGAATTTATCTCTAAAACGGAAATGAAGAATTTGGTTCATGGAGATCTTAATCTCGGGAATATCTTATTAGACGAGAATGACAAAGTAATTGGAGTGATCGATTTTTGCTTTGCGGGGACTGGGAATCCGAATATGGATGTAGCACGCATTATTTCGCGACCGGCGCCGGAAGAATTTACTGAAGCTTTTCTTTCGCAATTTGAAAATGCAGAAGAAATTTTAAGGATGAAAGAAGCCTGGCAAAATATCGACAATGGTTATGCCGAACACATCCGACTGCATTTTCCAGAAATCAACTTAAATCAGTTATAAGATAATCAATTTTAGCTTCTCTGCGAGCGTCGTCATCGGGAGTGGGAAGTTGTTCCCTGTTTGAATAATCGGTAAAAATATCTAAACAATTTTTAACTGGGCCGTCGTAAACTGGTGGTTTATCATAGACGCTCCACATAATAATATGAAGCTCTGGTGCTTTCTCGGCGTAGAATTTAAGCGCTTCAAGCGTTGCACGAATGAATTCCTCTTCAGTTTCTTTAGTATGACGCCAGGCGCGATCTTTTAAAAAATGCTCGGTTACTGTCGGGGAGGTAGCGATCATTAAAATTAAAGCTTGGTAGTTTGCGGATTTTAATAATTTTAATAAAATTCCTTCCATTTCAGGGTCGAGCAAAGTAACATCTAAAATAATATCGTAGCCGTTTTTAATTAGCTCGGTTAAAGTTAAAAATAGCATGATGGTCGAGAATTCGTCAGTATTTTTGCGCAAATTTTTTTCGCCGTAAAAATCTTTGATTTCTTGAAAATATGGATGATATTCGACGAAGCGACGGGCGGCAATTAAAATCGGGTGGAAATTATTTTTTTCACAATAATTTTCGACTGCTGGAAGAATTTGGGTAGTTTTGCCAGAGCCAGAGATACCAGCGATTCGAATCAGCTGATGATTTTTCGTCGCGGCTGGAGTTAGGTCTTCGAGTACTTTTTGGAGAATTTCTGGGTATTCTTCGAGTTTAACCTGCCATTCTTCTTTAACCTTAGAAGGCCAGTGCGCTTTCATATAATTAATGATTTTGGCTAATTCTTCGTGATGACTTTCAGGCATTTTTTGCTCTTTCTAATTTCGATAGTTTTAATGTTTTGAAAAATTTTGTATTCACCTTCGGCTTGAAGTTCAATCGTGGCTGGCTCTAAAAATTCTATCATATCGCCTTTAGTTTTAGAGCTGGGGATACGGAAAAAAATACTTTTAAACATCAATGCGAAAAGACGCCAGAAACTAGTAAGTTTGGCAGTTTGCGAACGAAAAATGTTGGGATTTTGGTATTCTTCTTCCCCGTTTTTCATGACGCGAGCCATGTATCTACCATTTATAGCGCAGTAATCGGAAGTTTTGGGTGGTTGTAATTTGCCGTTTAATTGAAAATCTGGTAGGAAAATTTTTTTGTGGCGATTTTTGAAATACCATTTAGCAAGATTGGTATAAGAACCTACGTTGCGACCGTGAGCAGTTTTTAAGACTTTGCGCATTTTTTGGGTATCGTATAATTTTACTGCTTCTGCCATCATGCCAATTGTTACATAGCAAGTTGCATAACGAAAAAATTTGCCATCGACATAAATCTCTAAGGGATAAAACTTCTGGGTGGGGCCAAATGCATCTTCGAGGGTTTTTGTGCCGAGGGTACGAGAGAGATCGTTGAAATTGCCGTAAGGCAAGACGGCAAGACAAACGTCTTTGCCAGATTTTAAAATAGCGTTTGCGGCAATAACGCCAGTGGCATCGCCACCAGCAGAGATGACTAGATCATCGTCTTTTAAAATTTTAGAAAATTCATTGGCGTTTTGATCGACATCGGTAGGCTCGACTTCGTATTTGCCAATGAGATAACCTTTTAAATTTTTAAGAGACTCAAGAATGTCTTTTTTAACGTCAGAAAAACGAGACGAGTTTGGGTTGTAGACGATAAAAAGACGTTTCATTATCGTTTAGACGCCTAGCCATTTAAGAAGACCGTAACCTACGGCGTAGGCGGCAAGGCCGATGATAATTTCGAGCATACGACGTTTGGCTTTGCGAGTTTTTTCTTCGCTACCACCAGCGGTGAGGTATTGAATACCGGTAACAGAAATGCCGATTACGCCAAGAATACCAATACCAATCGTCATAATGTCTATTACGAGCTCAAGAACGCACATGATACCATCTTCGCGAGCCCCACATTCTTTAAGAATGGTGGTTTGTGTTTCTTTGCCAAATTGAGCAAGATTATTAGTAGCAAAAACTTGAGTGCCTAGGCCAAACAAGCTAGTCGCTAAAATTGTAATTATAGTTAATAACTTTTTCATGATACCTCCTATCTTAAATACTCGTGTAATTTTCGGGTGTCTTTATTTTTGCGAAGCTTAGAAAGGGCTTTGGCCTCGATTTGACGGATGCGCTCACGAGTAACATCAAACTCAGCGCCAACTTCTTCTAGAGTGTGCGGGCGACCACCACCGATGCCAAAACGAAGACGGATAATCTTTTGTTCGCGATCAGTTAGCGTTGCGATGATTTCGGAAAGTTGTTCTTTTAGAATTTGATTTGCAGCGGAATCTTCGGGCGAAGCACGCTCTTCGTCTTCGACGAAATCGCCGAGAACGGAATCTTCATCGTCACCTTCACGACCAACGGAAGCGTCGAGCGAAGCGATGTCTTGTTTGATGCGCATGACGTAGTCGATTTTTTCGGGATCCATATCAAGCTCTTTGGCAATTTCTTCATTGGTAGGCTCGCGGTTTAGCTCGGCAGTAAGTTTGCGAGAAGTGCGCAAAACTTTGTTGATAGTTTCGACCATGTGGACTGGGATACGAATTGTACGAGCTTGGTCGGCGATAGCACGCGTGATAGCTTGGCGTACCCACCAAGTAGCATAGGTAGAAAACTTAAAACCTTTGTCGGGGTCAAATTTTTCGACAGCGCGAAGTAAGCCGGTATTTCCCTCTTGAATTAAATCGAGAAAATCGAGACCACGACCACCATAGCGCTTAGCAATAGAGACTACAAGGCGCATGTTTGATTCGACCATTTTGTCTTTGGCTTTTTTATCGCCTTTGACAATTCTTTGGGCCAAATCAGCTTCTTCTTCTGGGGTTAAAAGTGGGATTTTGCCGATTTCGCGAAGATATAAACGAACCGAATCGTCTGCAAAAGCGTCGACATTTTCGGCGGTAATCGCAAGTTCTTCATCGGAAAGCTCTTCCTCGTTTTCGAGGTCGGTGTTTTCCGGTTCGTCGATTTCTAGCGCTAAATCTTTTGCATTCAAAATATCATCTTTTCTAGCGTTCATTATGACAGATTATAATCTATTTTGCTTATTTTTGCAACTCAATAATTTCTTTCAGGATTTTCTCATATTCATCAGAATCTTCGTCTAAGGCTTCTAGCTTTTCGTTCAACTCATTGATTTTTTGCTTATTTAATTCCCTATTATAGCGAGCGAGGAGTTCGGCGGCTTCTTTTTCGTAATCAGCTTCTTTGACGTTTTCGTGATTACGGTTAAAAATCAATTCAAGTTCGGTAAGTTTAGTATCGTCATCTGGTATTTCGAGTGGAATTTTGACTTTTGTAATTCCGCCGAAGACTTTTAACGCCAGTAAATTATCTTCGAGTTTTTTTAATTTATCGCTTTTGCCCTCAGTTTTTGGTTTTTTATAGTAGCGTTTTGCGACTTGTTCTATTTTTTTGTTCAAGCGTTCGCCCTTTTCGCGTAAAATACTTACTTCAACATCTAATTTCTTAGCAATTTTTTCTTCATAGCTAGCTCGTTCGACCTCGTCTTTGATGTAGCTTAAAAGTTTTAGAGCGATGTCGGAATATCTGCGCTTACCCAGTGCAGAACTTAAATCAAGATTCTCTTCGTATTTTTGGAGAAGCCACTCGACGGCCGGGATGCTTTTTTTGACGGCTTCCTGCCAAAGTTTGGGATCTTTTTGGATAAGTTCGTCGGGATCTTTGGCGCCATGATAATTAGAGATTACAGTTAAATCAATACCGAGATCGCCTGCCATCATAATGGCGCGCTCGGCAGCTTTTACTCCGGCTTCGTCGCCATCGTAAGCAAGGCGAATATCGGAAGTTAAGTTTGAAAGAGTTTTTAAATGTTGCTCGGTCATTGCGGTGCCCGAAGTCGCAACTGCTTCTTTGACGCCGGCTTGATGGCTTGAGATAACATCCATGTTCCCTTCTACGATTACGACATAGCCACTACGACGAATTGCTTCTTTAGCCTGGAAAAGCCCAAAAATAAATTTTGATTTATTAAAAAGTATAGTTTCGGGAGTGTTTAGATATTTTGGTTCGCCATCTTTAATGATGCGAGCAGTAAAGCCGATGACATTGCCGGTTGTATCAATAAACGGAACGGTCATACGGCCACGAAAGATGTCGCCCTTAAAACGATTTAAGAGGCCAGCGGCATCTAGTTCTGCCTCCGAATAACCACGTTTTTTTAAAGCCTCTGTTAAGGCTTTCCCCCCTTCGGGAGCATAGCCGATTTTGAATTCGGCAACGGTTTTTCGGTTTAGATTTCGTTTATAAAAAACATACTCGCAGACTGATTTATTGCGAACAAGACAGGCTTGGTAGTATTTTGTTGCGAGAGCAAGTGCTTCGCGCGCACGAGCTTTCTTTTTTGCGACAGCCGGATCGCCGCCACGATATTTTGTTAAATCGACGCCGGCTTGGGCGGCTAATTTTTCAAGAGCTTCTTTAAAGCCGATGCCTTCAACCTCCATGACGAAAGAAAAAATATCACCACCTTTGTTAGCAGAAAAATCGTGCCAGATGCCCTTTTCGGGCGAGACCATAAAACTTGGAGTTTTATCAACGCCCCAAGGCGAGCGGCCTTTTAAATTCCTCCCCGCACGCTTTAGCTCGATATATTGCCCAACTACATCTTCTACCGCGAGACGGGATTTTATTTCCTCCTTCGCGTCATTCATATGGTATAATTATAGCATATGGACGGGCAAGAATATCTCGATCAAATCTCAAGAAAAAATAAACCGGTAAAAAAATCTGGTGGTGCTAGTAGTATTTTTTCGTCAAAATTTTTTATTGTTGGTATGATAGGCGTGGTTGGAGTGGTGTTGATGATGATTTTAGGGATGCTTGTTGGTGGTGAAAAAGGTGGCGAAAAAAACACTTGTCTCGAGCTGAAACTACATTTAGAAAACACTTCAGAATTAATTAAGGAATATCAGAATAGCGTAAGGTCTTCAAATTTAAGATCAATTAGCGCATCGCTTTATGGATTACTATCAAATACAGAGCGCGAAGTGACGACTTATTTAGTAGAAAAATATAAATTTAAAGACAACAAAAATAATTACGAAAAGACTGTGAGCAAGAAAATTCTTAACGCGGCAAACAGCGCAAAAGAAGAACTTAACACAGAGCTATTTAGTGCGAAAATTAATGGGATTTTAGATCGAATTTATGCGCATAAAATGGCGTACGAGATTTCGGTTTTTATTGCAGAAGAAAATAAATTGATGAATGAAACTAAAAATGATACTCTAAAAGCCTCTCTTCTAAGCTCTCGCCAGAGCTTAGAGAACCTATACACAAGTT
Source organism: Candidatus Saccharimonadota bacterium (assembly GCA_017511965.1). Classification (GTDB taxonomy): domain Bacteria; phylum Patescibacteriota; class Saccharimonadia; order Saccharimonadales; family Saccharimonadaceae; genus Nanosyncoccus. The sequence continues at coordinate 7,829 of JAFWHT010000013.1, forward strand.
TTGAAGATTTTTCGGAAACTAAACCTGGAGGACAACAACCATGACAAAAAATAAAAGTAAAGCTGAGCTAGCAAAAGAGGCCTTGAAGGCGACGCGCGAAAAAAGCTCGGGATTTAAAAAAGAGTTTATTGAATTTATCAACCGTGGTTCGGTAGTGGATTTGGCGGTAGGTGTAGCCGTAGGTGGTGCGTTTACTAAAATCGTTAATTCCCTAGTGGATGATATCGTGATGCCAATTGTGGGGCTGATTGCTGGTGGAGTAGATTTTACGAATTTAGCAATTCGAATTCCAAACTTTTTTGGCACCGGCGATGAAGCGGTGATTGCATATGGGAATTTTTTGCAAAATGTATTGCAATTTTTGATTATTGCGTGGGTGATTTTTATGATTATCAAAGCGATGAATCGGCTAAATCGAAAACGCGACGCGAAAAAAGACGAGAAGAAGAAATAAGATTTTTGAATTACCGGGCCACACAACGGATTGGAAGGCCTCCAACTTTATCAAAACTGGTGTAGTCTATACCATATCCGTTTCGTGTAAATAAAAAGGCCAATGCAGAATAGCCAGCAGAATTAGGGTTAGATGACCAGAGGACTCCTCTACTACCGGTATTTGCAACGTTACCTGTCGTGTAAACGTATTGCCCGGATAACTGGGCTCTACTAGCTGGTATAAAATCAGAATGGTAGTTACTATAACTATTGCCAAGTGCTTGATGCTCTGAAGCTAGTGGCAATTTCCAATTTTTAGGACAAATGCTGCTTGCGGCTGTTCCCGAAGTACTAGAAAAATTCATAGAGCCGGCTACAGACGTCCACCAATTATAATAAACACTGTCGGTACTACTAAAATAATATGCGTGTGGCGAGTTGGCATTAGTAGCATCATATGTTCCGCTAGCCCAAATGCCGCCTGCACTTGCTGGGACCGAAAAATTAGTACTAACGTCACTATTGTCTGGGGTTATAGTAAGTGGTCCAATCAATTTTAGGTTCTGCGCCATCCAACATTTGCCATCCTGAAGCTTCGTAATCCAATAGATTTTGTTATCTCTAATATCAATCGCTTGCATTTGACTACCTTCGTCTAGGACTTCAGTCATATTACAGATTTCTGGTGTCATGTCTTGAAGCTTATAGTAACTGCTACTACCAACTGTAACTTTAGTCTTACCGGTTTTCTCATAAGCATCAGAAAGAGTAATTTTAGCAAGTGGGGCTACTGCATCATTTGGATGCACCATAGTATATCTTACTCTACCTACATAACTACCAGCAGGTTGAGTAGGAGAGACATAGGCTCTGTAGGTAGATTTAAAGGAAGAACCTTGGAAGTCATCAGTGACTGAAGGAAAGGTAGCTACTTTGGTATAAGTAGATGGTACTATATGGTAG
>JAFWHT010000014.1 GCA_017511965.1 Candidatus Saccharimonadota bacterium
AGGTTTTTCTAGCACAGGAACCGACCTCGCGCTTGCTTCAAATATGGAGGCCACCCTCTGGGCTTCTAACTTCAAACGCCCAGGCTATGGCTTTGTAGGCTGGTCTGATACTTATGACTATGTTGCTAATGTAGGTAGTGCTACTAACCCTAATGCTAAAATCTATGGACCAAATGAAACTATCACTACACCAACTGACCTAGATACAAAAGGACTTAGTCTCTATGCCGTCTGGGTTGAATCAGCTGGCACTATTCAAAACTGGAACGGTTGTAATTCATTAGCAGTAGGACAAGTCACAGCTCTAACCGACCTAAGAGACAATAATACCTATGCCGTAGCAAAACTAAAAGACGGCAGGTGCTGGATGATTGAGAACTTAAGGTTAGATAACACAGCGGCTCTAAGCTCAATCAACACCGACAACCCGTCTCTCCCACTTAAAAACAACTATGCTCTGGGGACCACCTCGAATCATCTATCCACTCCACAAGATCCAAGAGTTACGGCATGGTGTTTAACTCAATCACCAGATTGTTATGACCAGTCTATGTTCTTTTCTGAAGAAAGTACAACATACATGGTAATGCCCGATAATGCAGTATACAGCTATGGCAATTATTATAATTGGTATTCAGCAACAGCTGGGCATGGGACATTTTCCACACCAGCTAGTAGTGATGTAGCTGGATCAATTTGCCCTAAAGGTTGGCGCTTACCAAGTGGAGAGCTTAGCCTAAATACCGTGGATGGTGATTTTGGTAAACTTACATCTACAATTGCCGGCTCAGGGCCAAATAGCATAGGCTTTGCAGGCCAACCTATTTATTATGGTGTCACGAACGGTGTAAATGTAGGAGTAAAAGCCTCCAACGACCTAAGAAGTTATCCTAACAATTATGTTGTTTCTAGTTATATTCGTGGAGATGTCCTTTCTCGTAGCTATACCGGATCTTATTGGTCGTCCACCAACTCCATTGCATCTGCTGGGTCGATGGCGCTTATATTTACTTATGACTCTGTTTATCCAGGTAACGATAACTCTAGCGATTATCATGGTCGTACTATCCGTTGTATCGCCCGGTAAGTCAAAAATCTTAAACTCTAATTTTTATCCAGGCGTAATTTTTAGTTGAGAAAAATTAGATGTTTAAGATTCTATCTAACCAGCCGAAGCCAAGATTACTTGAAAAAAGAAAACCCCTTGATTTAACAAGCAAATCGTGTATAATAATAGATAGTATTTTTAAAGAGCGAGGTTAATTATGCCAGAAGTAAAACCAACAGAGGTGGAAAGCAAAGCTAGTATTAAAGTCGTCGGTGTCGGCGGTGCCGGTGGTTCTGCAGTTGAGCGTATGAAAGAAGTCGGTCTTTCCGGCGTTGAGTTTGTCGCAATTAATACTGATGCCCAGGCGCTTCATCATTCTCCTGCTGATACCAAAGTCCACATCGGTAAAGGTCTCGGTGCTGGTGGCGATCCAGAAAAAGGTCGCGAAGCCGCTGAAGAGGGAAGAGAAGCCATCGACAAAGCTCTAGACGGCGCAGACATGGTCTTTATTACGCTTGGCGCTGGTGGTGGTACTGGTTCTGGTGCTGGTCCGATTGTCGCCGAAGAAGCAAGGAAGAAAGACATTTTAACCGTTGGCGTAGCAACAAAACCATTCACTTTCGAAGGCGCTCGTCGCCGAGCAAACGCCGATATCGCAATCGACAAACTTGCTCGCCAGGTAGACGCTCTTATTACAATTCCAAATGACCGGCTCTTACAAACTATTGATCCTCGTACCCCACTCCTCGAAACCTTTAAAATCGCCGACGACGTTTTAAGGCAAGGTGTTCAAGGTATCTCCGAATTAATCACCGAGCATTCTCTCATTAATCTCGACTTTGCCGACGTCAAATCCATCATGAAAAATGCCGGCTCAGCCTTAATGGGTATCGGCAAGGCCTCTGGTGAAAATCGTGCTGTAATCGCAGCGCAACAAGCAGTTGAATCTCCACTTATTGAAGTTAAAATCGAAGGTGCACGTGGCGTCCTCTTCTCGGTTGCTGGTGGCTACGATATGTCAATGAGCGAAGTTCAAGAAGCCGCCGAGGTTATCACTGGCTCGGTTTCTCCGGATGCAAACATTATCTTTGGTGCCTCGATTCGTCCAGAACTTGAAGATGAAATTATCGTTACAGTTGTAGCAACTGGTTTTGATTCAGAATACTTTAACGAAGAAAATACTTATTCGGCGCCAGAAGTTGATATGAAAGAAGAAAAACCGGCCGTCGAAGCCAAAGATTTTGCTCTAGAGAATAAGTCAAACATGTGGGATTCGATTAAAAACGACCCCGAACCAGTTCCCGAACCAGTAGCAGACGATGACGAAATGGACGTCCCACCTTCTCTCCGCGAACGCTTTAAGAAGAAGAAAAAATAATTAAAAAAGGGTGCGGAATGGAACGAAAAGAACTCAAAATCGGAGACAGCAAAGTTCTAGAAAGCCGCGAAACTGTTGACGGGACGATGATTCGTCGTCGTCGTGAAACTCCCGATGGTCGTCGTTTTACGACTTACGAGAGAATTGAGATGCCACCTCTCACCGTTTCAAAACGTAGTGGCAACAAAGAGATTTTTGATCGCGACAAACTACTTCTCGCCGTTCGTCGTAGCGTCGGGAAGTTTTTTAATTCGGAACTTGAGGTCGAAGAAGTTGTTAATCGTGCCTCTGATATTCTTTATAGCTATGGAACCGACGAAATAACCTCAAAACAAATCGGCGAAGCCGTTCTCGACGTTCTCGCCGAGGTAAACGAAGTAGCTTATGTCCGTTTTGCGAGCGTCTTCCGCGAGTTCAAAACTCTCGAGGATTTTGAAAACATTCTAAAGGAACAAAAGCGAAAAAAATGAGAGTAGTTTGTATTTATCGAGATAACCAGGATTATTCTCGCAGTGTCGAGGAGTTTCTCGAAAACGTCCGTCGCCAAACCGGCCACGAAATCGAAACCATGAACCCCGACGAAAACACCGGTTTTTGTGAAGCCTACGACGTCGTCGAATACCCAACCATCCTTGCTATCGACGAACGCGGTGCAGTGCGCGCTTCTTGGCGAGGTCGCGACCTCCCACTCATCAACGAAGTTTTATTTTATATGATATAATAAGCATATGGATTTTATTAAACATTTTATCGAAAACGTTTGGGTTCAACGTGGCTTTTGGTCGATTGTAGTGATTTTGTTTAGCTTGCTACTTTATCGTGTTGTTGCTGGAGTACTAACTAAAAAAGAGAAGAAAACCCCCAAGCTCATGAGCAGTAAGAAAAACCGCACGATTATCCGCATGCTCAAAAGCGTCATTGCTGGCGCCCTCAGTATTGTTACGGTGCTGATGGTCCTTCAAATTTACGGTGTCAACGTTAATTCGATGCTCGCCGGTGTCGGCATCGTCAGTATCGTGGTCGGTTTTGCGCTTCAAGATTCTCTGAAAGATATTATTCGCGGTTTTGTGATTATCTCTGATAATTATTACGAAATCGGCGATGTGATTAACTATGGTAGCAACGTCGGCCCAGTCATCTCAATCAGCCTGCTCACTACCAAAATCCAAGACATCAACACTATGAACATCGTCTCTATCGCCAACCGCAATATCGACAAGGTCGAGATGAACCCAGGCTATATTTATATTCCGGTACCGATACCGTATAAAGTCAAAGTTGAGACCGCCGAGGCGATTATGCACGAAATTATCAAAAAAGTCAGTCGGCTTGCCGCTGTCAAAGAGGCAAAATACCAGGGAATTAACGATTTAACGCCCAATTCCCAAAATTACCAATTTTACGTCATCGCCGAAGACCCATCCAACACTTTACAAACCCGCCGCGACTGCCTCAAAGTCATCGCCGAAACTCTCGAAGCAAACAAAATCGAAATCCCCCATAACCAACTCGACGTTCACGACAAGAAATAATTTTATCTAGATTGATTTTGTTTTTCTTGGTAATAAATTTCGCGTTGAATAGCAAGAATCATATCTCTCTCGCTAAAATTGGCCTCAAAAGCGCTTCTGTTATCCCATGCTTCTTTGTCACGTATATCTCCAATTTCAGGATGATAATTTTCGTAGAATTTCCCCGCGTAAATAATGTCGGCGTCGCTAACGCCAGCTTCACGCATATTGGCTATTTCTCTTCCTCCGAACTCGGCTTCATTATCATGAAGCACATTAATAATGGAGTCCCTAGAAAAACCACTATTTTCGAGTGATTCTTGTTGGCCTGCTAGATCACGCAATGATTCCTCCCATGGCGCAAAAGAGACGACATCGCCAAATACTTTCTTAAAGCAAAAAACAGATTCTAGCATCTCTTTGTCCGAGATGCCAACTTCAGCCAGGTGACCATGCTCAAATTTTATGTCAGTACTCGAAAAAGAGCGAAGCAAAAGCTCTTTCAAATTGTCAAATTCACCAGAAGGACCAGCGGCTGTTATGAGCCCCATTCTACCATAAATATTATCCAAATTATTTCGGCATAATTCGCCTAACGCATCGGAAATGATGCCTCGTTCGTTTGCTATTGAACCGTCGTCAATCTTTTTCATAATGTAGATGGGCGCATTGTTATAGATGCTAAAAATAAAGTCCGAACTCCCCTCTTGGATATAATTTAGAGTTTGCTCATCTCCTCGCTTATCTGGCAAGCCAAAATCTATTAAGTCGCTAAGTTGAGGCATGAGAACAGAATCTACAAAAGAATAATCATCGGAGTTTAATTTTTGGCGATTTTTTAATTTATTATATATATTCATAAATTCAGCACGCTCATCATCGGAATACCAAGGTTCGCCAGATTCATTCTTGCGAGTCCACAACATTGCAATATTTGTTACTGTTTCTGTTACGCCATTTTCTCCAAATATATCATCTAACGTTCCATCTCCACTGCGTCTTAACAGCCCAGCGCCGTAAAGACCGCCTATAGTAATATCATTTTCGGCCAAAATAACCAAATCGGGAGAATCAAGCAAATCTTGATAGCGTTCTGCGAACTCCCCGCCTTCTTGTAGGTTTTTATTATGCGCACGGTAGTTATCATTAAGAAAATTGATGCTAAAAAGGTGGAGATTTCTATCTATGCGCTCTTGTTCTTGGTTTGCGCGCTCTTGCTCTCGAGCAGATTGTTCAGCTTGATACTCTTGATAATCTCGCTCATCGCGGACGCCATCAGGAATTTCCTCGGGCGAGAGGTCCCTAAATTGTTTAGGCTGTTCCGCCTGCCTACCAGCAAACTCCACTTCCTCACCAAGCCTATCGTAGTCCGTCGGTTCGGCGGCTTCTTGATGGTCGTGATTAAAAGTTTCATTATTCATACGTATTCTCCTTATAGTTAATTATACCTATCGGGGGGGGGTGTCAATAGTTGGATAATTAAGCCTAGGCGTTTTACAGGGGTTGATTTTTTTCGTAGCCTATGTCTATAATACTCGCAAAATTAAAAGGAGTATCATATGCAAAACAAGCATAATAATTTAAAAAAATGGTTTCCGATTAAGGAGCGAAAGCATAACATTATTCCTAGGAAAATACCAAAAGTGTCTGAAGGTGAGGTTTGGTGGTTAGCAATCGGTGAAAATGTTGGGGTAGAAATGAATGGTAAAAGCGAATATTTTTCTCGACCAGTAGTAATTTTTAGGAAATTAAGCCATCTTGGATTTATGGGGATACCACTATCTACTCAAAATCATAGCGGAGCTTGGTATGTAAATTTTAGATTTCAAAATAAAGAAATTTGCGCAGTTTTATCTCAAGCAAAAGTATTTAGCACGGCAAGGTTATATAATCGTTTAGGGCAGATAGCGGAAAATGATATGCTAAAAATAAAAAATGGTTTTTCAAATTTATATCTTGGTAAATAAAATTTCCCCTAGCCGAATGACTAGGGTGCGGGAAATCCCCGAATATATTTATATTATAACAAAGCTCGGCAAAAATTACAAGTTATAACTATTAGACCTCAAGTAGTTTAACCCGGGATTTTTGCCCGCGGATGATTTTGATTTTAGATTTAGGAGTATCTAGGTAATCGGCGACAAGTTTAATGACGGCAGTATTGGCTTCGCCGTCGTGAGCACGAGCGTGGCAATAAATGGTCAAAGTCCCATCAGGATTTTTGACGATTTTTTGAACTTTAGAGCCGGGCTTAACAATGATTTGTAGATTCATTGCTATTATTATACTATAGACGATGATAATTAATAATATGATATAATTATTCTATGAAATACAGAGCTGGAGAGCGCCGAAAGGCGATCGAATACGAACGCGCCATCGCAGAGTGGTGGAAAAAGCATAAAATTTTTGAACGCTCAGTTGAGGAGAGACCACTTGATAAATCCTATGTTTTTTATGATGGCCCACCGTTTATTACTGGTAGTCCACATCACGGAACTTTGCTTAGCTCTATCGTCAAAGACGCCGTCCCGCGTTTTTGGACCATGAATGGCTTCCGAGTCGAACGTCGTTGGGGTTGGGACTGCCACGGTCTCCCCGCCGAAAACTTCGTCGAAAAACAACTCGGTATTACCGACCGACGCGAAATTGGTACAAAATGGAGTCTCGAGGACTATATTTTAAAAGCTCGCGAATCAATGGTCGCAAATTCTGAAACTTGGGCGTCGACGATTGATCGCATCGGCCGCTGGGTTGATTTTGATAATGCTTATCGCACAATGAACAAAGATTTTATGGAATCGGTTTGGTGGGCTTTCAAAAAGCTCTACGACGCCGGTAAAATCTACGAAGGCCGTAAAGTTTTGATGTATGATACCAAATTCGCCACCCCAGTCTCTAAGGCCGAAGTAACAATGGACAACGACGCTTACCAAACCGTCACCGACCCCAGCGCGTATGTTAAATTTAAATTAAAAGAAGAGTCTTCCTACCTCTTAGCTTGGACCACAACCCCTTGGACCTTGCCAGCCAATATGGCGCTCGCCGTAAACCCAGAGTTAGACTACGGGATTTACGATATTGATGGCGAAAAATACATCGTCGCTTTAACCCGAGCAAAAATTTTATTCGAAGGCAAAAAACCCGAGCAGGCCTTTAAAGGAACTGCGTTGGTCGGAAAAAAATACGAACCAATTATCGAGGTTGCTGATAAACTTTTTGATCTCGGCCTTCGTGGCGACAAGGGAACAATCGTTAGAAAAGATACTTATACCATCCTCCCAGGTGATTTTGTTTCGGCCGACGACGGCACCGGCATTGTCCATATTGCCCCAGCTTACGGCGAAGACGACTATGCGCTAGCTCAGAGGTACGAGCTCGATTTCGCCGATGTTTTAGATGAAAACGGCTATTATCTACCCGAAATGGCCGAAAAGTTACATGAACTCGGCGTTCGTGATACCGACGAAAACGGAATTCAAGTTTGGGCTGGCAACAAGTTTATTGCGAAATGCTTAGAGGAAAAGGGCATTGTTTATAAAATCGAGTACATAAAACACGAATACCCCTTTAATCCACGCAGTAAAGAGCGAATTATCTACCGCGCTTTCCCGTCTTGGTTTATGGATATCGAAAACCAAAAACCATTGATGCTCTCAGAAAACGAAAACATCAATTGGTTCCCAGAATATCTAAAACATGGTCGCTTCGCAAATACCATCGAAACTGCGCCAGATTGGAACTTAAGCCGTGATCGCTTCTGGGCGACGGCGATGCCAGTTTGGAAAGGGAATAAGGGCTCGATCAAAGTCGTCGGTTCCTATGAAGAGCTAAAAGAACTTTCCGGCAAAGAGCTCGAAGACTACCATCGCCCTTGGGTCGATGAAATCGAATTCGATATTGATGGCGAACATTTTAAGCGCATCGAAAAGGTCCTCGATTGCTGGTTTGAATCTGGCTCAATGCCATTTGCCCAGCTTCATTACCCCTTCGAAAACAAGGAAAAATTCGAGAAAAATTATCCCGCTGATTTTATCGTCGAGTATGTTGGTCAGGTTCGAGCTTGGTTTTATTATGTCCATACCGTAAATACCGCACTAGCCAGCATCGGCGCTTTCGGCGATAAGGCTAAAAACGGCGCCAAAAACGCCTTTAAAAACGTCATTACAACCGGAACTCTCGCTGGTAACGACGGTCGCAAGATGTCTAAATCTCTTGGCAACTTTACCGATCCAAACGAATTGATGGATGCCTACTCTGCCGACTCTCTCCGCTTCTTGCTTTTAAGCTCTCCGGTTCTCTCTGGCGAAGACTTTGCTCTTCTCGACAAAGACGTCTCCGACGTAAATCGCAAACTTGCCATGATTTGGAACGTTTACGATTTCTTCACAACCTATGCAGAGGTAGAAGGATTTGATTCTGACGCGCTTCAAGAAACAGATATTCCAAATCCTTTAGATACTTGGATCGTCTCAAGAATCTATCAACTCCGCGACGAAATTACCGAAGGAATGGAACAATATAATCTCCCGAAGGCACTAGACGGCGTCTTGCCATTCATTGATGATTTGTCGAACTGGTTTGTTCGCCGTTCTCGCCGCCGTTTCTCCAAAAACGACAACGAGGCCGACAAGCTTTCTGCTTTTAAAACCTTACACGATGTTTTGATTTACCTATCTAAACTCCTCTCTCCTTTTACACCGTTCCTCGCCGAAGAACTATACCAAAAAATGACTGGAAAAGACGAATCGGTCCATCTCCTAGATTGGCCCAAAACTGGTGTCGTTGATGTTGAAGTTCTCGAAAACATGGCTCGCACCCGTAAAATTATTACCGATGCTCTCGCGCTTCGAATGCAAAAGTCCGAAACCGAAGACCAAATTAAAATTCGTCAGCCTCTTGCTAGTCTAACCTACGACGGCGAAAAGTTAGACAATTTTTACGAACAGATTATCGCCGAAGAAGTAAACGTGAAAAAAGTCGCAAACGGCAAAACATTCACTCTCGACAAAACCCTCACTCCCGAGCTTAAAAAAGAGGGAACTGCACGCGAGCTTGTTCGTGCTATCCAATCGGTTCGCAAACATGCTGGCCTCACGCCAGGAGACAAGATTCGTTTGTCACTATCAGTTACAGCCCCAGAAGGCTACGAAGAAATGATCTGCACAGAAGTTTTAGCAGATAAAATTATGACAGGCGAGAACTTCGCAATAGACGAAATTGTAAAAGTAAACGGCGAAAACATCACAATCAGCCTAGAAAAAGCCTAAGGTTAGGATAAGCCTAGGCGGTTTCAATTTAAGCAGAGCATTATGTCAGGGGCGAAAACGCTTATGTATGGATTTTAGTGTTTTGGGGGTTGACTTTAGCTTTTGGCCATGTATATATAATAGTCGGGTTTGGGAGTGATACGTTTTCGATATAGGTCCTGATGGTGGCGCGAAAAGCCTACTGGCTCTCAACGGGGATCTGTGGCAGTAACGTGCTAGGTAAGTTAGGGTTCAGGTTCCCCGTAGCAATTTGGTAAAACAAAAAGTGAAAGGAGCCTAGTATGTTAGAGATAGAATGCTATTTCAAGCTTACGCGGAAACCTAAGACAAAAAAAGTTACTGTTCAGGTAGAAACTGAGCAGTAACGCTAACCAGACCTGCGGCGTCCTAGCCGTCGCACATGACATCATTATACGTTACTTTTTAGAAAAGCGCAAGGGGTTAGAAAGACGAAGGGGAGAAATCCCTGAATAAGAATCCTACCGCGCCACACACCTAACCGGAAAGCCGTACATCCGATGGTCAGTGCCGACGCCCTGAGGGCCGACTATCCCAGAAACGAAGCCTAAGTCGTACGCGCCAGTGCTAGTACTAACCGTACTAGACCATCCATGGCCGCTGTGGCCGGCGCCGTAGAGTATCGAGCTGTGGACGAAGCCCGAGCGCGGATAATAAAGTGGCGCCTTTTCAATACCTTCATTACTAATGCTAGTATTACCTGTATAATTGCCATAAAGGTAAGCTAATCTAGAAAATTCGTCTTTTGAGCCAGCTTGGGTATAGTCTGGAGCAGCACTGGTGATAGTGGGGAGTCTCCATCCTTTCGGACAGATAGAGTTGGGTGAGTTGTTAGCTGGATTAGCAAATGTAGATGCGGTATAACTAGTGGTACTGTTGCTGGCCACAGCTGCGGAGAAGTTATAGTAGTTGCCTACATGGCCATGGGTGCCATTATCGGCGTATGGCGTAATGGAGAAGTAGGTAGCCCAGCTGGCGTTATTAGTTTTAACGAGATAGTTACATCCTTGATGAGGTTCCCCACCTATAGTTTGGTTACATATACTAGAAGCATAAAATGGTAGGTTCTTCCAATAGTAATCCCCGGCATCTACTGAGTATGGGGTATTGTAGTCATTGTTCCAGCCAGTGATACTCCCAGAAGTTGAAGCGTTTGTCACGGCATTGATGGTAGACCTCATCGGCGTCCAACTCGCTACAGTATTAAGGTCTGTATCTTGGTTAGTAAGAGCAGTAGAAGTAGAGAGGTTTAAGTCTAAATTCTGCGTCATCCAACAATGACCATCTTGTAACTTAGTTGCCCAATAGACTTTGTTGTCTCGTATATCTAGTAGCTGGGTTTGTCCTGGTTCGTCTAGTACTTCAGTCATATTACAGATTTCTGGTGTCATGTCTTGAAGCTTATAGTAACTGCTATCACCAACTGTAACTTTAGTCTTACCAGTTTTCTCATAAGCATCAGAAAGAGTAATTCTAGCA
>JAFWHT010000015.1 GCA_017511965.1 Candidatus Saccharimonadota bacterium
CAGAGGCAGAACTGGATGCTTACGGGGAAGATTTGGCAGTAATTAGAGAAGAAGTGCGAAAAGTGGCCTTAGAATTCCCTTTGCCATAGAAAAAACAGGGATAGGCGCTAGCTCTAGATGTAATCTCCATTTTGTGATTTAAACATTGACATTTTAGCGATTGTATGCTATAATTAAGGTGTAAATTGGTCATAAATGGGAGTTTACTATGGGCAAGCGCCTTTTTTTGTTATTGTTTGCGGGGATTATGGGGCTAGTCAATGCGTCCGGGATTTTGACGGCTGCAGATATGATACAATTGACCGGTATTAGTGACGCTGGGGTGGTGGAGACCGTTGAGCCTGAACCCGAACCTGTAGTTGAGACTATGCCCGAGGTGGCTTATACGCCGGTAGTGGCGCCGCAAGCTACTTATACCGTGACTGGTTATAGCAGTGGCGTAATGGTAAACCCGGCTGGGATTATTAAGACTGGTAATTTGATTTATGGCCATAATTCTGGAAATATTATGGGCAGTTTGGCTTCCCGATATATAGGGGAAATGATTACTATCAACGAAGGCGGAGTGATTCAAAGTTACCAGATCACTGGTATGATTACCTATGAAAAGACCAGTGATGGCGAATATGATTATTTAAACGGCGATCCGTTTATTATGAACGATTTGATCGATGGGGCGATGGGCCATTCGGTGGCTTTGATGACCTGTGCGGGCCAAATGCTCCCTGATAATGACGCTACGCATCGTTTGGTGGTGTTTGCCGATCGAATCTAAATAAATAGTAGATTTTGCCAAAAGTGTGATATAATAGAAGCAGTGGGGCGTTAGCTCAGCTGATTAGAGCGCTACTATGGCATAGTAGAGGTCATGAGTTTGAATCTCATACGCTCCACCACTTAGGCAATCAGGAGGTAAAATGAATAGATATCCAGAATCCAATCAGTGGCAAGATGATTACCCAGATGATGACTGGGATTTTTTAGGCCCAGATTCAGGAATGGATTCGGAAATTGAAGCAGAACGTACGGCTTATGCGGCGGAATCTTTAAACAAATATATGAAAGAAGATACCCCTGATCATCCTTGGCGAAAAGTTGTGCCACGCCAATTGAATCCTAATGTGGTAGGAACATTGTGCGCAATTTTCGTGGGGGCCGCCTTGACGCTAGATGTGGTGGTTGGCGGAAATCCGTCCGATTTAGTAGTAGATAATTCAGAAGCGGCTATGTTGGGTTTGGCTGCGGTATCGGGAGTGGCTGGCGCTGTGGCCAGTAAATTAACTAGGGACGCGAATGCAGAAGAATTAAACAGGATTAGACGAGAAGAACGTGAACAGAGAAAGGAGGAATCAGAAAGATGGTAAACAGAGGTGATTGCATTACGCTGGAAAATGATCGAGAGTTCTTGTGTTTTGATGGTGTAGAATTAGACGGTAAACAATATTTGTTTTTGATTTCGGTAGAGGAGCCGACGGATATTTGTTTTGCTGAACAAGCGATGAAAGACGGTGAAGTTCAGGTTCGAGTAATCGGCAACCAAGAAGAAAAGATGAAATTAGCAGCGGCTTTACAGCGTAAAGTTGAAAGCAACGCTTTAGATAATTAAATTCGTTTACGGCCAGCGTGAGGTTTAATGATTTTGGGGCTGGTTTTGGTTTTGGGGGCAACAGGCTTGGTTGCGGCGGGAGCTTTAGGGGTGGTATTGGGACGCGCCATACGGCGAGATTTTTGAACAGTAGCGCCACGGGCGCGAGTAGCGGTACGGCGCTTTTTGGCTTCGTTGTCACGGACGATTTGTTCTTCGATGCGAGCAGCAGTAGCAGCAGCGGCTTCGGAATCGCCAGTGTTTTCATAAATGGCCAAGATATGTCTAAGGGTGGAGGCTTTAGGATCTAGTTCGTAAGCACTCTCTAAAGCGTTGATAGCCTTCTTGTTATTACCGAGCTTTTCTTCGGCTTTGGCCAGTGCGATATAACGGGTGGGGACGTCACCTTCGAGCTCGATGGCCTGATTGAAGGCCATGGCGGCTTTTTCGTAGGCGCCAGTTTCGAGATAAATTAAACCGACGTTATGAATGGAGGCGGGGTTGTTATCTAGGGACTGGGCAATCTCGAAACATTCAACGGCTTCGTCGTATTTTTGGCTTTTGGCATATAAAATCCCTAGCCGGTTATAAGCGGCGGCGTTTTTCTCGTCGAATTTAAGAATAGTCAGCAAGGCCTTTTCAGCACGGAAGGGCTTGCGCTCCTTCATGGAAGTTTGGGCAACTTGCCAAAGTTTTTTCATCTGAGCGGTGTATTTGGGGGATTTTTCTTCTTCCTCGACGACTTTTGGTTCCATAGGGAAGAAAAAGATTAAATACACGATAAATAATAAAATCACAAAAACTGCTAACATAGCAAGACCATTTTAACACAAATTGGCGACAATTTGTAGCTTCAAATGCCCATTTTTGCTGATATTCTCATAGGCGGCGAGATAATTAGGGAGTTTGCGCAGAAAAACATCTTTTTTAGTGATGAAATAGGATTTATAAAGCATCTCAATAGCGAGACCGAGAATATCTAGGGCGGCAGTGCGAGGGGATTTTTTCTTAGCGAGAGCTTCGGCTATTTCGATTAAGTCTTGGGGGCGGGCGGACAATAGTTTTTTGGCTTGAGTTTTTTGGGTTTCACTAGCCTTGATTTCTAAGTTAAAATTGGCGGCGCCTTTTAGAAAATAAATAGCGGCGCGAGAAAGAATGGTGGGGAGCAATTTGGATGGAGTGTCAGTAATTAAGATGTAGTGGATGTTCTGGCCGGGCTCCTCGAGGTTTTTAAGTAGAGCGTTGGCGGCTTCAAGTCCGAGCTTGTCGGCAGGACGAATAATCAAAAAGCGATCAGTGGTTTGCTTTAATCCCAGGCCGGCGGTGGCTTGACGAACTTGCTCGATAGTAATAATGGTGCGGTCCTCTGGCTCCAAAATAATTGCACCGGGGATGTCTATTTGCGTATCAGGTGAAAGTACGAAAATCGAAGTGCCGTTTTTGGCGGCGATTTCGCTAATTTCGGAGGCGCTATTAAACCACATATTGACGGAAGCTTTCTGGTAATTTTGACTTAAAAGTAGTGCGTTTGCCGCCAGGTAGAGTAATTTCGAGCTCGCAGGCATGTAAGAAGAGACGCTTGGCGTTGCCATCACCATAAACTGGATCACCAACAATGGGGTGACCTAAGTATTGCATATGAACCCGAAGTTGATGAGTGCGACCAGTAGTGGGTTTGAGCTCGATTAGAGAATAATCGTTGTTGGATTTTAATACCTTGTAAAAAGTTTCAGATTCTTTACCGTTAGGGTCGACGCGGAAGGTGGTAGGACGTTTTTTGTCCCGAAGGAGAGGTAGGTCAATACGAGCGGCATCAAGCTTGGGCCGGCCGTGGATTACGGCGCAGTAAGTCTTATGGACTTTACGGTCTTGGAACTGCTTTTTTAAGAATTTTTGAACCTCCTCGGTTTTGGCTAAGATCATTACGCCGGAAGTATCGCGGTCTAAACGATGGGCGATAAAACCGAAATCGGCTAAAGTCCGCTCAGGACAGTATTCGCCTTTCGCTTCGGAGAGTAAACCAGCGGGTTTATCAACCACCAGAACGTTGTCGTCTTCGTAGATGACTTTAGGTTGAACGTCGGAATTTTTGAGCTTTTCAGGGACGTTGAGTTCGATTTTAACACCGTCAGGGAATTTCTGGTTAGGTTTAGTGGCCAGCTCACCGTCAACTTTAACAAAGCCGTTTTCAATGAATTTTTGCAAGGTGGAACGGTTGTAGCTTTTGTAAATTTCGACCATGATGTGATCTAATCGTTTTTTAGGGATTTCCTCTGGAGTTTCCGGCAAAATAGTGTCGCCGTTGACTACGCGCGACATGGCGGGTTTGCTGAATTTTTTCCCTGTACGAATCATATAGATATTATAGCATATTTTACAGTATTAGAGGTAGGTCTGTGCTTTTGCTTTAGCGGGCGAACCTACGGTTCGCGACCTACCCCAAGCATATCAGAAATAAAATAAGCCCTAAAGGGCTTCTTTTATTTCTATGGTGCTGGAGGTAGGACTCGAACCTACGAAGCGCGAAGCGCGAGAGATTTACAGTCTCTTGTCATTGCCACTAGACGACTCCAGCTTGATAAGCTTCTGCTACGATAGGTTGGTTTGGCTCCAAAGTGGAGCCGCGAACGAGACTTGAACTCGTGACCTCATCCTTACCATGGATGCGCTACTACCAACTGAGCTATCGCGGCATATAGTTATTATACCATAACTAAAGAAAAAAATGCAAAAATCAACAAAGCCAAAACTTGAATGGTATAATAGACATAACGGAGGAAACATGAAAATAGCGATTTTAGGAGCGGGGGCGTTTGGGACAGCGCTAGGCGGAGTACTGGCTGATAACGGGTATGATATTGATTATTATGATGTATACAAAGAAAAGGAGCGACTGTCTGATGCGGTAAAAGAGGCAAAATTTATTTTGCTGAGTGTGCCTTCTGTCGTGGCGCCGCATATGTTACCGCATTTGCCTAAGAACATTCCCTTAATCGTGGCAACGAAGGGAATTTTGACAGATGCAATTTTTGCAGAATTTAAAGACTGGATGGTGTTGTCGGGCCCAGGGTTTGCGGCGGATATTAAAGCGGCCAAACCAACTCATTTAACGGCTACGGATTTACGAATAACGGAATTATTTAAGATAGGCTGTTTGGATTTTGATCAGACTTTGGATAAGAAGGGGGTATTAATGTGCGGAGCACTGAAGAATGTTTATGCTATTGGGGCAGGATTGAGAAATTTACAATCAGGGACTAAGGAGCACGAAGCGTATTTACGCGAAGCCGCGGCTGAGATACAAGCTCTGCTACTAATTAATGGGGCAGATCCGCGCACGGTAGAATTAAATTGTGGACGAGGTGATTTGAGAGTTACTTGCTCTTTGATGTCGCGAAATTACAAATATGGGCAGAAATTAAGGGAACATTCGCAGGTCGAGCCGGAAACAGTGGAAGGTTTAGCGGCGATTCGCCGAATTAAACGAGGCGAGATTGATTTACCGGGGAATTTAAAAATTTTGGAGGAGATTTTAGATGAAATTGAATGCTAATCAAAAGCGAGCCGTAGAATATTTAGCGGGGCCACTTTTAGTGATTGCTGGGCCGGGCACAGGTAAAACACAGCTACTTTCGAAAAAAGTGGAATATATTTTGCAGAATACGGATACTAACCCAGAGAATATTTTGTGTATGACTTTTACTGAGACTGGGGCTTCAAACATGCGAGAGCGCCTGAAAACTTTGATTGGCCAGGCGGCGATGAAAGTGAATATCAGCACTTATCATTCTTTCGGTAGTGAGATTTTGGCCAAATATGCCAATTACGCGGAGGATTACGACCGACGCCTGGAGGCCGCGATTGATGAAGTCCAACGCTTCAAGGTCGTGAAGAAAATTCAGGGTAGTTTGCCGGGAAATGACATCTTAAGGAAGGACAATGTTAAAGATATCGTGGAAGTGATCTCGGCGGCTAAGGGAGCGGGGCTCTCAGCGCGAGATTTGGCAAAGATTGCTGAGCAGAACATGGACGATTCTCGGGTGTTATCAGCAAATATTGCGCCACTATTATCGAAAGTAGTCCCGCGGAAGTTCAAAGAGTCCTACGAAAATGCGTATTTACCAATTTATGAGCTACTCAAATCTTACACTGAAGCGGAAATGATTTGCAAAAATGTAGAACGCTCGATCGGTGGATTAGCTCGGGATTTGAAGAAGGCGATTGCTGAGGCTGAAAGTGCTGAAAAAATCAAACCGTTGACTAGCTGGAAAGATGCCTATTTTGAAAAAGACGGAAAGGGCAAATATCGTCTAAAGGACCGAGTAGCCAATAAAAAATTAGTTAGTGTAGCTAAGGTGATGGAGCAATACGACCGGCGGCTAAAAAAAGAAGGTTGGTACGATTTTGACGATATGATTCAAGAGGCGGTACGGGTGTTAAGTAAAGATGCTGGATTTAGGGCGACGATGCAAGAACGCTATCAATTTGTGATGTTAGACGAATTTCAGGACACTAATCCGTCGCAGTTTGCAATCATCAAGGCTTTGACTGATTATGAGCAGCCGCAAGTGATGGCGGTGGGGGATGACGATCAGGCGATTTACGAGTTTCAAGGGGCGGTCTCGACTAATCTAACAGATTTTCAGGCTCACTACGGGGCCGAAGTGATTGCCCTCGTGGATAATTACCGGAGCACGCAAGAGATTTTAGATTTTTCACGGGAGATTATTAATCAAGCGCCAGATCGGTTTGCTGACAAAGAGCTGATGGCGCATAAAACTGAACCTCAGGATTCGCAAATCTATCGCTATGAATTTTTGTCTAGCGATATGGAATATGATTGGGTGGCAAATAAGATTGATGAGTTGGTGAAAAGGGGAGTTCCACAAAATGAAATTGCAGTGATTTCCTATAAAACAAAATATTTTATGCCGTTGTTGCCATATTTGAAGGCGCGGTCGGGGATCAATATTGCCTACGAAAAGAAGGA
>JAFWHT010000016.1 GCA_017511965.1 Candidatus Saccharimonadota bacterium
CCCGAAGTCCGTTTCTTACGGCCTAAGGTGGGGGAGATGATTGGGGTTAAGTCGTAACAAGGCATCGGTACGAGAACGTGTCGATGGATTACCTCCTTTCTTGAGAAGGAATTGATGCTTACGAATCCGTGAGGACGCGTAATGCTAGGTCGGTTACGGTTATGATTAAAAGCTTAAATCATAACAGCATCTGTTTACAGACGTAACGTTAAGCTACTTTGACGATGATTTGCACAACTAAGTTGTTAAAGAAAACTCCCCTTTATAGGGGAGTTTTTATTGATAAGCTATCTAGGCTATTTAGATTTTTTATCAGCGAGCTTATTGAGGTCAGTTTGAACAATAGCAGGCGTGATGATACCGATAAAATAAAAAACCAAGAACCAAAGAACACCGTTGTTGTCCTTTTTCAGTTTAGTAGAATAGCCGTCAGCGTATTTATAAGTCCAATAAATGTTTGCAATAGGAATAATTAAAAGCCAAGCAGTAGGGATATCGGCCCCGAGGCTCTTAAGCTCTTCTTTGGTTTTTACTTGCCAATAAATACCATAGATACCTAAGGTGATAATAGATAGCAAATAAACTGCTAGCACACTTCGTTTTTTAATCATAATAACTCCTTTATTTTATTAACTATATTATAACATGTTTTACGGAAAACATTAATTCTAAAATGCTTATGCTTGGATAATAGAGGTAGATATGGTATAATATCAAAAGTAACGTGGGAGCATCTTTACATTTTGGAGGAGGTGGAGAATGAGTGATTTATGTGGTATCTACGAAAAGATTATGATGGATGAGGAATGGTACGGTTGGATGGACCAAATTAAGAAGCTGTCAAAAACCGGAAGATATCCGGAGCTTTACGCTGATCATGGGATGCGTCATGCGATGCGCGTGGCCGAATACGCGGTAGGTTTCATCGATGAATGCTACCAGTATTTCGGTGAAGATGAAATAAAAAAATTTCATGCTTTTGGGCACGAGGAAGATTTTTATTCCACGGCGATTGCGGCGCTTTTGCATGATATTGGCATCGTCGATGGCAGAGAAAATCACGCTGAGCGCTCAAAAGAAATGGCAAAAAAGTATCTGGAGAAATACGAAGTATCATCAGATGAAATTGCGATTATCGCCGGAGCAATCGGTTGCCACAGCGGCGACGACAGGATTGTAAATTTGGTGGACGCAGCATTAATGATGGGTGACAAAATGGATATTACCAGGAGTCGGTTTTTGGCATTTTATGATGAATCGCTTTTGCCAAAAATATCATCGATTCAGCGGGAACTCATGAGAATCGTGCGGGTCAATTTCTTTTTGGATGTCGGACTTGGTCATGGAATTTTGGAATGGGGTATGATGAAAGAACCTAAAGGTCCGGATTTTAATGACCAGGTGAAGCATCTGCTGGACGTAGTAGTGAAGGAATGGCCGAAAGCTATCGATGTGCCAAGCATGATTATCAATGAGTTTTTGGGAGTGGAGTTTTCGTTTGTGATTGATGAAGCACCAGTGGATGTTTAGGGGGTGACTAGAATGGAACAACCTAAAGCTGTGCTAAAGAGGGCCCCAACTAGTGTCGGCTTGCCGCCGATGGAGCAAATCTCCGAAGAAGCAAAGAGGCGTGATCGAGCAAGAAAACGGGCGGAAGAGAAAAAAAATAAGGAAGAGTATGCAAAAATACGAAAACGCCAGGAAGAGATAGATAAGAAAAGAGCGAAAAAGGAGGTGGACCCTATGGCCGGCAAAAAAACCGTAACTCGAGAACAAGTGATGGCTTATATGTGTGGGTTAGTGGCAATGTATGGCCAAAATCCGACGCAGGCGCAGGCAAGGTCCTATTCCCAAAGCAATCACAAACTGATTTTCCCAAAAAACGTAATTAGCGCGCTCGGCGCTAGTAGCTGGGAAGAAGTGGTAGCAATCTACAAAGCTTATGCACTAACTGACAAGAGGAACTGGAGACAGGCAAAAACGTCCAATTCAAAACCAGTTGAGCAAAAGCTGGAGCAGGCTAAGCAGGAGTCGGATAGTCAGAAATCACAGGATGAGCCAGCGCTAAACAGTCGAAAAGGGAAACGTTATACTAAGGAAGAGCTGTTAGGGATTTTAAGAGAGCTTTGGGAAGAGATGGATGGCAAGGTGACACAATCGAAGCTATTTCGACGTAGTAAAGAAAAACCGACGCCGAGCTGGCAAACGCTCATTAGTAAATTGGGCCCGTCGAGTACGTGGCGAGAGCAACTATTTGGTAGCGAGCCGGAAGTGGTGACGCCTGAGATAGTGGCACCTGAGCCGGAAGTGGTCGAACCCGAGGTAGTGGAGCCCGAAGTAGAAATACTTGAACCAGAAGATCCTGAGCCAAACCAATTCTCAATGGAACTCAAAATCACGGTACCCGGTATGCCGGCGCCAGTCGTGATGGAATTCACCGTCAAATAACCTCCAAAAATCCCTCGGTTTTAAGGACCGGGGGATTTTTTATCGGTCGTCGCCAGAACCGTGGAGCTTTTGGCGAGTTTTGCGAGAGGAAAGTTTTTCGAGATTGGTGGTGGCGACGTCGTCTAAATCGACATCTAAATAACGAGCGACATTGGCGATATACCAGAGGACATCGCCGAGTTCTTTTTTGATAGCGGCTTTGTCTTCGGGGCTAGCTTGGCCGTCTTGATCGCGAAGAAGTTTTTTAATTTTATCCGCCGTTTCGCCCGCCTCGCCAACTAACCCTAAAACCTTCTCTAAAAATGCCGGACTCTTTAAATCATCCGTTTTTTCATATAAATCAAACTCGCTCGCTCGTTTTTGATACTCATTAAAATCCATACCTTCATTATAACATGGTATAATTTAAGATATGGACGATACCCGTAACCTTATCGACATTTATAAGGGTATGGAAAATGGGCAAGTTTTTGAGGCTCTCGAAAAAACTCGTACTCCTCTGGAAATTGCCATCGAAAACGTCGAACACGATTTTAACATGGGCTCAATCGTTAGAACCGCAAACTCTTTTAACGTAAAAACCGTTCATATTATTGGCAAGAAAAAATACAACCGTCGTGGGGCGATGTGTACTGATAAATATCTAAAAATAGAACACCATAAAACCGTCGAAGATTTTCTAAAAACCCAAGAAAACAGGGAATTAATCGCGATTGAAAATAACGTGAAGTCAGCCAGACCGCTTCACGAAAAAAAGTTTGGAAAAGACACGACGCTTATTTTTGGCTCCGAAAACAACGGTATCTCGAAAGAATTACTAGAAAAAGCTTACGAAATCTATTATATCGAGAGTTTTGGTTCGACTCGTAGTGTTAATGTCGGCGTTGCCGCAGGGATCGCAATGTATGAGTACACGCGCCAAATCGTCCTCTAAAAACTTTCTTACGCGTATTAATATCCGTTTTCCATGGCTAAAACTCGTCGCAACTGTTGTTGTCGGTGTTCTGATAATTTTAAATCTTCTTGATGTTACCGTTCCAAAACTCGACGATTTAAGCGACAATTTCCCAACTACTCCCATGTCAAAGCATTCTAAAGCAACCGAACGTATCCTAGAAGGGAAAAAACTCGTCGCTCTAACTTTTGATGATGGCCCTTTTCCCGATACTACCCCACGTCTTTTAGATATCCTAACCGAAAAAGATGCTATCGCTACCTTTTTTTCTCTTGGTCTCATGGCAAGAAGCCATCCTGATATTCTAAAACGTGCTTTTTACGAGGGGCACGAAATCGCTAGTCATACCATGTACCACCAAAACCTTAACAGCATCACTCCAGGTGCCGTCGAGTCCGACGTTAACGAAGCTACCGCAGTTATTAAAAGTATTATCGGTCGCACCCCTGCCCTAACTCGTCCTCCCTATGGCGCCTATAATCAAAACGTTCTAGATTATACCAAAACCCCGCTGATTTTATGGTCGGTCGATCCACAAGATTGGCTCATTCGTGACCCTACCTCAATCATTAATATCGCCATGAGTCAGGTTCACGACGGCGCAATTATTCTTATGCACGACATCTACCCAACCTCAGTCGAAGCCGTTCCGACACTTATCGACACTCTCCGCGAAAACGGTTACGAATTTACGACCGTCTCCGAACTTGCCAAAATCCGGGGCCTAAAACTAGCCCCAAAAAACGCCTATCGTAATTTTTAGTTACAACTAATCTCTTCCAAACAGTAAATTTGTTATTAAGGTTAAAATAAAGATGTGCAAATTCATTGTTACGAGTAACCCCACAACAACCGTAATTACCCCAAAAAGTTTCACTTTTTCATACGACGAAACTCCATTTGCAAGATTCTCCGCAATTGGACGATAGAAAAATACAATAAGCCCGCCCGCCAGCGCAATTGCCAACCCCCCAAACATCCATCCGAAACTAAATGTAAAATCCATAAGTTCATTATACCATAAAAAGTCTTACGCTTGACTTTTTTTGTCTTTTAGTTAAAATATAGGAAGCGGGGTAATAGCTCAGCTGTTTAGAGCGCCGCCTTTGCAAGGCGGAGGTCCTGGGTTAGAGTCCCAGTTACTCCACCATACCACGGGGTTATAGCTCAGCTGGTTAGAGCGCGTCACTGATAATGACGAGGTCTGTGGTTCAAATCCACATAACCCCACCAATCCCCAACAGGGGTATTTTTTATTGAAAAATCTTCTTCACCAGTTTCAATTTGTCCACAAAATTTGTAATCAAATGCATATCTTCAGAAATTTTTGCATTTTCTGTATCTTCATTAAGTTTACTAAACACATTCGGTGGCTCAAACGCATCCTTTCTATCATCCATCCCAATATGTAATTTATTATCCACAAAACAAAGCAGTAGTTTGCCCTTATATTTTTGCCCAATTTCCGTGATATTGTGAATCAGGGAAGGATCCAAAAGATAAAACATCTCAAACCCGTCCTCGGCATAAATCCTAAACAATTGGTTAAATTCTGGCGACTCTACTTCTACTCGCTCAAAACCACGCCCATTTTTTGGTGTACGCGCCGCCCGAAATCCCTTTTCTACTACCTCAAGCCGAAAATCAAACTTCTTTGGAAATTCAAAAATCATCCACCGCCCCCTAAAAATTGTATAATAATGCACATTACCCTTGCTATCGCGTGTTTCCGTCTCGATATGCACATCTGCCTGTTCAAATCTCGCGTCCTTGTACCGTCCCGCTACGTAGTCGTTCGAACTATAACGATCCCCGGTATTTATCATCCCCACCGCATCTAGCACACTCTTATTTATTCCTAGTGCATGATCATATTTTGTCAGCTCAAATACTTTGCGTAAGCCTTTTTCTACAAAATAAGCCTTATAAATCTTGTAATAATTCGCGCGTTCCTTACTCCCAAAAGCCAAATAAAAAAACAGTGCCACCAAAAACAATGTCGCCGGCCAGAGAACTAAAAAAGCCCCCAGGCTTAAAATCGTTATAGCTACTAAACTAACCCCTCCAATCAAGCAATACTTCCATATCTTTTTTAAATACGCTTGTCGCGCCGTTTCAACTTCTTTGAATGTAGTCACCATACAATAATCTTACCACGAAAAAAAGAAAAATCGCCCCGTTTCGGAGCGATTTTTCAGGTCATACATGTAATCTTAAGTAGCCTCGCAGTTTAATCTACTTAAAACTACCTCTATTGTATATCACCACATGCATAATGTCAAGAACTTTTTTCCACAATTTGTTCAAAACTAAACAAAAAAGTGTTCGGTAAATAACTATTGACAAACCTAAAGCAGTATGCTATAATAAACATATGCACTCTAAAAGGTGATGTTAATTTTTAATTTGGTGGGCAGAATAGGAGCCTAAAATGGCTGGAACTAAAGCTGGCGGCATGAAAGCTGCTGCTACTAACAAAGCCAAATACGGTAAAGAATTCTATGCTCGTATTGGTAAAAAAGGTGGCCAAAACGGTCATACTGGCGGTTTCGCTGCTAACCCTGCGTTAGCTCGAATTGCTGGTGCTAAGGGCGGACGAATCTCTCGTCGTGGCCCAGCGAAGAAATAAATTCTTCGCACCTCGGACAGTGATATCCGTCCGTATCTTGAAATCGCGTTAGTCCACAATTAGGGCAACGCGATTTTTTGTGTAGCCAATCTCTATAGGTATCAAGCTCTCCTTCGGCAAATTCCTCATCAAATAAAACCCCATAAACGTCGGCCAGCTCTCGCGCCTTTTCCCACGCCATACACTCCATTTTTAGCCTCTCTACGTCCGTTTTAAAGTCCCTATGCTCTAAAACCGCATGTCCAACCTCATGTAAGGCCAAAAGCTCGCTACGGGGTTCCTCTGGCCCTAAAACGATTGTTTTTGGTGGGCGAAACGCAAACTTTTGCCCCGAAACAAACTTAAACTCCGGAAAATCCCTCTGCAGGGAATCAATTAGTTTGCTGTTTGGCATAGATGTAGGCTCCGTAAATCACTGATTCCGTAGGTCGTTTTGGGCGACGCAGTCGCACTCCTTCAATCTTCGGCAGATACTTACTATAAAGCCGAAAAATCTTACCCATCGGTCCACCCAGTACGATAGTATTCGGATGATACTTTTCGATAATATCGGGCAACCCAAGATAAACCCGTCTAGCAATATCTTCTAGCTCGGTTCTTTTACGAAGATCGGTAGCATATCTAACCTTATAATACTTTTCAATTGCACTTGCCGCCGCAATATCTTCCCACTCTGCCAAAGCCCCATTATATCTATAATAGCGGTGCCCCGGCTCAAAATTATTAGATTCTAACAAAATCTGATTTTTCTCAACTATCCCACCACCAATTCCGGTTGAAAAAGTTAAAAATACCGTCCGCCCAGAAAGCCGGTATCCTTCATAAAGCGTTGCCAGATTTGCATCATTTTCAAAAAACACTGGGCAATCGAACAACTTTTTTACAGGGGTAAAAATATCAATCCCGCCCCAATCTCGATTTCCAAATTTGACTGAATAATTTTTTTGTACAAGGCCCGGTATCGCAACAACAATTGCCCGAATTTTGTATTTTTGAAAGGGAACTAAAGTCGCCGTAAGTTCTTTTAAAAATTCTTCCGCTTTTTGCGCAGTCTTAAACTTTACTCGCCGTATTACTCTTCCGCGTCTCGAAAAAAGCGCAATTAAAGTTTTTGTTCCTCCAATATCAACCGCTAAATACATATCTTGATTATATCATGAAAATTTGCTATAATCGTATGAGATGTTTTTCTAGCTTAAGCTAGAGACAAAGGAAGGAATAAATTTAATTATGGCAAATGCCAAAAAAGTTACAATGGATGAACTTCTTGAGAAGAATGAAGATTCATTCAAAAAAGTTATTGCCGGCGATACCGTCGAAGGAAAGGTATTATCGGTAAAAAAGCACGAGATTTTAATTGATCTCGGCGCACAAGGAGTAGGTTTGGTTCCACGTCGCGAGGCTTCGTTCGCGAAAAATCTAAACCCAGGCGACAACGTCACTGCTTCGGTTGTCGAAGCCGAAATGAACGACGGTTTTTGTTTGCTTAGTCTTCGCAAAGCAGTTAAAGACAAGAGCTGGGACGAAATCGTAGCCAAACTTGACAGTGGCGACACGGTCGAAATCACACCGTTTGACGCCAATCGTGGTGGCTTACTCGTTGAATACGAAGGAATTCGCGGATTTTTGCCAGTTTCGCAACTTTCTGCCGAGCATTACCCACGTGTCGGCTCGGCCGATAAAGACGAAATTTTACAACGTCTAAATGCGCTCGTAAATAAACCAATCAAGGTTCGCATCCTCGACGCCAACAAGAAAGAAAACAAGCTTATTTTTTCGGAAAAAGAAGCGATTAAAGACGGCCTCGCCGAGCGTTTCTCAGAGCTTAAAGTTGGCGATATTGTAAAAGGCGTTGTAACCGGTGTAGTTGACTTCGGCGTCTTTGTTAACGTCGACGGTATCGAGGGCCTCGTCCATATCTCCGAGATTTCCTGGGAGCGCGTTAACAACCCATCCGACTACGTTAAGGTTGGCGATCAAGTTGACGCAAAAATCATCGCAATCGATAAAGAGCGTTTGTCTCTCTCGATGAAACAGCTCGTTGAAGATCCCTGGATTTCAGAAGTCGATAAACTTAAAAAGGGTTCAAAAATCGAGGGAACTGTTACACGAATTACTCCGTTTGGAGCTTTTGTTCAAATCAGCCCAGCCGTTGAGGCTCTAGTGCATGTTTCTGAACTTGGCGAGGGTTCCGATGTAGAC
Organism: Candidatus Saccharimonadota bacterium; assembly: GCA_017511965.1. Taxonomy (GTDB): domain Bacteria; phylum Patescibacteriota; class Saccharimonadia; order Saccharimonadales; family Saccharimonadaceae; genus Nanosyncoccus. The sequence goes on from JAFWHT010000016.1 coordinate 8,235, forward strand.
CCAGAAAAACTCTTCACTCTAAACGAGCGCAAGAGTTTCAAGGTTCTCGATATCGATAAAGAGGGCCGTAAAATTTCGCTCTCAGTCGCAAAGAAATAAAAAATAGCCCTCCGGGGCTATTTTTTGTTGACTTTTTAACCTTTAGCGCTATAATAAAATAAAGCACTAACAAGAAAGGTTATACAAAAATGTTCGATATTGCTAGCAACCAAGAATTTTTACAGGCTATAGGAATAGCCAATGCCCCCGAAGACACAAAAGCCAAACTAATTGCTGGCATCGAAGATTTAGCTAAGCAAAAACTCACTATCAAACTTGTCGATAAACTCACCGACGAACAGGCCGAAGAGTTTAGCCAAATTACCGATGAAGAACAAGCCAAAACTTGGCTCGAACAAAACGTCCCTGATCTTAATGATTTAGTCACCGAAGTATTTACCGAAATCAAAAACGATATCTTAGAGCACAAAGCGAATGTAGTGGGGTAAAAATGAATAGTCCAGAAAGTCATGCACCATCAAATGAAGAAAATGAAGCTTACGAGCGTTGGAAAGTTTTCTATGGGGAGGAAATGCTAGGCGAGCCAACCCCAGAACCAACTCCAGCAGAAGTCTCAGCGCCATCCGAAGACGACCCAAAGCTCACCATCGACCTCGTTCGCGAAAGCATTAACGAAGGTCGCCGCAAAGCCGGGCTAGAAGAAAGAACTGATTTCAAAGATTACGGCACTGATATTTCAGAACCAGAACCAACAGAACCAGAAGAACCAACAGACCCTTACGAACAATACGTTAATGCCATCGAAGACGCCGCCGAGCGTCATCGCGAAGTTGAAGATTATCAAGCAGACATGAAAGAAGCCGCAGACGAACTAGACGCCACCGAATCAAAAGGCAACAAAGTCGAAATCGGCGAAATCAACATTGAAAGTATTGATAAAGAAATCAAAATAGTTTCGCATGAGCAAGTCGAAAAGCTTGAAAAATGCCTCGAAATCCTAACTCCCAAACTTGGTGAACTATATGCCAAAAACCGCAATCTCATCACACTCCCTGAGCACCGCAAGGAATTCG
>JAFWHT010000017.1 GCA_017511965.1 Candidatus Saccharimonadota bacterium
ATATATATATATATATAGGATTGGCTGTTGGTCTTAACTCTCATGGTTATATTGTAGCATAAGTGGATTAATTATCAATAGTTTTCGAGAGCTTTAAAATCGACTTTGGCAAGTTTGGTTTTGGGAAGTTCGTCGATAAAGCGAATTTCGCGTGGGATTTCGTATTTAGCGAGGTATTTTTTATAAATGTTAGCGAGTTCCTTGCGCGCAGTACGCTCGTGAGCATCTTTTTCGAGTATGGCAAAGACGACAACTTTTTCGCCCCGAAGAGAGTCTTCCTTGCCGACAACAGCGCAGGCGCTAACTAATTTACATTTTAAGGTTACGTCTTCGATATTTGCTGGATAGATGTTGTAGCCGTTAGAAATAATCATACGCTTTAGGCGAGAACGAAAATGGAAAAGACCAGTTTCGTCTTTGTAGCCGATATCGCCAGTTTTAAGATATTTTTTGCCATTTACTTTAACAAAGGCGCGTTCGGTTTCTTTGGGTTTATTTAGGTAACCTTTCATAACCGAAAGACCACGTACAACAATCTCGCCGTCGTCGCCGTCTTTGGCTTCTTTGCCGGTTTTGAGGTCGACAACGATGACTTCGTTGTCAGGGATAGGATAGCCGATGCCGTCTGGATTTTCGGCAACAGAACGTGGTGAGAAAATAAACCCACCAGAGGCCTCAGTTAGGCCGTAGCCGTTTTCGATGATTGCACGCGAGCCGTGGGCTTTTAGGAATTCGTTGATTTTTTCTTTGTTTGTCATACTGATCATATCGCCACCAGAAACAACAAATTTAACATGTTTTAAATCTTTTTTGCCGAATTTAATTTTGGTGAGATAATCAAACACCGAGGGCACACCAACCAAAATACTAACTTTATATCTTAGAATGTATTTTTTGAATTTTTTAGGGTTAAACTGCGGAATCAAGAAACTTCTGGCACCGAAATAAAGTGGCATGTGGATACAACAGCCCAGCCCAAAAGCGTGGAAGTTTGGCAAGAATGCCATAAAAGAGTGCTCGGGCTTGAAAAGCTCTGGGACAAGATATTTGGCACCGAGAGCCTGAGCGTTGAAATTAAGATTGGAGAGCATAATACCCTTGGGCTTACCGGTAGTACCACCAGAGTACATGATAACGGCAGTGTCGTCGGAATTGACGCGAGCGTGTGGATTGCCAATAAATTTACTGGCTTTTGAAAGGAATTTGTCCCAAGTGATGACGTGCTGAGACTTATTGATATGGTTTTTGCGGCCCTTGGTGATTTTGTAAATTGCGCGCACGAGAAAATCCATCGAGCGAGTAGCAGAAACAACAATGATTTGCTCGACCTTGGTATTTTTAACGATTGCTTCGACCTTTCGATAGGAGATATCAATGCAAAGGATAATTCTTGACTCGGCTTGATTTAGATAATCCTCGATTTCTTTTTCGGAAGACAAAGGGTGGACCATATTTGCAACTGCACCGATTTCGTTGATTGCATAAAAAGTATAAATGGCCTCGGGGGTATTGGGCATACAAACTGTGATATTCTCACCTTTTTCGGCGCCAATGGCCTTAAGGGCAGCGGCGACTTTGTTAATTTTTTTGATTAGTTCTTTATAGGTGACTTGTGATTCAAAATACTCAAGCGCAACGTTGTGTGGCCACTTGCAAGACGCTTCATAAACTGCGTCGTAAAGCCCACCGTTAAAATACTCGAGCTTAGTTGGAAGTTTTTCGATGTAACTATATTTTGCTTTTTCGATTTTCATATCGATTTTACGCAAAGTGTTTTTGATTTTGTTATATAAATACTCTAAAGCCATAGTATCATTTTACCATTTTTTGGCAGTTTTGGTGTTATAATGTTGGTATGGATAAAAACTTTCGGGTTAGAGTCTCGGTGGGGGTGGGGATGTTTGCGGTGGCGTTGCTTGGCTTGTATACGTTTGACAGTATCCCATTTAAAATTATCTTCGGTTTCTTTGCGTTAATGTCGATGCTCGAACTTCTAAGTTTCTTTGAAAAGAAATTTACGATTTTAAATGGCTTTTTGGCAATTTTAGAGATTACATTTCTAGTTTTGGGTACGATTTTCGTGGCTAAAATTGACCCGGCACATTTTTGGTATATTATTTTAGGCGTACCGGGATACGATGTTTTTGCCTATCTTTTCGGCAAAATGTTAGGCGGTCGCTTAATTAAAAAATCGCGGCCATTTCCACATGTGTCAAAGAATAAAACTTGGGAGGGAACGGTGCTTGGACTTGCTATGTCGATTGGGATGGTAGCAATTTTGATGGGTACCCGAGGCGAATTTGATACCGATTTTATGTATCTATTTTGTGGGCCACTGGCACTAATCGGCGACTTATTTGAAAGCTTCTTAAAGAGGCGCTTCAAAGTTAAAGATTCAAATGAGATTTTGATAAAAAATAAGTTTTTCGAAAAATTTGAGCTTGTAGTTGGTGGATCAGAAGGGCATGGTGGATTTTTGGATCGCGTCGATTCGGTAGCGTTTACTTGTAGTGTGTTATTTATTATTTCTTTGTTTTCTTAATAACTTTTTTGTAACCTTTGATTAAATAGTCGGCACCAGAAAAGATAGTTAGAGCTAGACTTAGATAAAGTGCGATATTGCCGAGAATACAAAAGATGTCTTGATTTATAATTTGATTGAAAAGTAAAATTATTAACGCAATCATTTGGACGGTAGTTTTTAGTTTTCCGTAAATGCTGGCGGAAATAGTAATGCCGTCGCGCGCGGCCATCATGCGCATGCCGTCAACTGCAAAATCGCGAACTAGAATAATTGCAAAAAACCAAAGCGGGACGATATTTTGGTAAACGAGAACTAAAAAGGCAAGGCTGGTTAGCATTTTGTCGGCGAGAGGGTCCAAAAAAGCACCGAGATCGGTGACAAGTTTCTTTTTGCGCGCCCAACGGCCATCGATATTGTCAGTGATTGAAGCGATGACAAAAATAATAAGTGCGGTGATTTTTGCCCAAGTATCTGGCAGAAGAGCAAAAACTATAAACAAAATTGACAAAATCATCCGGATGATGGTTAGGATGGTTGGGCCGGTCATACGATATATTTCCTATGCGCGACTTTCCAGGCACGCACGCCGGCGAAATGAGCGGCAAGTACGTCGGTTGCCCACTTGTCGCCAAGCATCACGGTTTCTTTGGGTTTCATTTTGTATTCTTTCATCGCTTCGGTAAGTTTAGTACTGCGAGGCTTCCAAGCCCACCAAACACAGGGAACATCAATTGGTTCACAAAATTCTTGCATCATTTTTTTGCGACCGTTATTGCTGATAATCACAATTTTGACGCCGGCTTTTTTACATTCTTTAATCCATTTTTGTAATTCTTCGGTAGGCTCTTTTTCGGAGTGAAGCCTTAGAGTATTATCGAGATCGCACAAAAGTAATTTAACACCTTCGCTTCTCAAGATTTTTGGTGTTACGTCTTCAAATCTTTCAAATTTCTTATCTGCATGTAAGAATGCCATATGTATATTATAGCATGGTATAATTAATATATGTTTAGTGATTTTTTGAAGGATAAGAATAGGCTGTGTATAATTCAGGCGGAGAATCCAGACGGGGATTCTTTGGGCTCGGCGATTGCGCTGGATTATTTACTTGAGGGTAAGGAGGTTTCTTTATATTGTCCGGTTGATATTCCAAAGTATCTGAGATATTTTACAGATTGGTCGCGAGTTTCAAACGAATTTGATTTTAAGGCAGATGGATATATTATTGTTGATACGGCGGCGGAAGTTTTGCTGTCTAAATTGTTAGACGATACGGCAATTTCTAATCGTTTGTATTCGGCGCCGGTTTTGGTAATTGACCATCACGAGACGGAGGATGATTTAAGTTTTCCACATGGGGCGATTGTTGAGACTTTGCCGGCCTGCGCAGAATTGATTTATAAAATTGCGAAAGCAGAGAATTTTACGATTTCAAAGCAAGCGGCGGAAGCGATTTTTCAGGGGATTTTGTCGGACACGTTGGGGCTAACTAGCTCTTCGGTTACGGCGGAGACTTTTGAAATTGCGGCAGAACTATCTAGACTTGGCGCCAACATTTCAGAACTTGAAGAAAGGCGACGCGAGTTTATGAAAAAGTCACCACGCATTTTAGATTATAAGGCGGATTTAATTAAAAGGATTGAGTATTCGCTAGATGGCGAACTGGCAACGGTGCATATTCCATGGGATGATATTCGTGAGTATTCGGACGAATATAATCCGAACGTACTGATTTTGGAAGAAATGCGCTTGGTTGAAGGAGTAAGAATTGCAGTTGCAATTAAAACCTATCCAGATGGAAAAGTGACGGGCAAAATTCGCTGTTCGTCGGATGCGCCGATTGCAGAAAAAATCGCTGGGTATTTTGGAGGTGGAGGGCACCCCGTTGCGGCTGGTTTTAGGACTTACGATACAACCTATGAGGAAGTAGTAAAAGAATTAATAAAAATAATACCGGAGGCTTTAGATAATGTTTAACAAAAAATTAAGTTTAAAAAAGACACATGATTTTTCGAAAACGAAAAATCCAAAACTAACAGTTGTTTTGATTCATGGGATTGCATCGGATTCGACAATTTTTAATCATGCTTTGGAATATCTAGAAGGGACCGTTTCTTTGAAAGATGTGCGATTTGTGACTTTTGATTTGCTTGGTAGTGGAAAATCGCTAAAAGATGACCAGCTAAATTACGATTATAAAGAGCAGTTGGAGGCTTTACATAATTCGATTGAGAGCTTAAAATTAAAAACGCCGTTAGTTTTAATCGGGCATTCGCTGGGGACTTTTATTGTGACAAAATATGCAGATACTTACAAAAAATCTGTCGAGAAACTAATTTTAATTTCGCCACCAATTTATACTTTAGAAGATTTGGCCAATCCGAAATTTGTGGCGGGAATTGAGGCCTTTAAGGATATGCTGAGCCTTAAGAATCGGCAAATTCTGAAAGAAAAAGCGTTTAATAATTCGATGGAAAAAATCGTTTTGAACAAGAATAATTACAAAACGCTTGCCGAAATTAAAACGCCGACGGTTTTGGTTTATGGTGAAGCAGACGCACTGATTGGAGCGTATAACATTCCACGGCTTTTGAAAGAAAATCCAAAATACTTTACAGCGATTAAGACGATTGGGCGACACGGAGTTTCGCGCGATAAATACACTAAAATTCGAGGGATTTTAGAGGGGATTTTGCATGCTTAAATTATACAATACGGCTGAGCGGAAGTTGGAAAATTTTAAACCTCTGGGTGAGGTTGTAAAAATTTACACTTGCGGGCCGACGGTTTATTCGAGGGCGCATATCGGAAATTTGACGGCATATATTTATTGGGATTTGTTAGTGCGAGTTTTGAAATTTAATGAATTTAAAATTCGACGGGTGCTGAATTTAACGGATGTTGGGCATTTGGTTTCGGATGGGGACGAAGGGGAAGATAAACTAGAGAAGGGAGCGAAACGTGAAGGGAAGACGGTTTGGGAGATTGCAGAATTTTATAGCAAAGATTTTTTGAAGAATTTTCGGGCGCTTGAGTTAGCCCCGCCGGAAGTGATTGCAAAGGCGACGGATTACATTTCTGACGATATGGCGGCAGTTTCGAAAATGATGGAAGAAGGGTTTGTTTATGAAACTTCTGATGGGATTTATTTTGATACATCTCGTTTTGAGGATTATGCGAAGTTTGCAAGGTTGGACCTTTCGGGTTTAAAAGCGGGGGCGAGAGTTAGTTTCTCGAGCGAAAAACGAAATGCGGCGGATTTTGCGGTCTGGAAATTTATCCAGCCGGGCGAAAAGCATGCGATGAGATGGGATTATCTCGGAAGGCCGGGCTATCCGGGTTGGCATCTTGAGTGTTCGGTAATTATTCATAAAGAGCTCGGTGAGCCGATTGATATTCATGCCGGTGGGGTTGACCACATTCCGATTCATCACACAAATGAGATTGCGCAAACCTACGCGATGACGGGTTCTAGCCTTGCGAGGTTTTGGTTACATTGTAATTTTATTACGATTGACGGCGAAAAAGTTTCGAAGTCTTTAGGGAATACTTATACTCTTGATGATTTAAGCTCGCGCGGATTTTCGGCGATGGATTTTAAGATGTGGGTTCTCGCGGGGCATTATCAAGGGACGCGAAATTTTACGTTTGAATCGCTTGCGGCGGCGAAAGCGCGACGATTAAATTGGCGAAACAAAATCGCACTTCTTTATCAGAAAAATAATATAAATAATAATAATGCATTTGATAGAATTATCGCAGCGGTTAATGATAATTTGAATTCGCCGGAGGCGTTTTCTGTTATTGATACGTCGGATTTGACGATGGAAGATTGGCAAAAGGTGGATGAGTTATTTGGGCTTAATTTGATTGCCGATACTCCAGATGTTTCGGAAGAAATCTACGCGCTTATTAACGAGCGTGAAAAGGCGCGGGCAGAAAAAAATTATGCGCGCTCGGACGAAATTCGGGATGAATTAAAAAAACAGGGAATTAGTGTCGAGGACACGCCGAGTGGCCCGGTTTGGCAATATCTCTAGCGGATTTTTCTTGACTTTTTTACGTTTTTTTGCTATTATTATAATAATCGTCAGCGAATCGCTGCTATACCCCAATTCGAAAGAGTTGGGGGTATTATTTTTTAAAAATTAATTTTTCTAATTTTTCTCAACTAAAAATTACAATAAAAGAACAAATAGGTTTTTTGGAGTGGACTTGTTCTGTTGGTAATTTTTACGAAATTCGTCAGGCGCTCGCCTTTTAGCGTTTAACTATTCTTTTCTATAGATTTTAGTTTGCACTCTAAAATAACTCGCTAAAGGAATTATAAAATACTCGCGAAGGCTCGCGCGCTGGACTTTCGTAAAAATTACAACATAACAAATCTATTTTATACTCCAAAAACCTTATTTGTTCTTTTTTCTAAATCTATCGGGCGAGACATCTAATCTGAAAGCCGTGTGCTCTATAGTTATTGCCGGTATTTTGAGGAATGACTATACCAGAATCGAAGCCTAAGTTGTATGCGACAGTATTATTACCAACCGTGCTAGACCATCCGTAATCGCTAACACCGGCACCGTAGAGCACTGAGGCGTAGATATAACCAGAGCGTGGGTAGTATAGCGGAGCTTCTTCTAAACCTTCAGAAGAAATAGACACATTACCTGTGTAGTTAGCATAAAGATAAGCTAATCTAGAAAATTCGTCTTTTGAGCCGGCTTGGGTGTAGTCTGGAGCGGCACTGGTAATAGTTGGTAGCCTCCAGCCTTTCGGACAGATAGAGTTGGGCGGATTGTTGGCTATGTTGGCTAATGTAGACGCGGTATAGCTTGATGTGTCGTTGCTCGCTACTGCCACTGACCAGTTGTAGTAGTTCCCAATACGCCCATGAGTACCGTTAGAAGCGTATGGTGTAGTGGAGAAATATGTAGACCAATCTGTTTGCTTTGTAACATAATTACAATTTTGATAAGTTGTATTACCTACAGATTGGGAGCAGAGGACAGAATTGTAAAATGGCGTACTCTTCCAATAGTAATCTCCGGTATCTACGGAATATGGAGTATTAAAATCATTCACCCATCCAGTAATAGAACCAGCCGTACTAGCATTTGTAACAGCATTGATAGTAGACCTCATTGGCGTCCAACTCGCTACAGTATTAAGGTCTGTATCTTGGTTAGTAAGAGCAGTAGAAGTAGAGAGGTTTAAGTCCAAGTTCTGCGTCATCCAACAATGACCATCTTGTAACTTAGTGACCCAATAGACTTTGTTGTCTCGTATGTCTAGTAACTCTGTTTGTCCTGGTTCGTCTAGTACTTCAGTCATATTACAGATTTCTGGTGTCATGTCTTGAAGCTTATAGTAACTGCTACTACCAACTGTAACTTTAGTCTTACCGGTTTTCTCATAAGCATCAGAAAGAGTAATTTTAGC
>JAFWHT010000018.1 GCA_017511965.1 Candidatus Saccharimonadota bacterium
AGAGCCAGAGCCAGTAGATACATTACAATAGCTGGCTGGGATTACTACGGAAGCTGGAGATGATTCAGCGAAGACTTTATTGGAAGTAAGAAGGGCAACAACTATATATATATATATATGGGATTGTTGTTTTACTCTATGCATAGGTTTATTATAGCATAAGTTTTATAAAAAAGCACTTAATTTCTTATATTCCTCTAAAATATCATCGTACTCATGTATTTTCAAAATCTTATGAATTTTGGTAGTTTCAAACGGTTTAACTTTCTGAACATGAAAAAATGGCAAAAACTTAAAATTATTCGAAAAATGATGTAAAACTGTATCTTTTCTAGGCCGTTCACCTTGTTCATTAAACTTTCTCGGCATCAATTTTCGCTTATCAATCACCTTATTTAGCGCCGCTTGGTCTGCCAGCATCATCCATCTCTTCGCACAAAGTCCCGCCGCCCGCTCAAAAATTCCCCATTCCAAACATTCCGGAATGTTAAAAAGCATCACCCCAGAGTTCATATAATCAAAGTTAAAAATTCCCCGATAATGATAAAAGTTTTTCCCATAAATATCTAAAACTCCCGCTACTTGCACGCCTTCTAAGTCCGTATTATAAAACTCACTTAAATCCCCCCGACAAACCACATCGTAATCCAAATACAGTATTCGCTTCAGTTGATTTAGTTCTGGCACTTTACCAATATAAAGCCGAAGCATCGCCGCCGGTGGAAAAAAAATCTCTTTCATGTTTTTCTTCGGCAAATTTTCCACAAAAACTTCCGTCGCATCAATCAGCTTCACAAAACTTTTTGGATTCGTTTTTTTAACTAACCCATCCAAAAACTGCGCCGACTCTAAAGAAAAAGCTTCCGTATTCTTATATTTAATCGTCATAATATAAAAATGAATCGGACCAGAATTATGCTTCAAAATCGACAAAATCGAAACTAAAACTCCCCGTGCTATCCCCTTATCCCCACAATACAATATATTCATACCTATCTAATTTTAACACAAAATTAGCACTACCTCTATTGACTTTTAAGTAAATCTATGCTATAATTAGATAAGCGTACTTTAACAACACTCGCCCCTAACGGGGCTACACTACGGAGGTGGAAAAATGGGTAATTGGGTAATTATTGCAACCTTGATTTCGACAACAGTTGTAGTAGCGATTTCGTGCTTTTGTTTTTTTAAAAAAATCACGAAAAGTCGTCGAAAGTACAAATCGCGCCGAATCCATCGGCCACGTGACATTTTCGACGACATGCTGGATTTAGAGTTTTGTCCCGGAATGACTTGGCTGTTTGAAGTATTAAACAGTCAACGACGCCAATTTATGCGCACCTGCTCTAGATATGGGGCAGTGCGTCATCGCATAGATGATTGGCGTGCAAAAATTCTGGTGCAAGCGATTGAGAGAACAGATCAAACGCTCGAATACAATATCGGGCAGATCTTAAACTTAATCGTAATGGCAGGGTACAACCCCAAATGGGGGTTTTACCAGCCAGAATTTAGGAAAGCAAATATAAATCGTCAAGCACTAAGGTCATTTCTCGGCGAGAACGCCGACGTGATTGAGAATCTCGATCAGCTCATCACAACGGCCGTCGAAGATTCCTGGCTTCGCGCCGAGTTCACAGCAAAAGAGCTCGACGCCTGGATATCGAGCTTCAAGCACCGGCGAGATTTTCGCCAAGATTTCAAAGAGGAGGTGGCTTAAATGTTTTGGTTATTCATGATCTTCGTTATCTGCATCTGTGCGAGTACCTTACTCGACAAAGGAATCTGCTGAAGTAGTCAAATGGGAGAGCTATGCGCTCTCCCTTTTTCATCTCACAATACTATAAATTCTGCTGGTGCCCGAGATGGGACTTGAACCCATATGGTTTTCACCATTCGATTTTAAGTCGAACGCGTATACCAATTCCGCCACTCGGGCACTAGAATAATTATACCATAAATTTCGCTATTTCAAAAATTCTCTCACTGCTTCCCCCGCGACTGCGCCATCCCCCGCCGCCGTAACAAGCTGTCGCACCGATTTAGTCCGACAATCCCCCGCCGCAAAAATCCCCGGCGTTGAAGTTTTGCAATCCTCACCCGCAACAACATATCCATTAGTGTCCAAATCCACCAAACCTTTCAAAATCTTCGTATTCGGCACCCGTCCAATCGCCACAAACACCGCCGTCGCATCTGCCGGAATCGGGTCATCGTGATGAATATGATAAACTTTCGAACAAATCCCTTCAAGATATTTCATCTCATGCTTCGCCGTATTCCCACTTCCAACCACTACAACTGGCTTATCCTTATAAAGCGCCCCGTCGCAAGTTGCACAGTACGAAATCGGTCTTTTTCCCGCATCCGCCGCTTGTTTTTCGCTTAATCGTCGAGGCTCTGTCCCCATTGCTAAAATTATCGCACTGCATGCATATTCATTTTCATCAGTTTTTACTAAAAACTTCTTATCATCTCCACTGCGAGAAATCTCTAACACCTCTTCATACTCAACTTCTGCACCCAAATTATTCGCCTGGTGATATATTTTATTCATTAAATCCGCTCCCGAAATCCCAAATTCACCCGGCCAATTCTCAATTCGCGACATATTAATAATCTGCCCACCATGCATTACGCTCTCCAAAACCAAAACCGAACGCCCAGCCCGTCGAAGGTAAATCGCCGCGGTTAATCCCGCCATCCCCGCTCCAACTACAATACAATCATATTTTTTCATTATCTAAACTCCTTCCTTAGGATAATTATACCTTATTTATCACCGGAATTACAATCGGCGTATGTCCCGTCGCATCAAATAAAATATGCGTAATATCCTCTTTTATCTCTTCCTTCAAAACCTTCATCTCTGGTTCAGTCGAAATCGACTTGTCTGTTTTCTGGCGAAGATAGTGGCGAATCTTCCCAATTAGCTCTTCTGAGTTATCAAGATAAATAAACGCCCTCGAAACAATATCTGGCGTCTTCATGAGATGCCCCGTCTTTTTGCTGAGCGTCAGCACTATCACAAAAATCCCTTCGCGCGAAATATGAATTCGATCTTTAACAACCGCCTCGTGAACTAATTGGTCCGCATCATCATATAATTTATTCCCTGCCGGAATTCGCCCCGCCTTCCGAATCGTCTTATCTGGCAAAAATTCAACAATATCGCCATCATCCGAAACCAAAATTCTTTCACGCGAAATCCCAATTACATTCTCTGCCATCTCTGCATTATGCTCAAGCATATAAAACTCTCCGTGATACGGCATATAATTTTTTGGCTGAAGTCGCGTTACAAAATCTACATGGTCTTCGAAGTAAGCATGCCCCGAAAGATGCAATGGCCCAATGTTCGTAAGATGCGTCTTTCCGTTTTGAATTACTTGTGCCCCTTCGCGCAATAACCCGTCAACCGTTCCGACTACATGTGGTTCATTTCCCGGAATCGGGTTCGACGAAAACACGATTGTATCAGTAGATTTTATCTTTATATATTTATGCGCCCCCGAAACCATTCGATTCAAAACTGCATTCAGCTCGCCCTGCGACCCCGTACACACAATACAAACCTTCTCATCTGGCAGTTTAATAATATCTTCCATCTTCACAATAGTATCTTTTGGCACTTTTATAACTTTTGATCTCAAGGCTACTTCCACGTTGTTAATCATCGAAAAACCACTAAATGCTACTTTTCGTCCTCGCGCCGCCGCTTCTTTCAATATGAGTTCAATCCTTGAAATCTGCGACGAAAAACACGAGATGATTATTCGTCCATTTACATAATGGTCCATCACTTTTCCTAGGTTCTCCCCTACATCATATTCTGAATGTGGATGCCTTCCTGGCGAATCAATGTTTGTCGATTCGTTCAACATCAAATCAATTCCTTCTTTTGCCACAATCTCATCAATTCTCTCATAATCAGTTTGCGCCCCCATCGGCTTTTCTTCGTGGCGCCAGTCGCCCGAAAGATAAATTACCCCGTTTGGCGTCCTTACCACAATCGCCGTATTGCCCGGAATCGAATGCAAAGTATGAATAAATTCAACCGATAAATGCTCCGAAACCTGGATTTTTTCGTGTTTAAACGGATCAACAACTTGATAATTCATCTCTGGAACGTCTTCCAGTTCGCTCATCTGCTTTTTAATCATTCCAATCGTAAAATCCGTCGCATAAATTGGTGTTAAAGGCGAAAATTTAGGCAAAAGATGCCTACAACCACCGATATGATCAAGGTGTGCATGCGTAAACAAAATCGCTTTTACTTTTGACAAATTATCTTCTAAATACTTAATGTCAGGGATTAGATAATTTACCCCAGGATAATCTTCGCCTGCAAACAATACCCCCATATCCACCACGATTATTTCGCTTTTATATTCGATAATCGTCATATTTTTACCAATCCCAAACTCTCCAACTCCCCCAATCGGAATAATCCGCACCGCATCTGGGTTTGGTCGCATCGTTTTCAGCTTGGCATTAGTAATCTGCTCACCACCATAGCCATTATAGCGAGACTTGTTTACCGGCACCCCAATAATATGTTGCGTTGCCTGCATAGTCACATCTTGGCTTAACATCCTCTGATGATGTACCATCTCGCCCTTACGCACACTCACCGACAAATTTACCTTTCGCTTCTCTGCCTCTGTTTTTTTGGTATTTTTCGGCAAATTCTTAGGCGCTTTTTTTGTCGCCTTTTTAGCCGATTTTACTAATTTTTCATCCTTCCCCCCAGGCTTAAAGTTTGAGTTAAAATTTCTATTCTGTGCCTCTTCAAATTGCTTTTTTATATCTGGCAATCTCTCAGCCCTTGATTTTAATAACCGCGCACGGCGTTCTTCTTCTTTTAAATTCATAATTTCCTTTTTATTACAAGTAATTAACCAGTACCTCTATTATAGCAAACAACTTGACTTTTGACAAGAAGTTTGATATAATGGAATTATACAGATTCGACCGACTCTTGAGATAGAGCCGGTTTTTTAATTGAATGTTAATAATTTAATTTTTAGAGCATTGAATGAGCCCGAGAAGTAAAATATAATTTTACAAGTCGAGTACGAAACTGTAATTTCGGCGCAGACTTGCCTAAAATTATATTTTACTTCCCGGCGCGAAATGAAGCGCGAATAAAAATTAAATTATTAATATAAAAGAAAGGAACTAAATGGAAAATCTAGACCTAAAACAGATGTCGGCTATGGTTGATATTATTGCCGAAGAAAAAGGCTTACCAAAAGATGTTGTTTTAGACGTCATCGAACAAGCCATTGCCGCCGCTTGGCGCAAAGATAACGGCGATCGCGACATGAATGTTCGCGCAGTTTTGAATACCAAAACTGGCGAAGCCGATGTGTATGTAGCTCGCGAAGTCATCGAAGATGATGTCGCCTACAACCCTACTACCGAAATTCCTCTAAAAGAAGCCGGCAAAAATAAAAAACTTGGTGATATTGTCGAAGAAAAATTCAAAGTCACCTCTTTTGGTCGCGTTGCCGCGATGACTGCCAAGCAAGTTGTCATCCAACGCCTCCGCGAAGCCGAAAATGAAGCAGTTCTTGCCGCCTTCGAAGATAAAGTCGGCACCGTTGTTACCGGCACTATCGTTAAAGTCGAGCCAAAACTCATCCGTGTCGATCTCGGTAAAGCCACCGGTATCATACCAAAAAGCGAGCAAATCGACGGCGAGTATTACACCGTTGGTAATCGTATCAAAGTTTTTATCAAAAATATCGAACGCAGTGAACGTGGTGCTCAACTTATCCTTTCCCGCGGTTCAGCCGAATTCATCGAATATCTCTTCCGTCAAGAAGTCCCCGAGCTCGAAAACGGCACTGTCGAAATCCGTGGTATTGCTCGTGAAGCTGGTCGCAGAACAAAAATTGCCGTCATTTCTACCGTCCCGGGCATCGATCCGGTCGGCACCTTTGTTGGTGGTCGTGGCATTCGTGTCCAAGCCGTCATGAACGAAATCGGTGACAAAGAAAAAATCGACGTCATTACCTGGAGTGATAATGCTTCCGAATATATCCGCGAAGCCTTAAGCCCAGCCGAAGTAATGAAAGTTGAAATCGACGGCAAAAAAGCAAAAGTCTATGTAACCGAAGATCAACAATCTATCGCTATCGGTAAACAAGGTCAAAACGTCCGCTTAGCTTCTAAACTAACCGGCTACGAAATCGACATCGTTCTAAGTAAAACCACTCCAAAGAAGAAAAAACAAAACGTCGAAGACTCTCTTCTTTCTGCAATAGAAGAAACCTCCGACGAAGAATAATAAAACAACCCAAGAAAAAATCTCTCGCATTCACGAGAGATTTTTTATAATTTGGCACCTTCCTAGTTTCCCGCTTTTAGCAGTATAATCGGCGCTACTGGGCTTGACTTCTGTGTTCGGAATGGGAACAGGTATTTCCCCAGCGCTATGGGCACCAAACAAATCCCCCGTCTATTGATGTCCATTAAGTACCAAAGATTTTAAAACGGCTCGGTGTATTAAACACCGGTTGCTAGCTAAGTCCAAGACATAAAAAGGCGATGGACCTATTAGTACTACTCAGCTCCATATGTTACCATACTTCCACTTATAGCCTATTAACCAGATCATCTTTCTGGAGTCTCCTAGGGAATCCTTATCTTGGAGTGGGCTTCGCGCTTAATATGCTTTCAGCGCTTATCTCTTCCGAACATAGCTACCCGGC
>JAFWHT010000019.1 GCA_017511965.1 Candidatus Saccharimonadota bacterium
CTTGCTAGAATTACTCTTTCTGATGCTTATGAGAAAACTGGTAAGACTAAAGTTACAGTTGGTGATAGCAGTTACTATAAGCTTCAAGACATGACACCAGAAATCTGTAATATGACTGAAGTCCTAGACGAACCAGGACAAACTGAGCTACTAGACATACGAGACAACAAAGTCTATTGGGCAACTAAGTTACAAGATGGTCATTGTTGGATGACGCAAAACTTGGATTTAAACCTAGATAGCACTAAAACCTATACTCCCGATGACACCGACCTTACTGCCAACTGGACGCCAGTGCGTTCTACCATTAATGCCGTTACCAACGCTAGTACGGCCGGTTCAATCCAAGGCTACACCAACGACTATAACACTCCGTATTCAGTAGACACAGGAGATTATTATTGGAACAACGCCACATTCTACCCATCAACCAATTGTTCTTATACTGTGGGTGGAGTACAATACCAAGGCTGTAACTACATCACCAAAGCAGACGCTAATTGGAAGAATTATTTCTCTACTACACCATATGCAAGCAATGGTACTCACGGCCATGTAGGTAACTACTACAACTGGTCTGCAGCGGTGGCGAGCAACAACACGAGTAGCTATACAGCTAGTACGATGGCTAATATCGCGAGCAACCCGCAAAATTCCATCTGCCCGAAGGGGTGGCGACTACCAACGATCTCTAGCCAAACCCCAGCCTACACTGCAGCTGGCTCACCAAACGAATTCGCGAGATTAGCCGCTTTATATGACAATTATACCGGCAATACTAGCATTAGCAGCGAAGGCCTAGAAAAGGCTCCTGTTTATATGCCCCGCCCCGGCTACGTTACCGCGGGCGTGCTCCGCCGCGCTGGCCACCATGGGCACTATTGGTCCTCTACGGTCTCCAGCGCTACGCTCGCACGTAACCTAGGGTTCTATTCCACAGTAGTCTCCCCCGAGGGCGAGAGCCACCGCTACGACGGCTTTTCGCTCCGTTGTGTCGCGCGATGATTTTATGAATCACTATTGACTAAAATTATATTATATGTATAATATAATTATGAATATGATACAATTCGAATGGGATAATTTTAAAAATCGCTTAAATATAGCGAAGCATAAAGTTTCATTTGAAGAAGCATCTACGGTATTTTACGATACTAATGCAATTTTATTTGATGATCCGAGTCATTCCATGAGCGAAGAGCGTTTCTTGATTTTGGGATTGAGCAGAAAGGCGCGTATTTGTATAGTTAGCCACTGTTATCGTAAAAATGATGAAGTAATTCGTATTATCTCGGCTCGGCGGGCCACCAAGTCTGAGATTGATTATTATAATGGTCGCGAAGGAGTAAAATGAAAAAAGAATACAACATCGAGGAATTAAACCCTCGCAAAAACCCTTACACTAATCGTCTCAAAAAACAAGTCACGATAAATATCGACAACGACACGATTGATTATTTTAAGAGTCAATCTGAAAAATCTGGTCTACCATATCAAACTTTGATTAATTTATATCTTGCTGATTGTGCTTCAAACCAGAGAAAGTTGGACTTGTCTTGGAAATAAACTAAGTTTTTGGCAAAATGCCAAGCAAAATTTATGTTATAGCATATTTTACCTAATTTGCTAATGTTGGTAGACGAGAAGGGACGTCATATCAGAGAAAAATCCTAAGTAAAAACTTAGGATTTTTCTCTGGTGGGCGAGAAGGGACTTGAACCCTTACTGTATTACTACAACCAGATTTTGAGTCTAGCGCGTCTACCAGTTCCGCCACTCGCCCCCTCGGTAATTATAGCATAAGTTGGCAGAATATGCTATAATCTAGTGTATGGATTCTAAAACCGGTGGGCAATCTTCAAGTGATTTGCAAAGACAGGCGGCGGCAGCGTTGGCACGTAAAAAAGTGTTGGCGGCTTATGCTGAGTCGGCAAAAAATGCTCAACAAACAGCGAGCGCAAACGACGGACACTTAAAAAACGAAGCCTACACACATAAAATCGATTCGGAATCTTGGAAAAAATATCATTCGGCTTGGCAAAATTATTACCAGAAATACTACAGCGAGTATTATTCGAACGCGGCGCGAAATTACATTGAAAAGGAGAAATTAAAAGAAGCACGGGCAAAAGCCGAAGAAGAAGAAATTTTGAGCTCTCTAACAAAAACAAGTGCCAAAATTGATAAAAGTGAGGGGTTAGCACTAGAAAAAGAATCTGCAGAGAGCGACACTATCGGCAATATGCTAAAACATAAAATTCGTAAAAAAGCGGTGGAAAGCATCAAGAAAACTCGCCGTGGACGCAAATTAATCCCGATTTTTGCGGGACTAGTAGTAGTTCTTTTGATTTTGTTCTTGCAATATAACCGATTGATTTTTGCGCCGATTTTTGCCTATGTTTCGCCTGGAAATATCCCACCGTCGGAGATTGAGGCGGTTGATCCAACAATTACACAAAATGTTTCGCCCGATCCTAAACTTATTATTCCAAAATTAAATGTGGATGTGCCGGTGCATTTTGGAATTGGCCTGTCGGAAGTTGATAGCGCTATGAATAATGGTGTAGCGCATTATCGGATTGCAGGAGCGAGTGCGTTTCCTGGGGAAGTTGGGAATTTGGTGATTACTGGGCATTCGGCGGGGGATGTTTATAGTTCGAATCAGTATAAATACATCTTTTCTGGGCTAGAAAGGCTAGAAGATGGAGATTTGATTTATGTGAATTATAATTCGGTGCGCTATACTTATAGCGTATTTAGGAAAGAAGTGATTGAGCCAACCAACGTGGCGGCGTTAGTGATTGATACCAATAAACCTATTTTAACTTTGATTACTTGTACGCCACTTGGGACGGCGAGATTTAGGTTGCTAGTTTTTGCCGAGCAGATTTCGCCGAGTTACGAGGGTGGCGACATAGAGACTCCATCAATTGTGATAGAAAGTGCCGACGAGTTGCCATCTAATGAGCCGTCGTTCTTTGAGGGGATTTGGAACTTCCTAACGGGGAATTAACCATTCGCGTACTAGGTAATCGTCACTAAAATAATACATAAAACGGTTGTCGGTGATAGAAACGGGGAAATGACTGGCGACATTTTTGGCGATGACGCGACGGTTAAGGCCGTCGAAATCATAAACGATGAGATCGCCATCTAGGACTGTATAAATCATATTGTTATCGAGCCAACCAAGATTTGGGCTTTCGACTGACCATTCGCGCATTAGATTGGCTTCTAGGTCGATAGTAGCGAGAGTTTGGCCAGCGCGCAAGATAATGAATTCACCATTGGTGCCAACTTTCATGATATCAGGAAGGAAACTTAATTGATAAGAGGATAGTTTGGTGAAGTCATCCATGTCGTGAAGTGTGACGGTGCTATTGTCTAACATAATAATAAGTCTTTCTTCGTAAAATTTAGTGACGAGGACTTTTTGCGAGGCGGTAAGAGTAGAGAGAGTCTGGATTTTGCTATCACCAAGTTTGATTTTGCCGAGATAATAATCTTCTGAGCGAGCAACGAAAAAGATTTCGTTGTTGTAAAAATCGAAACTACGGATGTTTTCGACGAGAATGGCAGAAACTTGGCGTCCGGGAACGTCGATTTTGTGGAGATTGCGATTTTGGACGGCAAGTAGGGTATTGGCGGAACGATCGAAAATTTTAAGGTCATTAAAACTAACACCGAATTCTTTGGTGAGATTGATACTGTTTTTGGGATTATTGAAGTCTAGAATCGCCCATTCTTCGACCTCGCCAGAACGAACTTTAAAAAGTGCGCGCGAGCCGTCGAGCGACCATTCTACGCTAACGATTTCGCCGTTAAATAGGCCGACTTTAGAGCCGTTTTCGAGGCTGGTGTTAGAAAAAATGCCGGCGATATTGAATTTTTTGGGAGAGAGATTTTCGTCTAATAGATTGATGATAGACCATTCGGTGGTGTTGTTGATAAGGAGAAGTGTTTCGTAATCGGGAGAAATAGTGGCGGAGGAGATTTTGGTAGTGGATAAAAGTTTTTCGGGTGAACGATTTTGCAGGAATAGCCTGGGGTAATGGATGCGATAGAGTAAGCCTTCGGAAATGTTGATAGTTTTACTCCAAGAATCGTAACCGTCTTTTTTGAGGGTGATTGTGTGTTCGCCACTATCAAGAACTCTGGAGGTATTGGTGCGTTGAAGCCAAGAAGATTCACCGTCAATGATGACGTCGGCACCGGTAGGGACGGAGGAGATTTGAAGCATGCCTTGACGTTTGACTTCAAAATCGGCATTTAACCAGTAGCCAGAAACAATAAAAGCTAGGACGGTAACCATAATAATAACAACAAGTACCATGATGGCTTCGGATATGATAACTTTAAGACTTTGGCGGCGATTTTTCTTTTCGAAATCCATGTGTATATTATACCATAATTTTTATAAATTTTAGCTCTTGCGTTTTGAATTAAACAATAGTATTATTAATATAAGAATAAGCGAGGTAAAAATGCAAAGAACCGAAACAAGGCAAAAGGCAAAGATAGCTCATCGACAGATGAAAGCATCGACTACCTTAAACCGAAAATACGTGAAGCGCCCTGGTCAGGCTACGGAAGCGGTGGCGGCACCGACTGAGGCTAAAAGGCGAAGTATTAAAATTAGTCATTTTAGCTCGGACGACGTTGCCAAACAGGAAGTGAAAGCCAGAAAAATCGAAATTAACCAAGAGCCAGAGATACAGCCAGCAAAAGCGCACCCGACACAGATTAGAGCGAATGAAATGATGCGTAAGAAACAGGCTATTTCGGCAAAAACTCAGGCGCCTAAATTAACGGCTAAAGAGCTAAAAGAGCAAGCAATCCAAAGGGCCTTGGCGGCGGCAGAAAAACCTGCTCAAGCGAATATGGGCGAGCAAATTACGAAGCGAATGAAATTTGGGGCGGGCAGGATAGTTTTGGCGCTTTCTTGCACGGCGGCGGTGATTTTTGGGATAGTTTATTTTGTGAATCTTAATATGCCAGATATTCAATTCCGTGCGGCGGCGATGCAACTTAATGCGTCTTACCCGAATTATTTACCTTATAATTACAGCCCTTCGGAAATTTCCTCGGAGAACAACGTGGTTACGATTTTATTTAAGAAGAAAACTACCGATGATGCGTTTTATATTATCGAGGAAAAGTCGTCTTGGGATTCGAACGCACTGGTAAATAATTATGTTAAAGGAAAATACGGCGAAGACTATACGATTTTACGCGAACAAGGGCTGACTATTTACGTAAGTGGAAGTAATGCGGCCTGGGTAAATGGGGGAATTGTTTATAAATTAGAAATGAAAAAAGGTTCTTTGTCTAAAAAACAAATTTCTGATATTGCAGTTTCGTTTTAGATTGAACGAGCAACTGCATTTAGGCGCGCGAGAGAAATTTCGCGCCCTAATGTTTTTAGGGTAAGATTAAGCGCAGGGCTAAATGGCGCAAAACTTAAAGCTAGACGAATTAGGCTGAAAAGTTCGGCTGGTTTTTTGCCGGTTTCTTCGAGTAGCTCGTTTAAGGCAGTCTGGAGGGAATCTTCGTCCCAAACTTTTAGGTCGATTAATTTCTTGATCGAGGTTTTAAGTAGTGCTTCGAGCTCGGATTCGGAAAGTTTTTTCAGGAATTTATTGTTTGTTAACATTTCGATATCAATTTTTGGATCTTCAAAGAAATAGCCGGTCATTGTTTTTAGGTCGGAGAGGACTTTTAGGCGATCATAAATAATCGAGAGGACTTTTATTTTATAGTCATCGGTTGCGTTTTTGGCAGACTCTGGCCAAAAGTTTTCTGTATGCACATAAAGAGCTTCGGCGCCTTGTTCGTCGAAAATTTTACGAATCCATTGACCGTTTAGCCAAAGGAGTTTAGTTTCGTCGTAACGTGCACCAGAATTTTGGATACGATCGAGTGAAAAACTTTGAATAAGCTCTTCTTTGCTGTAGATTTCTTGCTCGGTACCGTCATTCCAACCAAGACAAGCAAGATAATTTAGCATTGCCTCAGCCAGCACGCCATCATCACGGTATTCTGTGACCGATTTTGCGCCGTCGCGTTTGCCGAGCTTTTTGTTGCCGTTTGGCGCGAGAATGTGGGGAAGAGAAACAAGATGTGGTCTTTCTAGGCCTAGAGCTTCGTAGAGCGCAAGATAGTTTGGGGTGCTAGATAGATATTCGACACCACGCATAACGTGTGTGATGTTCATTTCGGCATCATCAACAATATGAGCAAAATTATAGGTTGGGTAACCATCTTTTTTGATTAAAATAATGTCGTCTAAAACTTCGGGGCCAGATTTCATTTCGCCCATCACTTCGTCGCGCCACTCGTAAGACTTTGGCTCGGTTTTGAATCGAATTGGCATGCCAGGCTTCCATTCTGGCGGGTTTTGGGGGCGAAAATTACGATAAAGAAACGGGATTTTTTTATCATTACATTCTTTGCGATATTCTTCGATTTTTTCGGATGGCGTCGGATCGGCATAAGCGCGACCAGAATCAAGAAGTTTTTTCGCCCATTTTAAGTAAATATCTTTGCGTTCACTTTGAAAATAGGGACCGTTAGGGCCACCGACGATTGGACCTTCGTCCCAGTTGAGATCTAGCCATTCTAGAGTGTCTTCGATTAGCTCGGTTGCACCTTCTACGTGACGCTCGCGGTCAGTATCTTCGATGCGAAGAATTAATTTACCGTTATTTTGACGTGCGAGTAGATAAGGATAGATAGCAGAACGCACGTTTCCAATGTGAATATAGCCAGTAGGACTGGGGGCAAACCTAGTAATTACTTTCATGGAAGATATTATAACACGTTTATTCGTTTTCGTCATCTTCTTCGCGACGAGCGGCGAAGAGAAGGAACATGCCGGAAGTAGTGGCGATGGTAGCGGCAACGGCGAGACCAGTAGCAAGAGTAGAGAAGGCTTGAGTCTTGGCACTAGTGGTGCGAGTAACACCTTGTGGTGGAGTGTAACCATTGTAAACACCACGGGTATCGCCGGTATCTATGATAGTAACTGTGGTGTCGGTGTTAGGAACGGTGGGATTGTAGGTGTAAGAAGTGACGTTTGAAGAAGAATTATAGGTAGGAGTATTGGGAGTGGGGTTAGGAGTGACTGGATTTACTGGAGTGATTGGGTTAGTGCCTGGATCGATAACGCCAGATACTACACTAATTACGACGGTACCGGTATAAGTACCAGAAGCTTGCGTAACGTTGGCCTTAGCACCGAAATAAAAATCTTTGCTACCAGTAGAAGCAGTGGAACTTGATAGAATAGTGATTGGGGTACCATTAACCCCAACGAGAGCGCCGTAGTTGCTGGTGTCGCTACCGCTTTCGGTGTCGTCGAAAGAATAACCCCAGAAATTAGCAGGGAAATTTGCCCTGGAAGTAGTAGAAGCTAAAGTAGGTAAGGTGTAGGTATTGTTTGTGTTGTTGACTAGGGCGGTATTGTCTGTCTTGGTGGTCATGGAGGCAGTAAAGCCGTTGGTATTATTTGAGACAACATTGACACTAACTTTGTTGCGCAAAAATGCATCGGCATAACCCGAGGCCCAATCGGTGGGCGTAGAAACCGAAACAAAGAGCGATTCGGCAACATTAACGTTGAAATTAGTATTTCCATCGACAGCAAAAGCATTGTTGAAGCCAACAAACAATAGCGAAAGCGCCGAGAATAATTTAATTATTTTAGACTTCTTGGTAACCATAACCCTATTATAGCACAAAAAATTATTTTGTGCTAAAATTATTAAAAATAATAATGCTTTTTTGAAAAATAATGCATAAAGATAAGAAGATGGAAGAAAAATTAGAGTCAATAATAGATAAAAATGGGATCTCTAATCCGATTAAAAAGCCGGGCTCTAAGAATACAGCTACGAAAAAAAGAGATTGGTTGACAATTAGTTTTTTGAGTTTGGGGATAGTATTTATTTTTGGTGGGGTAACGTGTTGTTTGATTGGGCTTTTGAAACCAGAAGAAGAGGTTTTGGCAGTTGATTTTCCAGAAATTCCATCTAGCATAGAAAAGGAAGAAGTTTATAGTGCTCTAACTGGAAAAGTTTTAAGTAGTCCAGAGCTAAAAAATGCACCGACGTTTTGTATTCAGATTCCGAACGGGCTTGATGGGGCACGACCACAAGTTGGGCTAACAGAAGCTGGAGTAATTTTTGAGGCGATTGCGGAAGCGGGAATCACAAGATTTGCGGCGATTTTTCAAAATCCTTTATCGGCAGTGATTGGGCCAATTCGCTCGCTAAGGGTTTATTACCTTGATTGGGATACGCCGTTCGGGTGCGCGATTGTGCATGCAGGTGGAGCGGCGGATGCTTTGGCGGCAGTAAGAGCAGGTGGATATCTTGATTTAACTGAAAATTATAATTATATGTATCGAGGAACGGATTATAGTCGGCGCTGGAATAATTTGTTTACGACTGCAACGAATTTAAAACAATTTGCGAGTGATATGGGTTTTTCTAGCTCGGATTTAAAAGGTTTTCCGCGACTTTTGCCTCTAGAGGCCGAGCGGGAAAGAATTGATAGATTGATTGCTGAAAAATTAGATATCCTAGAAGAAGCAAAAGAAAATACTTCAGAAATTATCCCAGAGGTTGGAGAAATTAATTTGAGGCTTGGGGGAGCGACGAGTTTTAATGTGCGATATAATTATGATGCTTCATCGAATAGTTATCGACGTAGCTATGCGAGCGGGGAAGCGCATGAAGTTTACAAATGCCCAGATGAAAATTTGGGTGAGGTAAACCCGGAGGGGAGTTGTAATTTGGTGCAAATGGCGCCGTCGGTAGTAATTGCGATGATCGTAGATGAAGGAAGGGCGGCGGATGGGTATTATGAATCGATTAAAACGACTGGCTCGGGGAAGGTTTATGTTTTTCAGAATGGTTTGGTAATTCGTGGGACTTGGGAGAAAGCTAGCAAGGCTGAGCAAATTAAGTTTCTTGACGAGAATGGAGTAGAGATTTTATTAGCCCCTGGGCAGACTTTTATTTCGGCAGTGCCGGGATATGGAAGTGTTGAGTTTTAGTTAGGATTGTGTTAAAATAAAATTGCGGACCTAACCCCCCTTGGGTCCGCGCTACTTTGTGGTCCCGTCGTCTAGTGGTCTAGGACGTCTGGTTCTCATCCAGAAAATCGCGGGTTCGACTCCCGCCGGGATCACCAACACCTTTGGTGCTCAAAAAGTTGGAATCGTTCTTCGAATCGACTCCCGCCGGGATCACCATTTTTTTATGGTATAATTATAGATATGAGAAAATTGCCGATTGTAGCATTGATTGGGCAGACGAATGCCGGAAAATCGTCGCTTCTAAACCGTCTAGCGCGAAAAAACATCGCGATTGTGGCGCGAGAAGAGGGAACGACTAGGGATAATGTCGTCGCAACGATTGACGATTCGTTTGTTTTGATTGATACGGCAGGGTTAAAAGATCCTTCCGATGATTTTGAAGCTTCGATTCAAGAGCAAATTGAAGACGCAATCGAATCGGCAGATATGATTTTGGTGACGCTGGATTCATCGAAATATCCAGATTTACGAGATAAAGATATTGCTAAAAAGGCTTTGAAGTCAAAAAAACCGGTACTTTTGCTTTTGAATAAATCGGATTTAGGAGAATCATTGCCGGATGAAGAGTTTCTATCACTTGGAATTAAACCAGCTGAAACTTTTCGAGTTTCGGCAACAACTGGTCAGGGGGTTAATGGACTTAAGGACAGAATCTTTTCTTTTGTTCGTAGACTTGAATCAGGCACACTCTCAAAAGAAAAGATTCCTATTCTTAAGCTGGCCCTGATCGGGCGGCCGAATGTGGGGAAATCGAGTTTATTTAATTCGCTAGCAAAAAAGCAACAGGCAGTGGTTTCGTCGAAACAAGGAACTACACGGGATGTAAATCGAGTTTCGATAAAATACGATGGGCGAGAACTTGAAATTTTAGATACGGCGGGTTTAAGAAAACCTGGAAAACGCGAGGTTGGGATTGAGAAGTTTAGCGCGATTAGAACGCTTGCGGCGATTGAAGAAGCGGATATCGCGGGGTTACTTATTGATGCAACTGAGCCACATTCGAAATTAGACCAGGCGCTCGCTGGGCAAATTATTGAAGCAGGGAAAGGGATTTTGATTATTTTGACAAAGGCGGATTTGGTCGAAGACACGGATGCGATTTTAGATGAATTGGAACGCGATTTTAACTTTTTGCCATATGCGCCAGTGCTCATCACAAGCTCGGAAACGGGGAAAAATGTGACGAAATTGTTTGAGCTTGCAACAGAAATTGACGCGACAAGAAAAACAGAAATTAAAACTTCTGAGCTGAATAAAATTTTAAACGAAGCGGTGATTTCGCATCCGCCGGCGGGACTTAAAAATACCCGACCAAAGCCGAAATATATTGTTCAGACCGATACTTGCCCACCGTGGTTTGTAGTGCATGGACATGATTTGGGGCTTTTGCATTGGTCCTGGAAACGATTTTTGGAACGCAAAATTCGTGAAAAATATCCGTTTGTTGGGACACCAATCAAGTTTTCGTTTGTGAGCGAAAAATAATGTGATATAATAAAAAATAGCTGTAAACGGTGGGCCGAAATGGTCCATTTTTGATTACGGGGCTCTTTAAGAGGAGGTGATTTTGAATGAGCCAAGAGAAGTTCCATGATTACATCGTGCCTGGGCTGGATGTGTTGATTGGCGATCCGGATTTTTTGACGCCAAACAAAAACACTCGGCCAAAAGCCAAGACGCTGTTTATTCCTTCGTTTTACGTTTATCGGTTGTTGGATTTTTACAATGAGCAAACGACGCGAGGTGAAGCGGTAAGGGAACTGACGGCGATTTTGGGTGAAATTTCGGAAGCGATGAATCGAAATGAAACTGAAGTTTTTGTTTTTAGAAACGGAATGGGGCTGGAGTTTATTGATTTTCCGGAGAACCCGACTTTTCATGGGCTAGCGAAAGGTTCGAGCGAAAAGTACAACAGCTCAAAATTCCATGCGATTGCGGCGGCGAGGTCGTTGCAAGAAAAATTCGGCAAGGAAAAGGTGGCAATCATGACTGGTAGCGACCAACTGGCGACACCGGCGGCATTTAACGGAATTGATATCGCGCGGGTGAATCCGGAGGTTTACACCGGACGGGTGAAAGTTGATTTTCCGGATGAGTTTGCGAGTTGTTGGTGGACGCGGCACGCAATACCGAAGCATGTGTGGGACGAGCTGTTCCCGGAAAATCCGCTGGTGATCAACCAGTACGTGGAAATGGTTTTTGGCGAAGGTTGTCACGTGGATAGCAGTTTTCAGAACATCGGCAGGTTTAACGGCGAGGCGGTAGTACCTCTACGGTTTACACGAATCAATCATCCAGCATTTAATAAAATCCGCCCGATGACGGCGGGGCAGGCAATGATGTTTGATGCGTTACTCGCGCCAGTGGAAGAGATACCGATTGTGATAGTATCGGGAACGTTTGGTACTGGTAAAACATTTTGTACGGTGGCGGCTGGGCTTTCGCAAGTGCTTGGCGAGCAATACGACAAGATTTTTGTTTGCTCGCGCGACGGCGCTTTGGGGCGCGAGATTGGGCATCTGAAAGGCGACAAGCTGGAAAAAATCTTGCCGAAAGCGGCGCCGATTTTAGATGCGCTTGAAGCAGTAGTGCGGATGATGAACGTTAAACCAAAAGTGACAGAAGAACTTGAGGCGCGCAAAGTTAAAAAAGGCGGCACCAACAGGAACTTGGGTAGCATCGATGCGATTGTCGAAGAATACCGCGAACGATATTTTGAATTTGAGGCGCTGGTTTTTATGGGCGGGCGTTCGATTCAAAATTCGTTTATGATTTATGACGAGTTTCAGGATATGGAGCGCGGCCAGGCGCGGGCGCTACTTTCGCGAATTGGCAATGGCAGTAAGATTGTAATTTCGGGTGATCCGTATCAGACGACAAACCCGCATTTGAATCGCACTAGCAACGGCCTGTCGTATTCGGCATCGAAGCTGGCGGGGGATTCGCTGGCGGCGGTAATTTCGTTTGACACGGTGCGCGAGGTTGTGCGTTCGCCCGCGGCGAAACATATCGCGGAGAGGTTTTCGAGCCGTAAATTCATTCGCACCTAAAGTTAAACCCCGCTAGTTTGGCGGGGTTTTTCATGATATAATTTTGGTATGAAATTAATAGTTGGTTTAGGGAATCCGGGAAATGAATATAATTTTACGCGACATAACGCTGGATTTTTGGTGCTAGATTTTTTGTTTAAGAAGTTTGGATTTGAGTGGAGTGCAAAGCCAAAATTTAATGCGATTTATGGGAAAGAGAAGATTGACGGGGAAGATTATATTTTTATTAAACCGCAGGGGTATTATAACGAGAGTGGGCGAGCGGTTTCCGAATTTATGCGGTATTATAAGATTCCGGCTTCGGATATTTTGGTGATTTGTGATAATTTTGATTTGGAGTTTGGAGTGGTGCGGTTTAGGGCGTCGGGGTCAGCAGGGGGAAATAATGGGTTGAAATCGATCGACGCGGCGCTTGGGTCTAGCGATTATCCGCGACTCCGGATTGGGACGGGAAATGATGAGCTAAGGCGCAGAATGGGGGATGTGGATTTTGTGTTGTCTCGATTTACGCCGGAGGAAAAGGCGCAGTTGCCAGAGATTTTAGGGGTAGCGGTGGGGGAGATTTTTAGGTAAAATTACCGGCTAACGCAACGAATAGATAGACCGCCGTTGCGAGTGCGGAAGCTCACGGGGTATACGTACCCGTCATAAGTCCCGTACAAATAGTAAGCATCGGTGGACGAGTGCACGACCGACGACCAGAAGTAGTCGAGTCTCGCTACATGGTACGAGGTGCCGTCCCAGTGACCGGCGAGCGGGAAATACAGTGGGGCTGACCATATGTTAGGGTTAGTCATACTGTTATTCGCCCAGTTATATTGGTCCATTAAGTATTGAAAGGAACCAGCAGTGGTGATATTGCCACTCTTTGGCAAAGTCCAGCCTTTTGGACAGATGGATTGGTTGACGTCGGTATTTTGGGTGGTGTAGCTGGATGTATCGTTCATGGCTACAGCAGCCCCAAAGTTGTAGCAGTTGCCAATGTGATAGTGCTGGTTAGTACCTTGGGTCATAGTGTCTAGAGTTAAACTAGTAGAGCTTGGTGTTCCATCCCAGATTTTATTGCCTGGGTCGTAGGATTGTTGGATGTTGAAGCCAGCACTTCCTGTAGCCCAAGTTGTAGTACCAGTAGTATAAGTAGATTTATCTGGCGTCCAATTAGTCGGGATATCGGTATTGTCTGGCGTATAGGCGAAGTTAACATTAATGTCATGATCTAAATTTTGCGTCATCCAACAATGACCATCTTGTAATTTAGTCGCCCAGTAAACCTTATTATCACGAACGTCTATCAGCTGGGTTTGACTACCTTCGTCTAATACTTCTGTAGCATTACAAATATCCACAGTCATGTCTTGAAGTTTATAGTAACCATTTAGTTTCTGTTTACCAGCATTCTCATAAGCCATAGAAAGAGTAACTGGAATAGGTTGAGTAGTGATGGTAAAGTTAATGACGTTATTGTATTCACCGGAAGATTGGGAGACAGATGATTTAGCTGCAATTTTAAATTTAATCTTATCTCCTTCAGCAGAAGTAGCAGGAGAGAGTGAAGACTTCAAGGTAACTGGTGCAGTTGAAGAGTAAAGTGGTAAACCCGAGTAAGAAGACCAGGTAGGATTATTCATTGTTTCATCCATAAAGGCATATCCCCATGTATTGTCAGACAAACCAGTATTAGAAGCAATAGAAGCATTAGTGTCTATACTAGCAAAAGAGCTAGTAATAGAACTATTACTA
>JAFWHT010000020.1 GCA_017511965.1 Candidatus Saccharimonadota bacterium
TCAGTCACTGATGACTTCCAAGGTTCTTCCTTTAAATCTACCTACAGAGCCTATGTCTCTCCTACTCAACCTGCTGGTAGTTATGTAGGGAGAGTGAGATATACTATGGTGCATCCAAGTAGTGCTATTCCTAATCAACCAATGACTACTGAAGCAGGTAAAATTGGTTATTATCCTAATGCTAATGGTTTTGTTGTAGACACTATGGGAGACCAAGAATATACTGGTTATACCAGCACAGTGGGTAACTTAGTTACTCCACTCACTCCAGGTGGAGAAGCCACCCTCTGGGCTTCTAACTTCAAACGCCCAGGATATGGCTTTGTAGGCTGGTCTGATACTTATGACTATGTTGCTAATGTAGGCAGTGCTACTAACCCTAATGCTAAAATCTATGGACCAAACGAAACCATCACTACACCATCTAATCTAAACGAAGAAGGTTTATCACTCTACGCCGTCTGGGTTGAATCAGCTGGTACTATTCAAAACTGGAGTTGTCCAAACAACACTACTATGCCAATCGGAACAGTTACAGCTCTAACTGACCTAAGAGACAATAATACCTATGCCGTAGCAAAACTAAAAGACGGCAAGTGTTGGATGATTGAGAACTTAAGGCTTGGTGGGAATAATCCAATTACTCTTACCCCAAACGATTCTGATGTGTATAGCAATTTTACGCTTAACTCTTCTGTAGAACCAATTCTTGCAAATTGGTGTATTACGCTAGATGCCATTTGCACTAATCAATCTCTACTCAACGCAGACAATTCACTCAATCCAGTGTCTATCACAACAACTCCAGATGCTCCTATACTTAGCTATGGCAATTATTATAACTGGTATTCTGCTACGGCGGGGACTGGTACATATAGTGCCGCCACCAATAACACCCAAGTATCCAGCTCAGTCTGCCCAAAAGGATGGAAGCTACCAGCAGGTGGCAAAGGTGCTAATGTTAATACTAATGATTACAGAAAAATGTCGGTCGCAGTAACCGGTATGGAGCCAGGAAGCAACTCTGAATATAACGGCGACATGGGTATTAAGGCAATAAGCATTTTAAGGTCATATCCTAATAATTTCGTTTTCAGTGGCATGATCGAAGTAGTTCCCGCAGAGC
Source organism: Candidatus Saccharimonadota bacterium (assembly GCA_017511965.1). Classification (GTDB taxonomy): domain Bacteria; phylum Patescibacteriota; class Saccharimonadia; order Saccharimonadales; family Saccharimonadaceae; genus Nanosyncoccus. The sequence goes on from JAFWHT010000020.1 coordinate 1,127, forward strand.
AACGTCGTAGTGCGACCGGCCACTACTGGACATCTACTGTTTATTCTTTAGAACGTGCTGCATATCTTTTCGATTATAATTATGTATTAGTCCGTCCATCCAATGCAGCAGATAAATTTATGGGGTTTACTATCCGTTGTCTCGCTAACTGATTGGAAGAATCTTAAACTCTAATTTTCCGAAACATTAAAAATTACCCGATAAAAATTATAATTCTACAGACCGAGCACGGAACTGGTAATTCCGGCGGAGGTCTGCCTAGAATTATAATTTTTATCCAGGCGTAATTTTTAGTTGAGAAAAATTAGATGTTTAAGATTCTATCTAACCAGCCGAAGCCGTCGCAAAAAGCAACTAAACACCAATTACCCCCACTTCTCCCGGATTCTATGCTACAATAATCCTATGGGGTTGACACTTAAAAATTAATGCACGGTAAGGAGAAAGGAGGGTTATGGAAGTTGAAGTAGAAAACATAAAAGTTGCTATAAAACTAAAATTTGCTCCTCGTAAGAAGAGCAAATAACTAACCTAAACTAATTCTACCGCACACTAATCATAAAGTCAACCCCATTTTTATAAACTTAGGAAAAATATATGAAGTTTTTATTACTCGGCTTCGGCAAAGAAGGCAAATCTACCGAAAAATATCTAAAAACTCATTTCGAAAATCCCGAAATTGATATTTTAGAAAACTTTAACCCCACCGAAATTAAACATAACGATTATTCACGCTATGATATAATTTTTCGCTCTCCCTCTGTTCCACCTCTAAATCTAAAAAACGAATCAAGTATTACAGAATACTTTTTTGAGCATTGTCCTTGCGAAATTATCGGTGTTACTGCCACCAAAGGCAAAGGCACTACCTGTTCATTTATAGAATCCATCTTAAAAGCCGAACACGAAAATGTCTACCTAATTGGCAATATCGGCACTCCCGCTCTCGATGTCCTCGACAAACTAAAAGCTACCGACGTTGTTGTCTATGAATTATCCAGTTTTCAACTTTGGAATCTCCAAAAATCCCCAAAAATTGCCGTGCTTGGCACACTCGAGCCAGACCACCTAAACGTCCATAAAGATTACGATGATTACATAAGCGCCAAGGCAAACATCACCAAATTCCAAACCAAACACGATTATCTAATTTACTACAAAGACAACCCCGAAACAACAAAAATCGCAAATACCACCATCGCCCAAAAAATCCCTTATCCTTTTGAAGTCTCCGACGAAATTAAAAATGCTATCAACCTCCCCGGTAAACACAACTTGAATAACGCCCTCGCCGCTATTTCCGCCGTCTCCGCCTATAAAAATATATCACCAGATGAATATCTCAAAACTCACCAGGCCGAGATTATAAATGGTCTAAAAAGCTTTAAAGGTCTCCCACATCGGCTCGAATTCGTTCAAGAGATAAACGGCGTCAAATACTACGACGATAATTTCAGTACCAATCCTTCTTCAACTCGCGTCGCCGTAAACGCTTTTCCAAATAACGATATTTCCATCATTATCGGTGGTCGCGACAAAACCAACTACAAAGACCTCGACGAAATCTACGAAATTTTAAAATCCCCAAATATCAAACATATTATCTTAATCGGCGAATCTGGCCATGAACTCGCCAAAAGATATAAAGACAGCCGTTTCACTCTTTCCGAATCACTAGAAGAAGCTATCGAGTCAGCCAAAAACTCAGCCAAACCCGGCGACATCATCCTAATGTCTCCCGCCGCCGCTTCCTTTGATATGTTCGAAAACGTCTACGATCGTGGCAAACAATTCAAAAATTTAGTCTATTCTCTAACTCAGTAATAAATGCTTTATCTGTCGACGAAACCGCAGCAAAGCCTCGGATTCCTGTCCCTGCAAATTCGCGCGCTAGCTCAATCATCTTAGATTTATCAATTCCCTGAATCAAGTTTGGCATATTGTCATATTTTTCTACCGTCTCATTCGTAAAATACCCATCGGCATAATAATCCGCAATTTGCCCAACCGTCTGCGCCCCCATTTGAAATCTACCAAGCGCGTAAGATTTTGCCGATTCAAAATCTGCGTCCGCCACTTCACCATTCAAAACCTTCGTCAGCTCAACTTGAATCAGGTCAAACAACGCCTCTGCATTTTCGATATTTACTTCTCCATCAAAATCCCAATAGGTATTTGTTGCGTTCGAGGCCACCGACGAGCCCATCCCATACACCAAGCCACGTTTTCTTGCCGTCCCAAAAATTCGCGAAGAAGTTGTGCCATTTAAGATATGATTCAAACAATTCATCGCAAAAATCTCATTTGGTTCTAAGTGTCGTGGCGTCACCAAAGAAAACCCAAAAGTAATGTTTGACGCATCTTTTCGCCGAATCGACACGGCCTCACCCGTCGACAAATCCGTAAACGGAAAATCAAACTTCTCCCCCTCTTTCAAATCCCAATTTTCTAGCATTCGCTTTAGTTTTTTGCGTCGCCCCTTTAGCCTCCCCGCCACAATAAACAACATATTTTTCGCCGTATGTGTTCGTCGATAATGCTCACGAATGTCTTTCAGCTCGATATTCGAAATTGTTTTTAATCTCTCACCGAGGTCTAATACATCCTCCCCCACTGCTTGCTGTACTCTAGGCCACAGCACTCGATAATAATCATTCATATATCCAGTTAATTCCGAACGCACGTTTGCCTTTTCGCTTTTCAACTCTTCCTCGTTAAATCTTGGCGAGCAAATCGACACTCTCTGTAAATCCATAATTCTTTCCCATTCAAAATCTGCGCATTCCGTCTCGTAACAAACCGAAATATCCGAAGTCCAAGCGTTATGATAGGCTCCGTTTTTCGTAAACTCCGCCTCAAAAGCCTGCTCGCTATGAAATTTTGCATTCGCCCCAAACGCCAAATGCTCAACTAAATGTGGAATCTCATACACTTCTTTTCTTTTTGCATAAAGCATCCCCGCTCTAAACTGCACCCGTGTCGCCATCACGCTTGCGCCCGGAATATCTATAAAAAGCCCCCTCGCTCCATTTCTTAGCTCTACTATCTCAACTGAATGTCTCATTAACGTTTCTTTTTTGACCTTTTCTTACGCTTAGAATTCTTTTTTGCAGTCGGTTTATTTGTTTTTTTCACCCCCGCACCAGAAGTCTTTTTCTTAAATTCAGCATCTAGATTTTTATCCCCTGCCGATACTTCGTTTACGCCCTTACTTACTTGCCCCTCTGCCATCTTGGTAAGCTCTGATTCGTATTCTTCGCCATCCATCACTTCGTCAGCCGCCGCCTCTGAAGGCGTAATCGTAAGGAGTATCTTCAAAACTTCTTCGCGCAAATTCCTCTGCAATCCATCAAACAGCTTTTGTGATTCCGAACGATATTCAACCAACGGATCTCTTTGCCCAACCGAACGCCAGTGTATCCCCTCGCGTAAATGTTGCATATTCTCAAGGTGTTGCATCCATAATGTATCCAGTACCTTCAAATAAACTTCTCGCTCAACTTTTCGCATCGTCTCCACCCCAAACTCATCTTCTTTCTTCTTGTAAGCTTCTTCTACTGCTTCAAGCGCTAATTTATAGCGATCTTTTTCTTTTCTCTTAATCCCAATCTCATGAATTAAATCCGTGTCAAAATCAAACACCGCCTTAAATTCTGCTTCAAAATTTTTATTTACTCGCGACGAAAATTCTGTCAAACTTTTAACTTCGTCTCGCATTAGCCTCTGAATCTCTGGATAAATCTCTTCCCCGTCTAAAATCTTTCGTCGCATCGCATAAACAACTTTTCGATGGCGATTAATTACGTTGTCATACTGAACGACGTTTTTCCTAGAATCAAAGTTAAATCCTTCGATTCGTTTCTGAGCCGACTCCAACGTTTTTGAAATCGCTCGTGTCTGAATCGGTGTATCCTCGTCAACCCCAAGCCGTGTCATCAGCATCTTTACCCTATCACCTTGGAAAATTCGCATCAAATCGTCTTCGCACGAAACAAAGAACTGCGTTGTACCCGGATCGCCCTGCCGTCCACCTCGGCCTCTAAGCTGGTTATCAACTCTACGGGCATCGTGCCGTTCCGAGCCAATTACCACGAGACCACCAAGTTCGCGCACACCATCACCAAGTTTAATATCCGTACCACGCCCCGCCATGTTTGTAGCTAGCGTAATCGCCCCTCGCTCACCCGCCTTCTCGATAATCGCCGCCTCGCGCTCGTTATTTTTTGCGTTCAAAATCTCATACGGCAACTTATACGAATCAAGATACCTAGCAATTTCTTCGTTATTCGCAATCGAACCAGAGCCTACCAACACCGGCTGACCTTTTTCGTGGTATTTTTTAATCTCCTCTGCAATCGCTTTTAGTTTCCCCGCCTTCGTCTTATAAATCAAATCATCCTTATCAACCCTAATAATCGGCTTGTTTGGTGGAATCTGAATTACATCCAGAGCATAAATTTGCTGAAATTCTTCCGCTTCTGTAAATGCCGTACCGGTCATCCCTGATAATTTCTTATACAATCTAAAGAAATTCTGGAATGAAATCGTTGCTAGCGTCATTGATTCTTCTTTTACGGCAACCCCCTCTTTTGCTTCAATTGCTTGATGCAACCCCTCGTTATAGCGTCGCCCCTGCATCAAACGCCCGGTATGCTCATCAACAATAATCACTTCACCAGAGTTTGTTACAACATAATCTTTGTCACGCTTAAAGATAATCTCTGCCCGAATCGCTTGTTCAAGATGATACACTAGGCGCGTATTTTTTGTTGAATATAAATTATCCACTCCTAAAATCTTCTGCACCTTTTCAATGCCCTCATCTGTCAAAGTTACCGAGCGTCGTTTTTCATCAAAAATATAATCCTCCGGTGTCAACCTGCTTGCCACCTTAGCAAATTGATAGTATGCTTCCGGATTGTCTGCCGCCGGCGCCGAAATTATAAGTGGCGTTCTTGCCTCATCAATCAAAATCGAGTCAACCTCATCGACAATCGCAAAGTTTAGCTCTCTCTGCCTTAAAAGCGCCACTTCGCTCGTCATATTATCACGCAAATAATCAAACCCAAACTCATTATTCGTCCCATAAGTAATGTCGGCATTATAAGCTTCTTTTCTAGTTGCTGGCTTTAAATGTCGAAATCTTGCGTCTGCATGGTCTTCGTTCTCGTACTCGGCATCATATACAAACGATGCATTGTTAATGATTACACCAACAGACAAACCCAAAAAATCATAAATCGGACCATTCCAACCCGCGTCACGTTGCGCTAAATAATCGTTCACCGTCACCACGTGCACTCCACGCCCCGTCAAACCATTCAAATATGCCGGAAGCATCGCAACCAAAGTCTTACCTTCACCGGTTTTCATTTCTGCAACTGCACCTTCATGCAAAACCATACCACCGATCAATTGCACATCATATGGCCGTAGTCCCAAAATTCGTCTCGAAGCCTCCCGCGCTACCGCAAAAACCTCCGGCAAAATCTCATTTAAAATTTTTGCCTCATCATTCGCCTTCTTAATTTTCTTCCGAAACACCTCTGTCTGCGCTGACAGTTCTTCGTCATCCATCGCCTCGTATTTAGATTCTAACTTATTAATCTCTTGCGCTCGCTTCCACAACCTCTTTAAAATTCGCTTCTGCGCATCTCCAAAAACTCCCTGCAAAAACTTCGTTAGCGCGGTCTTATCGGCCAACTTATCAGTCGGTTTCTTTTCTTTTTTCGCCATATGCCTCCAGACTAATTAACTCCCCCCATTTTACCACATTATTTTCTTCTGATAAAGAGCTTTTTTAGGCTTCGTTTTTGCCGATGTGGTTGCACTTCAAGTTTATAGCGCCGAATTTGTCCGGTCAATTTTGCCTCAACCAAATCCACTCCTGCAAAAACATTCGAACATTCATCCTTTGCCGCCAAAACCTTCCCGCCCGGAATTTCCATCGCTACCGATAATTCATATTTTTCACCTTTACTCTTTCCGATTGTCGTCACAATCACCTTTAAGACCACATCCTTCTTAAATCCCCTCGGCAAATACTTATCCAGCTTTCCCAATCGCTTTTCAACATATTTTCTAAGCGGTTCCTCAACCTTATAATCTTTACCATTTACTTCAATTTTTTCAATCATTTTAAATCTCCTCCTTATTATTTAAATATGATCTCAATACTTCGGGGACCTTCATTTTCCCACCCGCTTTTGCATAATTTTCAATTAACACCACCAAAGCTCGCGCCAAAGGAATCGCTGTTCCGTTCAAAGTATGCACAAATTCTATACTGCCATCCTTTCGGCGCACTCGCGCATTAACAGCTCGCGCTTGAAAATCGGTACAGTTCGAACAAGAAGTAATTTCTTGGTATTTTTGATTAACCAAAGACCAGTATTCCATATCATATTTTTTCGCCGCTGGCGCCCCAAGATCCCCAGCCGCAACATTAATAATACGGTAAGGAATCCCCAACCCTTGCCAAATTTCTTCTTCTATCTCTAGTATTTTTTCATGAATTTCTTGGCTTTGCTCTGGCAAACAAAATACATACATCTCTAATTTATTAAATTGGTGTACTCTAAATAATCCACGCGTATATTTACCATACGTCCCTGCTTCTTTCCTAAAACATGCCGAATATCCTGCATATAATAAGGGTAATTTCTCCTCATCCAAAATCTCGTCCATATGATAGCCAGTAAGAGGCATCTCTGCTGTCGCTATAAGTGCCAAGTCTTCCCCTTCCACAAAATACTCATCCGATTGCTCGCTTGTACGTGGATTAAACCCACATCCTTCCAAAACTCGTGACGACACCAAATCTGGCACCGTCATAAAAGTAAATCCGTGTTCTAAAACTTTTTTTAGTCCATACTGTAAAAGCGCATTTTCAAGAAGTGCCAACTCATTTTTAAGATAATAAAACTTCGCTCCTGCAACCTTCGCGCCTCGCTCAAAATCAACCCAATCGCGACTCACGGCGTAATCTAAATGGTCTACCCCTTCAGCTTTCTTCTCGCCCCAACTTTTTACCTCGGTACTACATTCTTCTCCCCCTAGTGGCACATCCTCAAATATGATATTTGGTACCAATTTCAGCTTTTCTAAAAGTTTATTCTCAACCTCATCTAGGCCAATCTCGAGCGTCGCAATTTCTTCTTTTACCTTTTTTCCTTCTTCAATCAAACTCGCTTCCGGCTTGCCACCTTTCATTTTTGTCGCAATTTCATTTCGTCTTCGTCTTAATTCTTCTACTTGCGCCAACATACTTTTGCGTTGGTCGTCTAACTCCAAAATCTCTTTGATATTTATTTTATAACCCTTTTCTTTCGCCGATTTTTCAACCAACTCCAGATTTTCCCGGATAAACTTCACATCTAGCATACTTCCATTATATCACGTTTAATCTACATTAATTTATAATTATTATCGCATCTTGACTAAAACACAAAAGTACGCTATAATTAAAATGTGCTTGTAGGGTTTACCCTAGAACCGACCAAGGAATCTCCTAAGTCTGGAAACAAGCACTTTTTTGATTATTAATTATATTTCATAATGCTTTGAAAATAATATCTTCCTTTTTTCCCAATTTTCTTTATCACGACTCTAACTCTAGTAGAACTTTTTCCAACCTTTGCCTCTAGAGCCTTATATTCTACAACTACTTCTTTGCCGTCGATAATTTCTTCTCTTATTCTCGTTTCGATTTCATTTTTACATTTTCTAATTACCGGCCTAATTAATGGGATTAGAACCATCCTGTTATAGATCTCGCTATTTTTTCGACGGTGTTTATTTTTAAAAATTAAATGTTTAAACCCCGCCATATTAAAATATACTTGTTCTTTTATCGCGTCAGAATAAATCGGAGTAAGTCTATTGTAGAAATTTTTATATTTTTCAATTACATCTTTAAGACTTTCAGTATTTTTCATACCAAAAACCCTACCATGGACTCGTCAAATTTTCAACCCCCTGAAACCGCTTAGGTTTAGATTTTTGGAAAGTTAGCGAGAGACGCAACGAATTGGAGAACCGAATATCCGAGCATCAGTGTAAACGTACTGAGGATAGATCCCACCGGAATCGAAGCCAAAGTAGTACGCATCAGTACTAGTACTAACCGTACTAGACCAACCTATACCACTATGACCGGCAAGATAGAGCGCAGAAGTATTAACATCACCCGAACGTGGGTAATATAATGGTGCCTTTTCTAAGTTTTCAGGAGAGATAGCCGTGTTGCCTGTATAATTAGCGTAAAGATAAGCTAGTCTAGAGAATTCGTCTTTTGAGCCGGCTTGGGTGTAGTCTGGAGATGCGCTAGTAATGGTTGGCAATCTCCAACCTTTTGGACAAATAGAATTGGGTGGATTATTGGATACATCGGCAAAAGTAGACGTAGTATAGCTTGATGTATCGTTGCTAGCTACAGCTGCGGAGAAGTTGTAATAGTTTCCAACGTGACCATGGGTACCATTAGAGACATATGGAGTAGTAGAGAAGAAAGCGGAATAAGTAGAATTGAGTTTAGCAATGTAGTCACAGGTTCGATTACCGAGGTTAACGGAAGAACATAAGTTAGAATTGTAGAACGGAGAGTTCTTCCAATACCAGTTGCCTGAGTCTACGGAGTACGGAGTATTAACATCGTTAACCCAGTCAGTAACAGAGCCAGAAGTGTTTGCGTTAGTAACAGCGTTGATGGTGCTTCGCATTGGCGTCCAAGAGGCTACAGTATTAAGGTCTGTATCTTGATTAGTAAGAGCAACGCTAGAGTCTAGGTTTAAGTCTAAGTTCTGCGTCATCCAGCATTTGCCGTCTTGGAGTTTGGTAATCCAGTAGATTTTGTTGTCGCGGGTGTCTATGGCTTGCATTTGTGAAGCTTCGTCTGGAATAGTGGCGGCGTCACAAATAGCTGTGCTCATGTCTTGTAAAGTATAGTAGCCATTGACTTTGGTTTTGCCGGCTTTCTCGTAAGACTCTAAGAGTGTAATGCCAGGAATTGGTGCTGCTGCGTTGTTTGGATGTACTATAGTGTAGCGTACTTTGCCTGTGTACGAGCCTGCAGATTGTCCTGGGGCAATATAAACTGCATAGCTTGCGTCTATGGCAGAGTCTACTGTTATTGAGCCAGTTACAGAACTAACTTCTGCTACTTTAGTATAGCTACTTGGCACTGATGTAAAATCTCCAAATGGACTAATTATAGTGGGGGCATAAGAGCCACTGGTGTTGGTTTCTAGTTTCATGGCCCAGTTGGATGTATTGCCAGAAGTAGCTGTGCCGGTAGCGATATTGGTAGCGCCGGTGCTAGTGGTAATCATGTTAGTGTTGCCAAAAGTATCATCCGAATAGCCTATTGCATAAACTGCAAAGCTATCTCCGGTATTACAAAAGACACTGATTCTGGTTTTGCCGATGTCGTTTTTATACTGACCGTTTTGCATGTCTACCGTATAAACCTGCCCTGCACCTGATGGGGTAGAGAGTGTGCAGGATTCTGCTACCATGACAGAAACGTCGTCTACGACGGAGTCGGCCATCACTCTAACACTCGAAAGTATTAAACCACAAATAAACGTCAGTCCGAGTAACCCGCCCGAAACCATATATAATATATTATTTCTTTTCATATAAACCCTTATGATTACTTATCTCTATTATATCATGCTAATGGCTATTTGTATAAAATTTCATAAAGTTTTTTCCAGTCTTCTAATTCTAAATCCGCCGGCCGCGCATCTAGGCTAATTCCTAAATCTAAAAATCCTTTTTTTAGCTCATCTCGCGACAAAATCCCAGCCAAATTCGCAACTAATTTTTTTCTCGGCGAGACAAACCCCAATCGAATTAATTTAAAAACTTCATCCGAAACAATCTGATTTTTTAACGGTTCCAAAACAATCACCTTGCTATCAACTTTCGGTGGTGGCGTAAATTCTTCTCTAGAAACTTCCGGCCCCGCAAAAACTTTCGCCCGATTTTTCACCATAAGCGACAAAATCGACTCTTTTGGACTCAAAATCCGCTCTGCCACTTCTTTTTGAATTAATAAAACAATTCGCTTCGGCCGATTCGAGACCGTTAGTAATTTCTCGATTATTGGACTCGTAATATAATATGGTATATTCCCAGCTACTACATAATCTCCGGAAATCTGCGAAAAATCAAACTTTAAAATATCCTCGTTTAAAACTTCCAAATTCTTACCCGGAAACGATTTTGGCAAATTTTCCGCCAAGCGCGCATCGTACTCGACCGCCATAACCTTCGAAAATCGTCGAAGCAAACTTGAAGTCAAAGTTCCAAGCCCCGGCCCAATTTCCAAACAAAGTCCACCCTCGCCAGCCAAATCCGCAATCTGTTCTAAAATTTCTCGATTTTTAAGCCAATGTTGCCCTAAAGATTTATTAGTACCAACCATGCCCGTGCCAAAACTCTAGCGCTTGTACCCAGCCTCCATAACGCCCATTTACATATTTAATCATCCATCTGATCTGTGTTACTGGGTTTGTTTCCCAATCTGCCCCCTCCGAAGCTAACTTCTCTCTCGGCAAAGCCTGTGGAATCCCATAAGCCCCCGAAGACGGATTTGTCGCATTTACCCTACAACCACTCTCGCGATAGATCAAATCGAGCGCAACAGAAAGTTCTGCCTCCGAGACTCCCGCCGCTCGTGCCCATTCTGCACAAGTTGCCCATTCTGGTCGAATCGCTTGCTTCGCACCAACCGCAATCACTCTCGAAACCGGCTCTCTAACAATTTCTTCCGAAATCACTTCGCGCGAAACCTCCACATTGTCTATATATAATACATTATAAGAAACTCGCTTTGTCCCTACTTCGCCAACTCGTCGCACTTCGCTGGCTCCCACTGCCAAATTATAATCTTTTACTGTTTCTTCACCGAATGAAATTTCTTCCTCTACCGTTACCGTTCGCCCACCATTTCGCCGAATTTCATAAACTGTCGCTACTCCTGCCTCTAGAAAATTCGTATTCAAAACTGCCCGAATTTCATCTCCATCATACACAGTCACCCCTGCCTCGCTAAAAATCTCTCGTGGATTATAGCTCGCCGACATCAGATATTTTTCTTTTACTCCATCTCGCACAATCACCGGCCGAGCCCGAAAGATATTAATATAAAAGTTGTCTGCATTAATTTCGGTCTCCAAGCCCGGCTCAACCTTATCGCCATTGTTAATTATTACTCCCGCTACTTCCAAAGCATCTTTCACTGTCCCTGCATTAGTTTTGATCGTTAATTTTTCGCCATCATCATAAAAAGTTACAAAATTTGCCGTCTCTAGCGCCACTGCTTTTTCTTCTGTATCTGCAAAGGTCTTACTCGGCCCCATTTTTATCAAAAAAACAAAAATTAGTACCGCAGTTATTACCCCCACTAAAATCAAAACCTGTTCGATTCTCCTCGAAAGTTTCATATTTCCCATTATAACATACATAAGCAGAATCAGTAAATAATAAAATCCGCTTCTTTTCAGAAAACGGATTTTTCTCAACTAATTTCTAGGTAGAAGGTCAAAACACTTAACCAAAACAACTCTACACTCTTCCACCCTACTTTGCCAGATTTGGACTTCTCTCAACGTCAGCTCAGTCCAAATCCTAATCCTATTTTAGCATAGCCATAATGCTTGTCAACCTTGTTTTTTCTGAATTTTTATGTTTTAATATATTCCCCACCCAACAGGGGTAATTCACTAAAAACCGAACAAACTATTCTTGACGATTTTGTTATTTTATTTTATGAGTATGAAGCAAGCCCGATTGATTTTCACAACTTTTCCTCATCCGAGACGAGTAAAGTTTTGAGTGAGGTATCGAGCGAAAAACTTGATCGAGGCGAGGATTGAGTGAAATGTTGTAAAAATTAATACGGCGCGAAGCGACAACGAATAAAAATAAAATAACAAAATCATGCTATAATTTGTATATGAATTGGAGGAAATGGCTTGATGATTTTGTTTTAGCAGGAAAAGGAATCTTGCTTGCAACAAAAGAAAAACGTTTTTGGTATGGTTTTATTCCGAGTTTTTTCTTTTTCGGGTTATTGATGAATTTACTTTATGGTGGCACTTCAAAATTCAATTTAATGTTTGCGCTTGGTTTTCCGGCTAACCTAAAAATAATCGGTGAAAATTTTTTAGCTATTTTTGGTGTCGGACATCCCTTTCTTGATTGGCTCTCGATTTTTGCAATTTCTATGCTCCAAAGCATTTTAATCGGCTTGATCATTTTACTCTGGAACAAAAAACGAGAAGAAAAAGCTGAAAACCTCGAAAAAGCCGGTATTATTACTGGACTTATCGCTCTCGGCGCCGGCTGTCCAACTTGTGGCACAACACTCCTAACTCCACTACTTGGCACTATTTTTTCCACCGGCGGTCTTGCCATTGTCGGCACGGTCTCTGTCATTATAACTTGGCTCGCAATTATTATAGCTATTCTTTCCTTAAAACGCCTCGGCCTCGAAATCTATGTTATAATTATTAATGAAAAATTTTTGAAAAAGAAGGAGGTCCATGAAAAAACTCGCTAGAATTCTTGGCATTATCGCCGTTGCTTCTGTTCTTATATTCGCTATTATTAGTAGCATGGTAAAAACTCCTAATGTTGAAAAAGTCTGGGATCCTGCCACCACCGTCGGCAACCTCGACGCAAAAAACTACTTTATTGTTTATTCTGATATTATGTGTCCTTACTGTGTCGCTTTCGAAAATGCCATTTTCGAAAATGAAGAAAACTTCGAAAATTACATCGAAACCAACGATATCTTAGTTGAAATTCGTCTCTCCGACTATCTCTACGAATTCGGCGAGTCCCATCCTATTAGCTCTCGTTATTCTGCACTCGGAACTTATTGCGCCAAAAACGAAGGCAAATTCTGGGACTACTATCGGATCGCTATTACCACCGTATGGAACGATTATTTCAAAAACAATGTCAAACCTTCCTCTTCCGAACTAAACCCTAACCATAAAGAATACTGGATTAAACTCGGCGAAAAAGTCGAACTCGGCGAAAAATTTGCAAACTGTGTCGAAAACGACGAAACCTTAGACGAAATTATCACAAATACCAGAAAAACTGCGAATCTCGCTTCTGGTATGCCTTTCTTTAAATTTAATAGATTTACCAGCTCTGGCTTCGATACAAAAAACTCTTACGAAGACGTCCTTATGTTTTTTCAGGCTGGCTTAGAGAGCTAGGCAGATAACTTTTATCAAGGTGAAACCCAGCTTCCCATTTTTGACCTTTAGAAAACCCTAAATCTTTCATTAGTTTCGTTGGTGCATTCCGAAGATGAATCGGTACTGGTTCGCCTCGCGTCTTTCGCGCCATCTCTAAAGCCTCGTACCAAGCATCTGTCGTCGCTCGTGACTTTTTTGATTTACTAAGGGCTACACAGGTATGTGCTAAAATTAGCCCCGACTCTGGCATCCCAACTCTTTCAACTGCTTGAAAACATGCCGTAGCCAAAGAAAGTGCACCGTTCCCTGCAAGTCCAATATCTTCACTCGCAAAAATCACCATTCTTCGCGCAATAAACTTCGGATCTTCTCCTGCCTCAACCATTCGCGCCAACCAATAAAGCGCCGCCTCTACGTCTGATCCCCGCATCGACTTAATAAACGCCGAAATCGTATCATAATGATTATCACCCTTTTTATCGTATCCTGGCATCTTTCGCCCCGCCGCTTCAATTGCAACATTTTCATCCACCTTCTTAGCCAAAGATAACGCCAACTCCAAATCTCCTAAAGCACTTCTTGCGTCCCCACCCGAAAGTTCCGCAATCAAATCAATTGCTTTTTTCGAAATCCGCTTTGTGACCTTTTCGGCTTTGATTGCTCGTTTTAAAACCTCTAGAATTGCATTTTTATCCAAAGGCTGAACTACAACCACCCGCGACCTCGACAAGAGTGGTGAAATAACTTCAAACGACGGATTTTCCGTCGTCGCCCCAATCAAAGTAATCAATCCTGATTCGACATGTGGCAAAAACGCATCTTGTTGCGCCTTATTAAACCGATGAATCTCATCGACAAAAAGCACCGTCCTTGTCCCAAGATTCCAATTTATTCTCGCTCGCTCAACAACCTCCGAAACGTCCGCTTTCTTCGCTGTCACTGCCGAAATCTCCACAAAATCTGCCCTAAATTCATGCGCTAAAATCCGCGCCAGCGTTGTTTTACCAGTTCCTGGCGGCCCCCAAAAAATCAAATTGACCGGCTCTTTTCTTCGAACAATCTCTGTCAAAATCTTCCCTTCACCAATAATCTTTTCTTGCCCCACAACTTCCGATAATTTCACAGGGCGCATCCTCTCTGCTAACGGTACTCTATTCATACTGTATATTATATACAATATCTTTACAAAATTAAATTTTTTATGCTATAATGACAGTAATATAAGTAAGGAGTTATAAAATGGACGAGCTCGTCTCACTATTATCAACTGGTAGCCTTAGCAGTGGCCCAGATGGCTGGGAATACGCTAGCGTCATCATCGGCGCCCTTGGTGCCATCGGCTTATGGGTATTTTTCACCTTTTTTGCCAAAGGTGCCGAAAAACGTAAACCTGCCGAAGATTGCAAAAAATTCTTCCTTATGCAGGGTAATTTTGCCGAGGATTTCACCAAAATCGTCTACTTCTATATGAGTATTCGCACCCTCGTAGCCTCACTCGAGCTCTTTGGAGTCGAAGGCAGTGGTTTTTGGTTGTTCCTAAAAACCGCCATCGGCCAACTCGTCTGGTACCGCTTCGTCTACGAAGTTATTATGGCAGTTGTCCGCAAAAATGCCGACAAAAAATAATCTATTCTAGCAAAATCCCTACTTTTAGTAGGGATTTTTGTTGTATAATAATCAAAAAGGAGGTCCCTATATGTTAGCGCCAAACGATATCGCTAAAAAAACAATCGAGGTGGGAAAAACAAAAGCTAACCTAACTGCTGGAAGAATGCTTATTCTCGGTATTTTCGCCGGCATTTTTATTGCTCTTGCCGGTGTTGGCGCTACACTCGGAAACATCTACGGTGGTAAGCTCGCCGGCGCTCTAATTTTTCCAGTTGGCTTAGCTATGGTTGTTATCGCTGGTAGCGAACTTTTTACCGGCAACAACCTAATGGTTACATCGTGGATTAAAGGAAAAATAACCCTAAAAAAACTACTAAAAAACTGGCTACTAGTTTTTATCGGCAATTTTCTAGGCGCTTTATTCGTCGCCTTTTTTGTAGTTTATAGTGGTGTTTTAGACGGCGCCGCCGATTCGGTTGTTGCAACCGCTATCTCAAAAAATAATCTCGGCTTTATTGAGGCTTTAATTCGAGGTATCTTTTGTAATTTTCTAGTTTGTATTGCAGTTTGGATGGCCTTCTCTGCCGAAACTACCGGTGGAAAAATCATTGCAATTTTCGGGCCAATTTTCCTTTTTGTTCTCTGTGGTTTCGAACATTCTGTTGCGAATATGTTTTATGGTCCTGCCGGCATTTTTATTGGACTTAAAAATGGTATCGCTCTCGAAAATCTGAGTTCCCTTAGCTTCTTATTAAATAATCTCCTGCCTGTCACCCTCGGCAACATTATCGGCGGCGCCGGAATTGTCGGTTTTGGCTACTACTTAATCTACATACGAAAAAAATAAACCTACACAGGTTTATCTGGTGGGCGATAGAGGAGTTGAACCTCTGACCTCGTCTACGTCAAAGACGCGCTCTAGCCAACTGAGCTAACCGCCCAAGCAAAGTGGTGAGTCGGGTGGGAATCGAACCCACGACACCGGGCTTAAAAGGCCCGTGCTCTAACCAACTGAGCTACCGACCCAGGTTAGATGGTGGTTCCGGCTGGACTTGAACCAGCGACACAAGGCTCTTCAGGCCTCTGCTCTACCAACTGAGCTACAGAACCATAAAACACATTATACCACACTTGTGTTATAATTAAAAGTATGAAAAAGATTAACACTTCGCCAATTGCTGGCGCACAAGAACTCTTACCAAAAGCTCAAGCCAAATTCGATCAACTCAAATCCAAAATTACCGACATCTACCAACAGCACGGCTTCTTACATATCGAAACTCCAATCATCGAACGTTCCGAAATACTCTTTGCCAAAGCCGGTGGCGAAACTGAAAAACAAATTTATAAAGTTTTTAAGACTGGCGAATCTGGCGCCAAAACCAAAGAAGCTCTTCGCTTCGACCATACTGTTCCACTTGCTCGTTATGTTGTCGAACACGAAAACGACCTCGCTTTTCCCTTCAAGGTTACTCAAGTTGCTCGTAATTTCCGTGGCGAACGCCCCCAAAAAGGTCGCTTCCGCGAATTGTACCAATGCGATATTGATGTCATCGGACGAAATACTTTATCCTTAAGTTACGACGCCGATATAATCGCCACTCTATTAGAAGCATTTGAGGCGTTTGATCTAAAAACTCCCGTCCTTGCTCGTATTTCTAATCGCAAAATCCTCTCTGGTATCCTAGAAGAATTAAAGCTCCGGGAACATTCCGCCGAAATCTACCATATTATCGATCACGCCGAAAAAGTTACTATCGAAAAAACCAAATCCGACCTCGAAGAATTAAAGCTCGAAAAATCCATCGTGAAAAAACTCTTAGATTTTATTAAATTAAACGGCGAGCGCTCAGAAGTAATTACAAGTCTCTTAAATATGGAAATAAAAAACGCCAAGTTTAATGAAGGAGTAAATGAACTAGATCAAATTCTTCACCTTCTCGAAACTATGGAACTCGGCGAAAAAATCTCAGCCGATATGAAAATTGTTCGCGGACTAGATTACTATACTGGCACTGTATTTGAATTCATCCTCCCCGAATATAAAAATATCGGCTCAGTTTGTGGTGGTGGCAGATACGACAATCTTGCTACCTATTTTTCCGACAAAACTTCTTTCCCCGGCGTTGGTGGCTCTATTGGTCTCACTCGTCTTTTCAGCATTTTCGAAGAACTAAAACTCATCAAAAAATCCGAAAACATTCTCACTGACTATGCTATTATTCCTGTCACCGAAGCAGAAGTCGAATACGCTTTTAGCACCGCCAAAGATTTACGGGGGAAAGACAAAAGCTCTACTGTAGTTTTGCTCGACAAAAAATACAGCGACAAAATGTCTTATGCTGCCAAAGTTGCTCGCTCTGGTATCGTCATCGGCAAAGAAGAAGTTGAATCTGGTCGTCTCGAAGCTAAAAATTTCGAAACCGGCGAATACGAAATCGTTTCCGGCATAGCAGTAGAAAACCCTTTGTCCGATCCGTCTGACTTTTGGGCCGACTAATCTTCGTCCAAAAACGCACCCGATTGCTTTGACCAAAGCTTTTTGTAAGTTCCACCTTTTCTTAGCAAGCTCTCGTGTGAGCCTTGTTCGATAATTACTCCGTTCTCCAGTACCACAATTTCATCTAAACCTGCAATCGTCGAAAGTCGATGTGCCACCACAATCGACGTTCGCCCTTTCATCAAATTATGCAAAGCCTCCTGAATCAAACCTTCCGATTCTGAATCTAGCGCCGAAGTCGCCTCGTCTAACACCAAAATTGGCGCATCTTTCAAAATTGCTCGCGCAATCGCAATTCTCTGTCTTTGTCCACCCGACAACTTCACGCCCCTTTCACCCACTAATGTTTCGTAGCCTTCTGGCAATTCTTTAATAAATTCATCTGCATTCGCCAGTCGAGCCGCCCTCATAACTTCTTCCTTAGTCGCCGAAGGCCGACCATATAATATATTCTCGTAAACCGAACGATGAAAAAGCGCCGATTCTTGTGGAACATACGCAATTGCCTCGCGCAAACTTTTTTGCGTTACATCGCGAATATCTTGTCCATCGATAAAAATTCCGCCAGCTTTTACGTCGTCAAACCTAAGAAGTAATTTTGTAAGCGTCGTCTTACCCGAACCAGAAACTCCCACCAGCCCAAAGCTCTTACCCGCCGGTACCGTCAAAGTAAAATCCGAAAACAATTTCTCTTTTTGTTTTTCGTGTTGAAATCCTACATGCCGAAAATCAATCACTGCATCCGAAATCTCTAAAGGCTTATCGGTCTTATCGTCAATAATTCTTGGCAAGTCTAAAATCTTCACAATCTCTTCGGCATCGCCAAACGAACGATTTACATTTCTTAAAATATGATTGATTGTCCACATATTAGAAAGCAACGAACTTGACAACGAATACAAAAATACAATCTGCGCCAAATCCAATCCAAACCACTCATGACTTAAAACTACCAAAATAATAATCGCCACAAAAGTTATTGCATTTACGATATTCATTGATAGATTTCGAATAAACGAAACTTTCGCCACGCCAAACGTTGCTTTTTTAACTCGCGTCGTCGCCCGTGCAAATCTTGCTTTCTCAAAACTTTCTCGCGCATAAGATTTCACCGAGACTTCATTAGTAATTGAATCTGCCAACTGCCCAGTTTGCTTATTTTCCGATTTTGCAAGCTCAATATCACACGAAATAGTTTTGTAATAAGTCACAATTGCTACAATTGAATACACCAGTGCATAAGTCAGCAAAATCATCGCAAACGGCAAACACACAAACGCTGACGTTACAATCGAAAATACCACTGTCAAAATCAAAGGATAAATATCCCAAGTAAAATTCGATTTCAATCGAATAAATGCACTTGGCAATTTATTTGCCGCCGACGTTAAAGAGCCAGAAAACTTATTATTGTGAAAAGTCATCGACTGATTTATGACTGCATCAAACGCAATTTGCGATAAGTATTCTCCACCAATCGCATCAATCGACCAATCCACCCAATCAAGTATCCGAATAATTCCTAAATTGTTTATCAGCGCCGGCACTATCGTAATCAAAATCAATCCCGTATAATTCGCTAGCTCAAAATCACCTTCCGATAGTTTGCCCATGATACTCGACGTACCATATGGCACCACTATATTCGAGATAAAAATCCATACTGGTGCTAACAACAAAATAATTAAGGTTCGTATTTTGCATTGCATTAATGCCTGCCAAAAATAATACAATGTTCGCCGATACAATCCTGATTTTTTTACCTTTTTCGTCATATGTGTTATTATATAACATATATAATATATTGTAAAAGGAGTAGTATGGCAGATTTCAACAAAATCTTAACACCGGGCGATTATGAAAATGGCGAGTTAAATGTCGTCATCGAAATTCCTACCGGCTCAAATCATAAAATCGAATGGGACCGCGAGCATGCCTGCTTTATGCTTGATCGCGTTGAGCCAATGGCTTTCGCAAAACCTTGCAACTATGGCTTTATCCCTCAAACCCTCGACGAAGACGGCGACGAACTAGACGTTCTCATGATTACCGACCAACCTCTCACTACTGGTATTTGGATGAAAGGCAAAATTCTTGGTGTCATGCGTTTCGTTGACGATGGCGAAGTCGATGATAAAATCATCTGCGTCCCTGAAGATGATCGCAACAATGGCGACGTTTATAGTAGTCTAGAAGATTTACCAAAACGCACTCTCGAGCAAATCGAGTTTCACTTTAATCACTACAAAGATTTAAAGAAACCTGGCACCACCGAAGTTAAGGCTTTCGAAGGTTTAGATTCCGCCAAAAAAATTATTGCAGCTTCGATTGAGCGTTTTAAGAAGTAGGCTCATCAAGATTTATTTTCTGCATCGTCTCCATAAATTCAATTTGACGCTTTGCGTCTTCGGATGTCATTCCTTCAAAAGTTTTTTCAGACATCATCACAACTACATATTTACCATTGGTTAAAATTTTTGAAATCATTTCGTCATCAGTTTTTTGACTCTTCAAATAATCAGCGTTCTTTTTTGCAAGCGCCTGATCGCTATATTCATAATATATACTTTGCCCAGTTACTTCATCTCCAGAATAGAAAAACACTAAATATGCTTTTTCTGGCATACTTTCAGTCCCACTAATATCGGCACTAAGTAACCCTTCGCTAGCATCCAATTCTAACACCGACTTTGTGTCATCCGAAACAAAAAACGATTCATTGATGTTGTTGTTCGATAAAACTAAAGCTATCACTATCACTGCAACCAATACTACTACCGACGCCACTCCTACAATCCAGGTCATCAAATCCTTATTGCTCTTCTTTTTTATCATTTTGCCTCCTTTATTATAGTTTATATTATAACATAAGCTTTATAAACTTAGAGCTCAGATATTTTTACGCGAGTCTGCTTGGTAGTATCACGATTTCTCACCGTTACCGTTTCGTCGTTTAGCGTATCAAAATCCACCACTACACATTCAAAAGTTCCGATTTCATCTTGCTTGCGATATCTCTTACCGATATTACCAGCATCATCCCATGTTACATTGCCATATTTTTTACGCAAAATTTGATAAACGTCTTTCGCTTTTTCTACTAATTCTGGTTTGTTTTTAAGTAGTGGTGAAACACAGAATCTATACGGCGCTAGATTTTCTGGCAATTTTAATACCACTCGCTTTTCACCATTTACCTCATCTTCGTAGTAGGCATTTGCAAGCACTGCCAAAAATAATCGTTCTACTCCGACCGATGGTTCAATCACGTGTGGAATAAATGTTTCCCCAGTTATTTTATCGCGATATTCCATCGACTTTCCCGACTCACGCTGGATATTAGAAAGATCAAAATCCGTCCGATAAGCCAACCCCATCAACTCTTCTTCGCCATTCGGATAATCAAACATAAAATCAATCGTTCGCTTACTATAGTGCGCTCTACCTTCCGCTGGTACCTCTAATTCGTGAATTTTTTCTGCCGAAAGGCCCATTACATTTTCCAAAAAATCATGTTGTGCCTTGCGCATCTTTTCAAAGTTTTCTTCCCAACTTTCTGCGCGCACAAAGTATTCAATTTCCATTTGGCTACATTCACGATCGCGCAAAATAAAATCACGCGGACTGATTTCGTTACGAAATGCCTTGCCTTGTTGTGCAATACCAAACGGCAAATCTGGATAAATCGTATCTACCACATTTTTATAATTTACAAAAATTCCTTGCGCTGTTTCAGGGCGAAGATAAGCAACTCCCTTCTCGGCTAATTCTGGATTTTCCGAAACGTCTTCCGGCAAAACTGCTCCAACGTGAGTGCTAAACATCATATTAAATTTTCGAATTGGACCCCAATTTTCTTTACCACAAATTGGGCACTTCGTATGCGTTTTCAAAAATTCTTCCGTCGTTACAGATTCACTAATTCCTTCTGCAATTTTATCTGCTCGAAATCTATTCTTACATTCCTTACATTCAACTAGCGGATCTGCAAATGTCGCCGTATGCCCTGACGCTACCCAAGTTCGTGAATTCATCAAAATAGCCGCGTCCACTCCATATATATCCTCGCGCTCTTCTACAAAATACTTCCACCATTCATCCATAATTTTTCTTTTTAAAATTACTCCCAAAGGCCCAAAATCCCAAGTTCCTGCCATTCCCCCATAAACTTCTGAACCCTGAAAAACAAATCCCCGCCTTTTACATAAACTCACAATATCTTCTAATTTACCCATATATATTATTATACCAGAATTAAGTCTTACTAACAATCTTTGCAAATTGCAAAATCTTTACTACTACCTCGCTCGAAATTTTTACTCTCCTTATCACATCAAAATCGCTCGTTATCATTAATCTCAACATTTTTATCTCATTTACTCCAAATTCACCATTTTCCTTTTCAAAAAAAGTTCCCTCCGCCTTATCAAAATCATACCACTTCGACGCCTCCAATCTTTCACCATTTATATCACGGTATAAGTTAATTTCTTCCCCACTCGCCCGAGTTAAATTCAACAAAAACCATGCTTCAATCAATTTTAAATTATAGCCATTATTTAGTGCTATCAAACTCTGTCCCAAAATATCAAAAAATTCTTTCGCGTCCGAATTTTCTGCCACCGAGTTAATTTTTTTCAAAAACAAAGAAGCCAACTCCATTCGTTCATAATTTTTTAAAATCTCACTATAATGCTTTAGCATTTTTGCGCCTGTCACTATTCCTAAATCGCCTCGTCCAAAATGGATATTAAAATCCACCAAAGAAAAAATTTCTATCCCACCCGCAAGTTTAGATTTTTCACGTCGCACTCCTTTGGCGATTGCTGAAATCTTTCCACTTGGCGTAATGATATTTAAAATCCTATCTGCTTCTGCGTAATTTGTCCGCTTTAGCACATATCCAAACGTTCTCAAATACTCACTTGACATAAGCCAAAATCTCCTCCGGAGTCATCGTTTCCTTATTCAAAATTCCCACTACGCCATAGTTCGATAAATCTCGCCCACTAAAATCAAGTGACGACACAACCACCACCGAAATCTTGCTAGTATCTACATACGAAACTAATTCATTCAAAAATGTAAAACCATCAGGCCCGTCCAATAAAATATCCAAAAAAATTAACTCCGGCAGTTCACCGCGAGCGATCAATTCCATCGCTTCAATCGCATTTGCAAAAATTCGCACATCAGCTCTGCCACAAGCCCGCTTAATACATTTTGCCATCGTTAAATCATCGTCAATTACAAATATCATCTAAAATAAACTCATCTGCCGAGATACCGGCAAGTTAACATAAAAACTTGTGCCGTCTTGGTGGCGCACTGCTCCAATTTCTGCATTCATAAACTGAGCAAATTTTGACGCAATATAAAGCCCTAATCCCGATGAACCTGGCCGCATCGCAATTGAAGTTGGTTTCAAAATTTGTCCTGTTTTCAATTCTTTAAATATATCAGTTGGTAATGTTGGCCCAAAATCCCGCACCGCCACTCGCAATTTGCCTTTGGTTTCAAATACCGACAATTGCGACCGAGTATTTTTATTTGAATAATGCACTGCATTAATCAAAAAATTATAAATCACACTTTGTAATAATTCCCGATTCGCCATAGCCAGTCGCGAACGATTAGTATATTTTACTAAAAGCTCACGTTCGCCTGCTTCAAACAAATACTTTAATTCACTCGTTACTGCATCACATACCTCTCGCACTGCCACTGGTTCCATTTTAAACATCCCCTCTTCTAATCGTCGCATCTTCGCCAAATCATTGACTTGTCGCATCGCTCGCTCTGACACTTTTATCATTTCCGTACGAATCTCTTCATCATCAACACTTATTTCACCTAAAGCCAACGCCAGCTGTCGAAGTACCGCAAGCGGTGCTTTTAATTCATGCGCCGCCACCAAAATCCCATCTACCTCACTTTCCATACTATATATTATATTATATTTTCTACGCGTTAAAAGTGATAGTGTTTAGTAATTTATCAAAATCCGGCTGGAACAAAACCGAATCAGTCTGCATGATTACAGTTTTATCACGAATCTTAAACACTACAATAAATCCATTTAATTCTGTTTGTGGAATTTTTCCAGTATAGCGATTTCCTACGATATCGCCATTTTTCCCAAACGTCACCGACTCCATCGTCAAATTCGCATTCTTTTTTTCCATTGCTTTTTGATATTCAGCCGCCACTTCGTCAAAACTTTTATCACGAATCGTTACGCGCAGTGCGTTGATAGTGTCTTTTCCGACTGCATCAACTTGGATCGGATTAAAGTAGGCGTTAAAATCACCGCCTTTATCCGCTGCTGCCGCTACATACACACTCCAAGTTTTTGGATATTCAAACGTCAACTGCCCATAATCCACTGGCCCCGAAAAAACCTTGTACGGGTATTTTTCTCTTTCTAAAAACTCTGCTTCCATTTTTGTTGCTTGTTCATCTTTTGCTTCTGCTACTGCAATATCAATTTTCCCCTCTACATCCGTCCTTGCTTCATCATACTGTACATACATCCAAATAAACAACCCAATAAACGTCACTGCAACTAGTGATACCAAAATTATTACTATTGTTTTTATTAATTCTGCAATGTTTTTCTTCTCTTTTGGTAGCACTGTCACCTGTTGCACCATTGGCGCTCCATTCGCCGTGGTTTGTGGACCAGCTGGCTGAATCGGCATTGCCGGTTGAATCGGCTGAACCGGTTGAACTGGCGGAATTGGTGCCTGAGGTATTTGTCCATTATCCATAAGTATATTATATCACACTATTTACTAAAATCTACTGATAAAACTTCGACTTCATTTTTTAATTCATCTAGATCTTTTTTCAAATCCGTTGCGAGTTTTATCGCTTCCTTATATTTTTTTACTGCTTCGTCCAAATTAAATTCTTCCGAATAAAACCACTCTGTACTTTTTTCTAATTCTGCTAGTTTTTGATTTAATGTTTTATTCTCTTTCATAAATCTCCTTTATTTCTGCTTTAATTTCTTTTTCGAATGTTGTAATTTTTACAACATTACCTAATGATATTTTACCATCCAAAATCGCATAGCCTTGTTTTAAGACTTTTTCCGGATCATGCGCGATTAAAATTTTCATCTGACTCTCTAAAAATCTTTGATACTCATCAACTTTAGTCAAAATAGACTCTTTTGTTCTTAGAATTTTATCTTCTACATTATTTTTTTCGCTCTCAATCCGTTCAACTAAAGTCTTCCCAAACCTCTCAACCACTTCGTAAACTCGCCTTTTTGCTTCTTTTTTGTCTGGCGTTAAAATTTCTGCTACGTTCGACGGTGTAGAAGCGCATAAATCTGCAGCGAGATCCGCCAACGATTCATCAACTTCGTGCCCAATCCCTGTCACTACCGGAATCTTCGAACTCGCAATCGCCCGTACCAATGCTTCGTCATTAAAACAAGACAAATCGTCTGCCGAGCCACCACCACGAATAATCGCGATTGTCTCCACTTCTGATTTTTCGTTAAAATACTTTAGGGCACGAATAATCTGATCCGGCGCATCTATTCCCTGCACCTGAGTATGCGCAACTTCAATTCGAATTCCACCCCATCTAGCATTCATAATTTTAATAAAGTCTGCATACCCCGCCGCTTGCGTCGACGAAATTACGCCAAGTCGCGCCAAATCTTTTGGCAATTCCCGTTTTTTCGTCGGATCAAACAAGCCTTCGTCCGTTAATTTTTTCTTCAAAAGCTCAAATGCTTTTTTCAAACTCCCCTCGCCAACCGGCTTAATTGCCTGAACTGTCAACGAAAATTTTCCCCACTTTGTTAATTTCGGCGTCGCCCGAACAACCACCTTCATTCCATCTTCAATCGGCATCCGTAGCTGATAAAGCGTCATAAAACAACTTACGCTCGACTCCTCATCTTTCAAATCAAAAAACACCCACTTTCCTTGATTAACTTTAAAGCTCGCTACCTCACCCTCCACCATCACACTGCCGTAAGCATAATCCAACGTCTGATTCACAACTTCGATAAACGTAGTAGGGGTAAAGGCGTTCATTTTCTATCCTTTATTGCTTTATAATACGGTACTGAGCCTGAGACAATTGTAAAGACTAGGGTAATCACACGAGTCATCACGGTCACAATCGTTGCCGTCGGAAAATCTACCCCTAGCGCAATCATCACTCCCGCCATCCCGAGCTCATAAAGTCCATACGGCACAATTCCATCAAACACCGAGCCAATCGCTTCGCCAACCATAATATATGCCAAAAGTTCCGGTCGCCCAAGCGACAAAGCGACGATATAGTACGTGCCAATCTCGCACAAACTGTAAATTATTCCCCACAATATCGGACTCTTTAGATATTTTTTATTTTCCCTCGCAATTTTTACGCTCTCATAAATATCCAAAAAATAATTTTTTACTTTTTCGTAATGCAAAATTCGTCGCTTCAACCCAAAAGTCACAATCATAATAAAAATATCTGTCAATTTATCTATCGAACGCGCAAAAAACTCAATCCGTTTTTTGCTACTCGCAACATAAACAATTAACGACAGCCCAACAAATACGCCAGTATTCATGAGAAGGGCGACTGGTATAATCCACTGCGCTTCCATTGGCACCAACCCAAACAAAAATAAAGCAAAAATCGCAATTAGCGCTTGTAAATAATTTATTACCGTCGTAATTGCATAACGAAAAATATAAAGAAAACTCGCTTGCCCCGCCGAAACATTAAACGGCAAAAGTCGATAAGTTAAAAACGCCAGCCCACCAACCCCTCCCGCCGGTACTGCATGATTAACAAAATTCAGCTCTGTCGAAATTCGAAAAATCTCCTTTTTTGAAAACTTTTTAACATTCGAACGATTTTTTAAATACGAAAAAAATATCTGCCCACACGCATAATACATAAACAACTGTTCTGGAATTAAGGCCAACAAAACAAAACCATTCGTCTGTCCAAGATGCTCAAACGTTTCTACCATGTCTGCTCGGTTTTCATAAACTACAAAACCAACCAAAATCGCAGTCAAAACTATCAAAAAGGTCTTAAAAGAAACGCTTAACTTCTTTTTCTTAACCATAACTATATTATAGCACTTTTAGCGAACTTCGACGCGAACTCTTGGCAAAGATTTACCCGAAAAATGTGTCTTTTTAGTCTTAACAAAAGTTACGACTCCGTCTTTTGCCGCATGAATCGTAAAGTTACGTGACATATAAGTTCCCGGACCGGCAATTTTTGTCGCGCCAGTTTGGCGAACTAAAACCTCGCCGTTTTTCACTTTTTGGCCACCAAAACGCTTCACGCCAAGGCGTTGACCAGCATTGTTATGTATATTCTTGGCGGTACCGCCAGCTTTTACGTGTGACATTACTTTTTCCTTAAAATTATTATATCTCTCGCGACAATCTGGCTTTTACGATAATAAAGCAATCCCTCGCGCGTTTTTATATTAACATTATACCCCAAATCGCTTATCTCGTCAAGAATATCTAACCTTTCATATTTTTCGTTTTCTCGAAGCCACGCCGGAATCGCAATAACCACCGGCACATCTTTCTTTATTTGACTACTTAAATTCTTCAAAAATCCTAAGACAGTAGCACTACATTCTTGTTTTTGCTCTAGAAATTCCATCTCGTTCGGAATTTTGCTAAACGGTTTTCCAAGATACCCCTCGCAAGCCACCGCCGAAATGGGTTGAGCCCATTTATGGTTCGTTGCATCCCCAACTTCAAGTTGAAAGTTTTTAAATTTAAAGTGAGTTAAATTCTTTTTACTGTATTCAATCATTCTTTCACTCAAATCAGTCCCATACGCCCTGTAACCCATCAAAATCGCCTCTTGCAAAACTACACCCGTCCCACAAAACGGATCCAAAATCGTGCTGCCATTCGAAAGCGGCCCACAAAGATTAATTAAAATCTGCGCTAGTTTCGGTGGTAACATCCCAACTTTTGCGTCCCTTGCTGGCCTCGCCTGATCACGCCGCGCATAAGCGTCGATATCCTGTACGCCAATAACCCTAAACCATTCAT
This sequence comes from Candidatus Saccharimonadota bacterium, assembly GCA_017511965.1. Lineage (GTDB taxonomy): Bacteria > Patescibacteriota > Saccharimonadia > Saccharimonadales > Saccharimonadaceae > Nanosyncoccus. Next base: position 28,507 of record JAFWHT010000020.1, read on the forward strand.
CATCGATTTTAATTAACTCTACTTTTCTTTCATTCTTTCCCGACAAACCATTATGAAGAGACGTCGCCGTCGATAAAACTGCTTCTTTATTTTCGACAACTCTCACGCTTCGCCCATGTCGCACCAAAATCTTTTTCAGTTTCAACGCCTCCGCGCTCGCCGTTTTTCGCGACGATTTTCTCGAATAATCCGAAACCCCTATCGTAATCTTCCCCTCCGGCAAATCCATAAAATACTCAATCGGTTTTTTGTCTAATTCGACAGCGAGCTTAAGCGTCCCACCAAGACGCTCTATGGCGGGTGGCACAAAAGTATCTTCTGAGGGAATTTCGGAGCCCGGCAGGGCGAGATTTAGCGCGCCGTCCGAAAAAGATATTTTATGCCACCCACCACCATAGAGCGCATTGAGCTCTGCTATCGAAATTTCTGGTTGCCTACCCAAGACTGCTAAATATCTCATGGTTTAATTATAGCACGGCCTAGAGCCTATCCAATCAAATCTGGTCTTGACTTTTTATAAAGTCTATGCTTAAATAAGCTCAAGCATTATTAAATAAAAAGGAGAAATAATGGCTCAAGCAAAAAAGAAACAAGCGACCAAAACTGCGAAAAAAGGTACTCGCGCAAAAGCCGGCACCGCCAAAAAGCGTACTTGTTGTGCAAAAAAAGCTTGTCAAAATAACCATGATCGCAACCATATCTACGTTGTTACGGTCATGGGCATGATTACAGCAATTTTACTCTGCGCAAATGCAGCAATGCTAATGGTCTAAACAATTATCCCACCGCCGAGTACAATCTCGTCGGCATAAATTACAGCGCTCTGCCCCGCGGCCGGGCGCTTAATTTTGTTTTCAAAATATAATTTTGAACCGTCAAATTTCGCCGGAACTAGCGGCGCCCGATGCCGCAGCCGAACGGAGACTTGTTTTGGAAACTGTTCAAATTTCCTTATAACGATATCTTTCAATTCTAGCTCGTCCGTCCACAAATTCTCATCATTCAAATTCTTCGAAACATAGACGATGTTTTGTTCAATATCCTTTTTCACGACATAATATGGTAGTCCATCATTAATTTCCCCCCTCACTCCATTCAAATACAACCCGTGCCTTTGTCCAATCGTGTAAAACACTGCGCCCTCATGATAACCCAAAACTTTTTCGTCCTCAACTCGGCGAATTTCACCCGGCTTTAAATCAATATATTCTTTCAAAAAATCCTTCATCCCGACCTCGCCCACAAAGCAAACTCCCATCGACTCTTTTTTATACGCATTATGAAGTCCATTTTCTTCGGCCAGCTTCTTTACTTCCGGCTTTTTCATCTCCCCAATCGGAAAAATTGTCTTTTTCAAAGCCTCCTCCGGCATCCGATAAAGAAAATACGTCTGATCTTTATTCTCATCCACGGCTCGCATCAATTGACCATCTTTCGTTCTTGCATAGTGCCCGGTGGCAATAAAATCAGCCCCTCTTTCCATTGCTTTCTCAAAAAAGAGCTTAAACTTAATTTCTTGATTACACATAATATCCGGATTCGGCGTCCTCCCGGCTCGAAATTCAGAAAGCATATATTCAACAACTTTTTCAAAATACTCTTTCTCAAAATCCCAAACTTCAAAGGGAATCCCAAGTTTTACCGCAACCCGCTTCGCATCCGCCAGATCCTCCGCCCACGGACATTTCATTCCTGGCAAATCCTTCGACCAGTTTTTCATATAAACTCCAACAACCTTGTAGCCTTGCTGAACCAAAAGCATCGTCGCCACGCTCGAATCAACCCCCCCGCTCATCCCCACAAAAACGAGAGGTTTACTCATGCGCAACTCTTTCTCTCTCGGCCCGAACAACTTCATTAATTATCCGTGCCGCCTCGATTATCTGTTCTTTTGTGTTTGTCTCCCCAAACGAAATCCTAAGCGATCCAGCAATCTCGGAATCTGTTAGCCCAATCGCCGCAAGTACGTGTGAGCGTACCCCCTTAGAAGCCGCACATGCCGCCCCGGTCGCCACATAAACCCCTTTTTCTTCAAGAAGGAACACTAATCGTTCCGCATCTATACCATTATAGCACAAAACTACGAAATTGTCAAGCATATGCTTTTTCACTGGCAGCTCATACCCCTGTAATTCGTCTAAAAATACTTTTTTAAACTCTGCGTATTTTTTTCGATTTCCGTTCAAATGCTCCTTGGCCAGAGAGACTGCCTTAGCAAACCCAATCACCCCCGGAACATTTTCCGTCCCTGAGCGAAGCCCATTTTCTTGCCCTCCGCCAACCGTCAAAGGATTCAAGCGAACCTCATGCGAAACATATAAAGCCCCCACTCCCTTCGGCCCATAAACTTTCGCCGCGTTCAAAGTCAAAAGATCAACCCCAAGCCTCGCAACATTCACGTCGAGCAAATTCAACGCTTGTGACGCATCAGAATGTAACAAAATCTGTCGCTTCACTCCACGCCTCAATCTATCCATTCGCACCTCACGCACTAGCGCCCCAATCTCCGCTATTGGCTGAATAACTCCAATCTCATTATTTACTAACGAAACGCTAATCAATTCCGTCTCGTCCGTAATCTTCCCCCTTAAATCTTCCATATCAATCAACCCACTCGGCAGAACTTTTATCGCCTCCCCACCATACTGCTCCGCCACCCGCCTAACCGAATCATGCTCAGTAGTGAGATACAAAACTCCGCCAGAGACCCCCGCCATAGCCAAATTATTCGCCTCCGTCGCCCCTGCCGTAATAACAAGATCCGATCCCTTTGCGCCAATCGCGCGCGCAATCACATTTTTCGCTTCCTCATATTCCTTTGAAACCTTCTTTGCAGGCAAATACGGACTCGACGGATTAAAAAACTCCTCCAAAAAATACGGCCCGCTAGCCTCAAAAACTTTCTTAGAAACTGGCGTCGCCGCCGCATGATCAAGATAAATCATATCTATAATTATACCATAAAACTAAAATAATACTTTTAGCAGCATAATGCGCTATGTGTTATAATTAGAGCAATGAAAACAGCTTTTGATGCGAATAAATTTTTACGGGTTCAAAAAAAGAAAATCGAACAACGTATTAAAATGTTCGATAAACTTTATCTCGAATTTGGCGGGAAGTTAATCGACGACCAACACGCCGCACGCACTCTACCCGGCTACGCGCCCGATCTAAAAATCAAACTCCTCCAAGAATTTAAAGACAAAGCCGAAGTAATTCTTTGTATCAATGCCGACGCAATCGAAAAATCAAAAATCCGCGCCGACCGACTTTTAACTTATGAAGACGAAATTATTCGTTTGATTGAATTTCTTCGCAAAAAAGGCCTAGCTGTCGACAATGTCGTCATCACGCTCTACGAAGGCCAGAAAAAAGCTGACGATTTCGCGAAAAAATTAAAAGATTATAAGATTAAGACCTATTTTCACACTTTCACAAAAGGCTACCCAACCGACGTCGACATGATTGTTTCCGACGAAGGCTATGGCGCAAATTCCTATATCAAAACAACAAAACCCCTCGTCGTCGTTTCGGCACCAGGCCCCGGTTCCGGAAAACTCGCAACTTCCCTTTCTCAGCTTTATCACGAGTCAAAACGTGGCACAAACGCCGGTTATGCAAAATTCGAAACTTTTCCAGTTTGGAGTTTGCCTCTAAAGCACCCAGTCAATCTCGCCTACGAAGCCGCAACTGCCGATCTCGATGATAAAAACATGATTGATTATTTCCATCTCGAAAAATACGGCGAGTCCGCCGTCAATTATAATCGCGATCTCGAAACTTTTCCGGTTTTAAAGGAAATCTTAACCCGTATTTCTGGCAAAAGCATCTATCATTCACCAACCGACATGGGCGTTAATGTTATTAGCGAATGTATTACCGACGACAAAGCCGTTCAAAAAGCCGCGAAGGATGAAATTATTCGACGCTATCTTCGCGCTCTAACCGATCTTAAAAAAGGCCTTGTTGACGAGGCAGTCCCAGAGCGCATTAAACTTCTCATGAATGAGCTCGAAATCTCCGAAGATGACCGCCCAGTGATTAAAAAAGCTAACGAAAAACGTAAAAAATCTCAAAAACCAAGCGCCTGTCTTTTTGCCGATAAAAAATATATCGTCGGACGAAAAACTGATTATCTTTCGCCAATTTCGAGTACTTTTATTAACGCTATCAAAGTTCTAACAAAAATTCCCGACGAGGTCGACCTCATCGCGCCCGCCGTTCTAAAACCAATTTTAGACATCAAAAATAAAACCTCAAATTTCACAAAAAGCCATTTAGGTCTTGATGATGTTTTAATTGCGCTTTCAATCTGCGGAACGACCAATCCAATTGCTAAAAAAGCCTTGGAGAGTATCGAAAAACTAAACGGCGCCGAGCTTCATGCTACTCACCTAATTCCCAACGACGAACTAATTATCCTCACTAACCTCGGTATCAACGCTACTTCTGGGACTGAACTTGACCTCACTTGAGTCGTCGCGAATCAAAATTAAATTCCCACTACTAAGTCGATATTCATACTCATCGTTTAAATCATATAGCCACGCCGTCTCAATTTTGATCTTCCCGTCTTCAAGCGCCCAAATAAAATCGTAATCATTTAAATGGTTATTCGTCGTAAGTTTCCCTTTTCCAATTTCTGTAAAATCCCAAATCACACCAGGCTCATCTTCACGCTGAAAACTCCCGACCGAAACCAAGTATTCTCCATCTTGAAGTGCCACCTGCTGGCTCAGTCTCAACACCAAAAAAACTATACCAGCCACTAGCGCAACAAGACCGATTACAAAAACTATGATTGAAATCTTTTGTTTTCGTTCCATGTTTTTATTTTAACAATAGAATTTTAATTTTACAAGTTAAACAATTTCGTCGTATTCTCAGTCGTAATCTTCGCAATTTCTTCTACCGGAGTTTCCAGTTTTTCCGCCAGCCACCTAGCAACATCCGGAATAAATGCCGGCTCATTTTTTTTGCCACGGTGTGGTACTGGCGCCAAAAACGGTGCGTCAGTTTCGAGCAAAATCCGATCTAAAGGCGGCGTCGGCAAAGTCGAATAAGTCGCCATTCCATTCACGCCAACATAAAAATCCGTTTCATTTAAAATCCGTCGCAAATTCTTTTTATTATCCGAAAAACTGTGCACCACCCCGCGCGTTTTTGGAAAATTCTTTACAACTGCAAAAAAATCATCAAACGCTTCCCTTACGTGGAACGAAACCGGCAAATTATTATCTTTCGCAAGTTGCAACATCTCCTCAAAAAGTTCAATCTGCGCCTTACGATCATAACCCTCATAATGATAATCTAACCCTACTTCACCAATAGCAACAGGGCGGGTGGCCGAACCTGTTTTACTCGGCATCGTAAAGTTTTGATTTGAATTTTCAACACGTATATTCCTGACGCGCCCGACAGGTTCGTCCCGAAGGGACGGTTCTGCCGGCGCGCCAGTGTATGACGTGCTTGAAAATTCAAGTCCAGATGCCGAGAAAATAGGTTCGGGCAGGTCCCGCCCCGCTTCTGACGGATGTATGCCGTAAGTCCAATAAACATTTTCATGCTTTTCAGCGAATTCTTTCGCCACCAAAGAATCCTCATGCGACGTGCCGATACAAATAACTTTCTCAACCTTATTTTCTCGCCCTCGCCTTAAAGCTTCTTCCGCCTCTTCTTCCGAAAAGAATTCCCTATCATGCAAATGACAATGCGAATCAACGAACATAGCTAAATTATAGCAAGAAAATTAAAAACTTTCTATGAGTGCAATAAAAAGGCTGAAAATTCCAAAAAATAGCGATGGAAAGCCGGTACTGAAATACCGGAAGGATTCCATCGGATTATTTTTTGGAATTTTCACCTCTGCACGAATAGAAAGTTTTTAATTTTCTATCCACGATTTTCTCTTTTTCTTTTTATCGGGTCGAGCTGTCTTTTTCGTAAACGCAAAGACTGTGGCGTAACTTCTAGCAGTTCGTCGTCAAGCAAAAAATCCAAACATTGTTCTAGGGACAATTGCGTATATGGCGTCAGCTGAATCGCGCCATCCGACGCATGTGTTCGCATATTTGTCAGTTGTTTTTCTCGACAAACATTAATATCGAGATCATCTTTTTTGTTCGAAAGCCCAACAATCATTCCTTGATAAACCGGAACTTGTGGCGGGATAAACAAAACACCTCGCGCCTGCGCCGAGTCTAACGCGTACGCTGTCGAAACCCCATCTTCAAATGATATCAACGCCCCATTTCTTTCCGGCTTATATTTTTCTGTGACCGGGCGATATCCCGAAGGAATCGACGACATAATTACCGTTCCTTTTGTCTCGGTCAACAAATTATTCCGAAGTCCAATTAGTCCAGCCGTCGAAATCTCATAAACAAATCTCGTCGTTCCAGAACTCGTTATGTCTTGCGATTTCATTTCGGCGCGTCGGATTCCAAGCTCTTGCGAAACGGCGCCAACATATTCCGACGCAACTTCAATTGTCAAATCTTCCATCGGTTCCGAACGCACCCCATCGATTTCACGATAAACTACCTCTGGTCTTCCGACCTCCATTTCGTAGCCTTCGCGGCGCATCGTCTCAATCAAAACCGAAAGATGAAGCTCTCCCCGCCCCGAAACTTTAAAACCAAGCCCGTCTGGCTCTAATTTAAGCGCAATGTTAGTCTCTAGTTCTTTTTCAAGCCGTTCTGCAATTTGGCGTGAAGTCGTAAATTCGCCTTCACGGCCCTTTAATGGCGAAGTGTTTGGGCCAATATAAATCGAGAGTGTCGGTGCTTCGAGCGAAATTCCAGGCAAAGCTTTTGGATTATCGCCCGTCGCAATTGTATCGCCAATGTTCGCTTCCGAAACCCCCACGAGCGCCACAATATCCCCCGCAATCGCCTCCGGCACCTCTTCTTTTGAGAGCCCCCGATAGGAGAAAATCCGATCAATCTTCGCATGCTTCTCGACGGGTCCTGCCGCCGCATCTTCCCCCGTCGTCGCAGGGGCTCCGCCGGGGGTCCCCCAAGCGGCGTCACCCGTCGATGTATCATGCAGAACTTTAACCCCTTGCCCCTTCTTCAACTTTCCACTAAAAATCTTCCCAATCGCATACTTACCAAGATAATTGTCCGCTGCGAGCGCCGCGACTAAAAGTTGCGCATCAGAAGAATCCGAATTTACGCTCGGCGCCGGAATGTCATTAATAATCGCATCAAATATAACATGTAAATCATCATCTAAATCCGTCGAAACTCCCGCCCGGCCCTCGCGCGCAATTGCATAATAAACCGGATAAAACAGTTGCGATTCGTCCGTCGCGAGCTCCAAAAACAAACTCTCAATCTCGGACAAAACCTCCGCCACGCGCGCCGCCGGCTTATCAATTTTATTAATCACTACTACCGGCTTTAAACCCAACCCAAGCGCTTTTGATAAAACAAATTTCGTTTGCGGCATCGGCCCTTCCTGCGCATCAACAATTAATAAAACCCCATCCGCCATATTCAGAGTTCGCTCAACTTCGCCCGAAAAATCTGCGTGCCCCGGCGTATCAATGATGTTAATCTTATAATCTTGATAGTAAACACAAGTCTGCTTCGCTGTAATCGTAATTCCTCGCTCGTGTTCCTGATCACCCGAATCCATAATCAAAGTTTGCGACATCTCGGCTTGGTTGTCACGAAAAGTTCGCGACTGTTTCAAAAGCCCATCAACCAGCGTCGTTTTACCGTGGTCAACGTGCGCTAGTATAGCTACATTCCGAATTTTATCTTTACTAAAAACCATGCAAATTATTATACCATAATTTCATGATATAATAAAGGAATGCAATATCAAGTCTATGAACCAAAACGTTGTTGGGTTGGCGATACGCATAAAATTATTTACGATACCAAAGAAGAAGCCGAGCTTGCCGCAAAGGTTGCCGAGTATGACCATCACGTCAATAACCTAACCGTTTATAAATGCGATTATGGCGACCACTACCATCTAAGCTCAAACTAACGTCGCCCAGTATTTGGTGCTTTCGGAATAAACATAGGCGCTTCAATCCCCACCGCATCCTCAGCTACCCCTAAGCTCATTGCACCAAAACCCACTCCCGCACTTATCAATACTTCTACGCTGTCTCCACTCATTTCCCCTCTAATCGGTATTAGAGTTAATCTATTTTCCATCCCCAAATCCAATCCCGACACCACCACCTTGTCCTCATAAGTTACCCCAACAATCCAATCATTCAAAACTACTGCTATCTTTTCTGCATCGGTATTAAATTTCACCTCGTGTTCACCATCCGCAATCAATTCGCTAGAAATCACTTCTATACTAGGCTTCTCCACCATCGACTCATCTTCCTCTACTCTCGGCAAACTATCAAATCTATTCATAATATAATCCGTTAGCAGACCTAACTCCCCCATATTTGTCATTACTATTCCATCCGTTCGCCCCGCCAATTCTTCATAACTCGGCGCCACTCCTTCTTCCGTAATGATATAAAAATTCACTGGGTCTATCTCTTTACTCAATCGCACTACTTCATCCAAAGTTACCCCGTCTCGATCCGGCAATAAAAACGGTGCATCGGTTAAAACTACTATCGATTTTGTCGCTCCAAATGTCCATTTTAAATTCTTCATTGCATAGAATGATGCCGAAAGCAAAGATTCCTCCCAATCTCCCCCTCCATCTACTTGAATCGCATTGATTGCCGCCGTAAATACTTCTAGCGTACAAGTTTCAAAATTACAATGTTCTACCGGCTCATACTGATCCAAAAGGTCACGATAATCGTACAGCGCCACGCGTCCACCCGCCTCAAAAGTCTCACGCGCCAACCGCAATGCTTCTACCTTGTACATATCAATCATTGCACTCATCGACCACGTCGAATCAATCAAAATTGCCGTATCACGCGAAGTCGCCACCCTTGCCTTTATCCCAAACTCTTGACAAATTCTACTAAAAATTACCTTTGCCGCATCTTGATAAAGCGATTTTCCAATGTAATTTGTGTGGTCGCTCATATTCGCCCCCGAACTACAAAAGAAATCCCGCCCATTACACCAAGTTCCTACTTTACCGGCAAACCCCTCCGGCGCGTAAGGCTGATTTGCCCCCAATTTCCCTTTATACGCATGGCAATCCGGTACATACATCCGATAATCAGACAATCCTTTACCTCTACACGCTTTCGGAAATATCCCTTTACCTTCTGGCAAATAAATTTTTGGGTCCCCAAATGTTGCTACATAAATCACTTTATCCGCCTTCAAATTGCGAATCGCTCGCGAAATCACCATCGCTCCTTGCGAATAGCCTCCCAGCACATATTTTGTATTAGGACACTCCGTGTTTACTAGTTGTATTAAATTTTCCACTCCTTGCCGTACACTCTCGCCAAATTCATATGCTTCACCTCTACCAAAATATGCCCCAAGCGTCACCAATAAATTATCTATCCCAACCGGAACTGCCGGATATTCTAGATCAATAAATTCATAACTTAAACTAACCGTTTTTAATCTTTCTTCAATTGTCGATTTGTATTCCAAATAATTCTTGTCCACCCATCTTTCCCCACCCGATCCTCGCACAAATAGCACCCTCACATCCGGACACCCACTTGCCTGCACCGTAGCTCTCATTGGCACCACCGTCGCCACCACCACCATCGCTATCACCATTAAAATTTGATATTTTATTTTTTGCTTCATATTTACCTCGCATTTTCTTTAATTTTATATTGCGAGGATTATAGGCACATCGTCAAAAAAATTGCAACCCCCCAAGCCTCAAAAATTTAACATAAAAATTTTCTAGATTAATTTATTTGACAACCAAAAATTTATTTTTACCTTTTTTAATAATTGCCGTTTGCTTTAGCTCAATATCTTCTAAAGCCTTAACCCCATTTATCGTAATCGCGCCTTGCGAAATAAATTCTCGCGCCTTTTTCTTTGACTCTGCAAGTCCATTATTAACCAGCGCATCAACTAGCAAAATTCCCTTCGAAACTACCGGCAGATATTCTGCAAACTCATTAATTTCATCTTCCGAAAAACTCGTAAAATCCGTCTCCCGGCTAAATAACATTTCGGTCAAATTCTCTACTGCTTCCATCGCCGGTTTTCCGTGAACAACTTCCGTCACACCACGCGCAAGCGCTCTCTGCGCAATTCGCTTTTCCGGCGCCTTAGCATGTTCTGCCAGAATCTTTTCGATTTCTTCTTTTTCATAAATCGTGTAAATTTTAATCAAATACTCAACCGACTCATCCGGCTGATTTAACCAAAACTGATAAAAATCAAACACCGATGTATAGTTGCCACCACCATTATCCGAACTCGCGAGCCAAATCGCATTTCCTTCCGATTTCCCAAACTTCCGTCCCGTTACCGGATCAATCACCAGCGGCGTCGACCAAACATCTGCCTCGCCCTCTTCAAGTCGTTTAATCAAATGAATTCCACTTGTACAGTTTCCGTATTGGTCTGCCCCACAAAGTTGCAAATCAATTCCGTGTTCACGATAAAGGTGCAAAAAGTCATAGCCCTGAATTAAAGTATACGAAAATTCTGCATAGCTTATCCCCGAACCACCTTCACCAATTCGATTTTGCACAAATTGCCGATCGAGTAGCTGTGTCATCGAAAACGCCTTCCCCACCTCACGCAAAAAATCCAAGTACTTTATCTCGCGGAACCAATCATAGTTATCAACCATCGTCGCATTATTAGAGTTTATTATTCGTTCTACTTGTTCTTTGATGCATTTCTTATTGTGCTCAACCTCATCAAGCGATTTTAAATCCCGCTCACCATTTTCTTTTGGATCACCAATCTGGCCCGTTGCACCACCAACTAAAAGATACGGCTGATACCCATGCCTAACAAAACAAGCGCACATCAAAAGTGCCGCCAAATTACCAATCGTTAAAGAATCCGCCGACGGATCCGCCCCCCAGTAAAATTTTTTATTCTCGCGCGTGTCTAGATTCGCCGGATTCTCGATTGTCGTCTCGGCTTTAAACCCACGCCAAATTAATTCTTCTGATAATTTCATAGATTTATTATATCACCTTTCCTTGCTTTATTAGCCCACGAGTCGGCAAGCTCGTTAAAATTAATTCCGCTATGTCCTTTTTCCCAAACCAATCGAACATTATATTTTTTATAAAGTTCGTACAATTCTTTCACTAAATCTAAATTTTTAATCTCACCCTTAGACTTTTGCCAACCTCTTCTAGCCCACGAATCAGCCCATTTTGTGAGAACATTAATCCAAAACTCCGAATCCGAATGAATCTCGCAACCCTCCTCTCCAGCATACTTAATCGCCTCAATCATCGCCGTTCCCTCCATCCGAATGTTTGTTGTATCTTTATCACATCCAGTTCGCACTGGTTTTGCCTCGTCTCCAAAAACCTCTAAAACCGCCCAGCCCCCCGGCCCAGGATTTGGCGAAGCACTCCCGTCTGTCCATAAAATCTTCATATCCCCATTATACCACGCTAAAAAATAATGTCCCACAACGTACCTTGTCCGACACTCGGGATAATAAGACTTACTGGGTTGCAAAGCTAGCTGATGGTAAATGTTGGATGACGCAGAACTTGGATCACGACATCAATTCTGCCAGAACTTATACTCCAAACGATACAGACATCCCCGCCAACTGGAAACCAGACAAATCAACTTATCCTACTAGCACTACGACTTGGGACAATACCAACAACGGCTACAACATCCAACAATCTTACGATCCAGGTAATAAAATTTGGGATGGCACACTAAGCTCTACTGGTTTAACTCTAGACGCTATGACTCAGGGCACCAATCAACACTACCACATTGGTAATTATTATAACTTTGGTGCCGCAGTAGCCATGAATGATACAAGTAGCTATACTGCACAAAATCAAGACTTAGACCAATCCATCTGTCCCAAAGGCTGGACTTTGCCAAAATCAGGTAATGTTACCATTGCCGGCTCTTTCCAGTATTTAGTAAATCAGTACAACTGGACAAGTCATACTATGGCCAATCCTAATATATGGGCAGTTCCACTGTATTTCACGCTCGGTGGTCGCTGGTACGGGATATCAAACTCTATAGCGAGCTCCGGGCTTTTCTGGTCATCAGTCGTGTACTCGTCCGACGCCACTTACTGTTTGGGCGGAGGTTACGATGGTGGCGTCAGTCCCGCGAACAACCTCAATCGCCACTACGGTCGATCGGTACGTTGTGTGTCTCGGTAGGTTCACTAACCCCCTTGCGCTTTTCTAAACGATTTGTTATACTAAAACCATAAAGGCGACGCCTAGCCGTCGCCATGGTTTGCTAGATCACCACTCTATACGAATGGTGATCTTTTTAGTTTTCGAACCGAACCAGATTCTAAGAGAAAGCTCTATCCTCATAATTCGTTCTCCTTTCTGTTTTTGTGTCTAGTGTTTCCAACTTTGGGGAGATAAATCTAGGCTATCTAGGTTCACCGTGTATAAATCCCCCCGTCCAGGAGCGAACTATGCGAACTAGTTCGCTCACTGCGGAGGGAATCTATATTACTCACAAACTAAAATTTTCGCCAACCTGCATTCACCCTACCATGCCTTAAAAATAATTGCAACCCCCAAAGCCCTAAAAACCATGCATAAACGTTTTCACCTATAAAAATTTTTATTAATTATCGCGCGACGCAACGGATAGGGCCACCATAAGCCGAGTTATATGATGCTGGAAATTCAGAATATGATATATAAAATACGTCATTCCCACCCAATAGTGATTGTTTACTAAATGCTAATAACTTCGGTTTTCCATTATTTGGCTCAGAAGTTTTATAACCAGACGACGATATACCCATACGATACGGATACCCAGAAAATGAGCCCGCATCTATTGAACCAGCAGCTATGTAATTGAATGGCGAGGCTATAATTCGCTGGATATTAGCAGTAGCATCACTTCCAAATTCATAAACAGTATAAAGTAGATTATCAAAAGATTTTTCGCCAGAAGCCTTAGGAAGCCTCCAGCCTTTCGGGCAGATTGAATCTGGCATATCTGCAGTGTGATTTACAGCCGTCGTTCCAGCATATGCGGCGTACCAATTATAGCTATTCCCAAGATGCCAATATGGCTGACCACTAGTTTGAGTTGGACCATTATAATATGGCGCTTCACCGATAGTTGTAGAATAACCATTCGCATAATATACATTACCAAAATCATAACTTCTTGATGCATTTATACTATTCCAGTTAGCTGCATATGCAGTTCTAGTATTTTCTTGTGGAGTCCAACTGGTTTTACTATTTAAATCCGTGGTAGCGCTAGTTAAAGCTACTGAGGTAGAGAGGTCTAAATCGAGATTTTGAGCCATCCAACAATTTCCATCTGCAAGCTTTCTTACCACATAAGTCTTATTATCCCGAGTGTCGGACAAGGTACGTTGTGGGACATTGTCAGCCGAGAAGTAATCATTAGTGTTTTCGGCTGTAGCAGTGTTCTTTGGTGTGTAAGTATCATTACATATCGCACTGGTCATTTGTTGCATGTTGGTAATTGATGTGAGACTGTTCTTTGGTTGCCAGATAGCATAGAGTGTTACGGTACTTTCATTGTTAGTATTTAAGTTAGATACACTTTGTTCGTCAGTATATGTAGCAGTAAGTGCAGTTTTATCAGTAGACCAACCCAGGAATCTAAAGCCAGGGCGTGTAAAGCCATTAGGGCTAAGGGTTTTGGTTTCATTAGGAAGGAAAGTTTGAGTGGTAGTAGAACCTGATACAGCTTCGGTAGTGTTATAGGTAGTTTGTCCAGTTTGATTAGCATCAAAGACTACAGCATATGCATCACATGCAATTGGTGTAGTAAGAAAGTAGCTGATTACATTATCCCCTGCACCAGCAGTTGATTCGGCTAGTTTGTAAGAACCAGCTTCGGTAGTAGGTGCAACACTAACGCCATAGTAGACTGGGTAAGTGTCAGTTGTAGTAGCACCAGCACCAGTTTGTCCATTGCCTGAAGCAGATGATTTGGTAGTTAGTTCGGTCATAGCATCATTTAAGCCAATAAAAGTCCCAGTAGCAAGATTATTGGTCATACTATAACCCCAAGTACCTAAGAAACTTCCACCACTACCATCCTCGCCTATGATGGGAAGTGGGTTTTCTTTGGTACCCATTGTGGGGATAATCTTGCTACTAGGACTGCTATTTGCTTTGTCAGCTAGTCCAGTTTGTTCGTTTACTTTATATAATGTAGAATCGGCTGGGCCTTTGATAGACAGAGTATAGCCCAAA
>JAFWHT010000021.1 GCA_017511965.1 Candidatus Saccharimonadota bacterium
CCAATCTTCTGGTGAATACAATAACGTGATTAACTTTACCATTACTACTCAACCTATTCCAGTTACTCTTTCTATGGCTTATGAGAATGCTGGTAAACAAAAACTAAATGGTTACTATAAACTTCAAGACATGACTGTGGATATTTGCAATGCTACAGAAGTATTAGACGAAGGTAGCCAAACCCAGCTGATAGACGTTCGTGATAACAAAGTCTATTGGGCGACTAAGTTACAAGACGGTCATTGTTGGATGACGCAGAATTTGGACTTAAACCTCTCTACTTCTACTGCTCTTACTAACCAAGATACGGACCTTAATACTGTAGCGAGTTGGACGCCGGTTCGTTCTACTATCAATGCCGTGACCAACGCCTCAACTTCAGGGAGTATTACAGGGTGGAACAACGATGCTAGCACTCCATACTCCATAGATACTGGAGATTACTATTGGAAAAACACACCGTTTTATGGTTCTAGTATATGTAATAGAACTGTAGGTGGAGTAGTTCGCCAAGGTTGTAATTATATCACTAAGGCTTCTGGCACTGGTCCCGATTGGGCTACATATTTTTCCACTACTCCATATGCATCTAATGGCACGCATGGGCATGTAGGAAACTATTACAACTTCTCAGCAGCAGTAGCTAGCAATAACACAAGTAGTTACACAACTAGCACTTTTGACAACATTGCGAACAACCCACCAAACTCTATTTGTCCAAAAGGTTGGAGGCTACCGACTATCACTAGTGCTACTCCAAATTACACTGTAGCTGGCTCAAAAGACGAATTTTCTAGGCTAGCTCATCTTTATGATGGTTACGTCGGCAATGCTAGCATTAGTAGTGAGGGCTTAGAAAAATCCCCGCTCTACTACTCGCGCTCAGGTATCAGCTTTAATTCTGAACTCTACCGTGCTGGCGATAGTGGCTATGGATGGTCTAGTACGGTTGGTAATCGTACTGACGCGTATTACTTCGCATTTAATCCCAGTGAGATTGGCCTTCAACTCGTCTATACTTATCGAGAGGCCGGTCTAGCAATCCGTTGCCTCGCACGGTAGCATCTCGAAAAATTTAAGCCTAGGCGGTTTCGGGGGGTTGCAATTATTCTTCACCTATGCTTATAATGACACGATGAAAATTACAGATAAAAGATTCAAAAGCGAGCGGAATTATGCTGATTGGATGATAGTGAAAGATAGGGTCCAATTTAAAAAAGTAATGCGCTCATTTAAAGAGTGGGAAATTTGGTGGTGCGCCGTAGGCGAAAATGTCGGCACAGAAATTAATGGTAAAGGAAAAGATTTTTCGCGCCCGGTGATAATTTTTAAAAAACTTGATCGTTTTTCTTTTACGGCAATTCCGTTAACTACTAAAGATCATACTAAGAAATACCCAGATAGATATGTTCATTTTATTTTTAAAAACAAAGACGAATATGCGGCGGTCCATCAGCTAGAAAATGTTAGTGTATATAGATTACAGCGAAAAATGGGGCATCTTGACGACGAAGATATCTACAAAATAATCAATAGAGTTAAGAAATTTTACCTAAAAAATGCCCCCTCAAGAAGAGGGGTGGGCGGGAAAATCCCGAATTGTAAATTTATTATAACAAAGATTGTTAGTTTTTGCAAGAAGGTCCGAAAAAGAGTAGACATTTTGGGGAGAGTGTGATATAATTAGGGTAAGAGTTTCAGTTTATCTATAATTGCTGTAAATAGATAAACACCATAAAATATAATAAGTAAAGGGATATTTTAATGCCAACTATCAATCAGTTGATTCGCAAGCCTCGAAAAAAGGCGGCGAAAAAATCGAAATCCCCGGCTTTAGGGTCGATTGTAAACACCTTAAAGACTAAGCGCTACAATAAAAAAGCGCCTCTAAAACGTGGGGTTTGTATTAAAGTTACTACCAAGACTCCAAAAAAGCCTAACTCGGCGATGCGAAAAGTTGCGCGCGTGCGTCTTACTAACGGTCAAGAAGTTTGGGCTTATATTGGTGGCGAAGGTCACAATTTGCAAGAGCACGCAGTAGTATTAGTGCGAGGTGGACGGGTACCGGATCTTCCTGGTGTACGTTATCATATCGTGCGTGGGACTTTGGACCTTCAAGGTGTACAAGGTCGCAAGCAGGGGCGCTCTAAATACGGCGCCAAGAAGGAGGGTAAGTAATTATGCCACGTAAAACTACTAAATCGTTAGTTCGAAAAGTTAATCCAGATCGCAAATACCAATCCATTATGGTACAGCGATTAATTAACAAGTCGATGCTAAATGGCAAAAAGCAAGTTGCCGAACGAGCAGTTTATTCTGCGATTGAGGGCGCTGCCAAAAAGCTAAAATCAGAAAATCCAGTAGAAGTATTGGAAAAGGCGATTGCTAATGTTGCGCCAGATTTTGAAGTAAAATCGCGCCGAGTTGGTGGGGCTAATTACCAAATTCCGTTTCCAATTGCAGGACATCGGCAAATGCATTTTGCTTTTTCGTGGTTAGTGCAGTCGGCACGAGCGCGCAGTGGTATGCCTTATGCAAAACGTCTTGAGGCAGAAATCATTGATGCAGTTAACGAGACTGGTGCGGCCTTTAAAAAGAAGGAAGACACGCATCGCATGGCCGAGGCAAACCGAGCATTTGCTCATTTTGCTCGCTAAAAAACTACAAATTTAAATATACTTATGCTATAATTAGCATAAGTATATTTTTTAGGAGGTAAAAAATGGTAAAAGTGGCGATTAATGGGTTCGGTAGAATCGGACGCAATGCGCTAAAGATATTATTAGATCGGCGAGACGTTCAAGTTGTTGCAATCAACGATATTGCGGATGCAAAAACTTTGGCACATCTTTTGAAGCACGATTCGTCTTATGGTGCATACGACAAAAAAGTGACAGCGGGGGAAAATAGTTTAATTATTAACACGCGTGAAATTCCGGTGTATGCCGAAAAAGATCCAGCAAAATTACCATGGAAAAAACTTGGCGTGGATGTAGTAATTGAATCTACGGGATTTTTCACTAATCCAAAAGATGCTAAGGCACACTTGGATGCGGGCGCAAAGAGAGTTGTAATTTCGGCACCGGCAAAAGGCGAAGGTGCCAAAACGGTAGTAATTGGCGTAAACGAAGACGCAGTAGCAGAAGGTGATAAAATTCTTTCGAACGCATCTTGCACAACAAACTGTATTGCCCCGATTATGAAGGCCTTAGAAGATGAATTTGGTATCGACAAGGCGATGATGACGACGATTCATTCATATACTGGATCGCAAAGGATTTTGGATGCGCCAGCCAAGGATTTGCGCGAAGCACGTAGTGCGGCAGAAAATATCGTACCAACCACAACTGGTGCGGCTAAAGCGACGGGTTTAACCATACCAAAATTAACTGGCAAGTTTAACGGGATTTCAATTAGAGTACCAACGCCGGTAGTATCATTGTCAGACATTACGGCAGTTTTGAAACGAAACACCACCAAAGAAGAGCTAACGAATTTCTTTAAAAAAATTGCACGCGAACCTTATTTTGAGGGAATTATTGGCGTAACGGAAGAAGAATTGGTTTCGACAGATTTTATCGGTGACCCACATTCTTGTATTGTGGATTTGCCACTCCTAGATGTGGTGGCTGGTAACATGGTAAAAGTGGTGGCTTGGTATGATAACGAGTGGGGATATTCGAACCGACTAGTAGAGCTGGCGGTTGATTTTGGAAAGGAGAAGTAATGGATATCTATATCGGCGCAGATTACAAAGGGTTGGAAAGAAAAAACGAACTAGTGAAATTTTTGGTGGACAAAAAATACAACGTAACGGACGTGGGGGCTTATAGTTATCATGAAGGCGACGATTTTAATGATCCGGCAATTGCAGTAGCACGGTCGGTGAGGCGAGAATTAGGTGGAGCTAAAGGTATTTTGATTTGTGGCTCTGGGCACGGAATGACCATTCAGGCAAATCGCTTTAATGGCATCCGCGCGACTTTGTGCGACTCGGTAGAAGCGGCAGTGTCGGCTAGCCAACACGACGACGCAAACATTTTGTGCTTGTCGGCAGAACGAGTCGATTTGCCTACAATGAAAAAAATCGCTACGACTTTTCTCGAAACTAAGTTTGAGCCGTTAGAGCGCAGGGTGCGTCGAATTAATCGTATGGATGAAAGGGGAGATTATGATTAGAACAGTTTCAATCGTGCCGGCAATTTTGACCGACAACAAGCAAGATTTTCGCAATCAAGTAGAGACGGTTAACGCATTTACAAGGCGGGTGCAAATTGATGTTACCGACGGGATTTTTACGCCAACAGTAACATTAGACGTAACTAATGTTTGGTGGCCAAACAACTGGACGGCGGATTTGCATTTGATGGCGTCAAAACCATCCGAGCATCTAGACACAATTTTGAAATTAAATCCGTCGCTTTGTATTTTGCATGCAGAAGCAGGCGAAGATTTGATGCCGAGTTTTCAAGTATTAAAAGAAGCGGGTATCAAAGTAGGCGTGGCACTGTTGCCGTCAACGTTCCCGGGCTATGTTAAGCACTACATCGATGCGGCTGACCACGTAATGATTTTTGCGGGGCAAGTTGGTGTGCAAGGTAGCCAGGCCGATATGATGCAAATGGAAAAAATCTCGCTGGTGCGTGGAATGAAGCCAGAAGTAGAAATCGGCTGGGACGGTGGGGCAAACATGAGTAATGTACGAGCTTTGGCGCACGCCGATTTGGATGTTATCAATGTAGGCTCGGCAATCATGAAAAGTGAAAATCCAGCCGAAGCATTTGCGGCATTAGTAGCAGAAATCGACAAGCCTGGGGTGGTACTATAATGGCGCGAATCGTGTCTTTGGGCTCGGCTTTGCAAGATATTTATTTGGTAGACCGTGATGATTTGGAACCGACACGAATTGGCGAAAATGCAATTTTTGGCAAAGTCTTGGTGGGGCATAAGGTAGATATTGATCGCATTTCATACGAAGTGGGTGGGGCAGGAGTAAATTCGTCAATTACGTTTGCAAGACACGGACATGAGGCTATTTTGCTGGCTAATCTTGCACGCGACGAGGCGGGCTCTTTGATTATTCGCAAACTAGACAATGAGGGCGTAGATAATAGCTACATTAATTTTATCACGCGAAAGTCAACGGGTACTTCGGTGATTTTATTAGATTCGAGAAGTGGCGAGCGAACAATTTTAACCTATCGCGGGACTAGCGAACAATTTGGCAATATCTCAGAAAAAGATTTGGAATTGATTTCGCCAGATTGGCTATATGTATCAACTCTAAGAGGGGATTTAGAGGCTTTGGAGAGATTTTTTAAAAAAGCGCGCGAGCTAAAGGTACGGGTGATGTTTAATCCCGGAGTAAAAGAACTGGCCAAGCCTAAAGAATTGCTGAGGCTATTAAAATATGTGGATGTTTTGATTTTGAACAAATCGGAAGCGGCGGAAATTGTAACAGGTGTAACTTTGGCAGAATTGCTATATCATTTACAGAATTATACTAAAGTAACGATTATCACTGATGGTCCGATGGGAGGAATCGCCACGGATGGCGAGGAGACTTACCGATTTGGGCTATATGAAGACATAAAACCCAAAGATGCCACCGGCGCAGGAGATGCATTTGGTGCGGGATTTTTAGCACACTATGCAGAGGGTAAAAGTTTTCGTAGCTCACTAATGTTTGCCTCGGCAAACTCAACTTCAGTGGTAGCGATGCTGGGTGCGAATCGCGGGGTTTTGACCGGTACGGAAAAATTACATCCGATGCCGATACAGAAATTATAGAAAATTATAGAAAGGAAAAAAATGTTTAATGCTGACGCAGAATTACTAAAAAAATTATCTATCGAAGACCTTGAACGGGCCAACGCCTACGCTAAAGATTTGACGATGGGGTTGCAAATTATTCGATCATTTCCACAAGGAGTAACGATTTTTGGTTCGGCAAGATTGCCACAAGAACATAAATACTGTCAAATGGCCTACGAGCTAGGTGGGGAATTAGCCAAAAATGGTCACGCAGTGATTACTGGTGGTGGGCCAGGAATTATGGAAGCAGCAAACCACGGCGCCTACGAGATTGGCGGGCGCTCAATTGGGCTAAATATCACCTTAAGACACGAACAGCACCCAAATCCATATTTGACGGATTCAATTACATTTGAATACTTTTTTGCTAGGAAAGTTTCGCTGGCGATGGCGGCGAAAGTATTTGTCTTTTTTCCGGGCGGGTTTGGAACGATGGACGAAATTGGTGAGATTTTATGTTTAATGCAGGAAAATAAAATGCCGAAAATGCCAATGTTTTTAATTGGAGTGGATTATTGGAAGAATTTTGAAAAGGTAATTCGGAAGATGGTTGAGCTCGGGCTAGTTGCAGAAGCAGATACGAAAATTTTTAAAATGACAGACGATATTTCGGAAGTCGTGGCGGCGGCAAATAAAATCGGTCATCCAAAGATTTCGGAAAACTTTTATGATGGATTTAAAGAAGCAAGCCTAATCAATGAACGGTCTCACAGTGTGATATAATAGACACATGAGATTTTCGAAAACTTTTATTAAGACTTTAAGGGAGGCGCCGAAAGATGAAACGGCGAAAAATGGGGCGCTATTAACACGCGCGGGGTATATTCATAAGGAAATGGCGGGGGTTTATGATTTCTTGCCACTAGGGCTTTTGGTGATTGAAAAAATTAAGGGGATTGTGCGCGAAGAATTAAATGCGATTGGCTGTGAAGAAGTTTTGCTCTCGACGTTGCAAAATCCGGAACCTTGGGAAAAAACCGGTAGATTCTCTAATCAAGAAGTAGATATTTGGTTTAAAACGGAATTGTCGGCAGGTGGAGAATTAGGTCTTGCACCAACGCACGAAGAGCCGGTTATCGAAATGATGAAGCCTTATATCACGAGCTATAAAGATTTGCCGTTATACGTATATCAATTTCAGACAAAATTTAGAAACGAGCTTAGAGCAAAGTCGGGGATTTTACGTGGACGCGAATTTTTGATGAAGGATTTATATAGTTTTCATACCTCGGAAGAAGATTTGGATCGGTTTTATGCAGAGGTAGAAGAAGCTTACAAGCGAATTTTTGAACGTGTGGGACTAGGGGACTCAACCTACGAGACTTTTGCCAGTGGTGGAATTTTTTCAAAATACTCACACGAGTTTCAAACTTTTTTGCCGGTGGGTGAAGATACCGTATATTACAATGCGGACAAATCGGTAGTGCTAAATAAAGAAGTTTTGGAACCAGAAGTTTTGGCAGACTTGAAAGTGTCGCGCGAGGAATTGTCGGAGACGACGGCGGCAGAAGTGGCAAACATTTTTAAGTTAAAATTTAAATACTCCGAGCCGTTGGGGCTGAAGTTTGTAACCGAAGATAATTCGGCGCAAACGGTTTATATGGGTTGCTATGGGATTGGGATTTCTAGATTGATGGGGGTAATTGCAGAAAAATTTGCAGACGAAAAGGGATTGGTCTGGCCAAAAACAGTGGCGCCATTTAAGTATCATCTTATTGGCATTGGCGAAAAAGGTATAGCCGAGGCAGAAAAGTTTTACGAGGCACACACTGACGAAGTGTTTTACGACGACCGCGATTTGCGCGTAGGCGAAAAATTTGCAGATGCGGAGTTGATTGGGATACCTTATAGAGTAGTAATTTCGGATAAAACTTTGGCCGAAGGCGTAGTAGAAGTAACTAAGCGCGAAACTGGTGAGACACAAAAAATTAGGCTTGACGAACTTGCTAATTTAGAGTAAACTTATACAGACTTAAAGTGGAAGTTATTATGATAAAGAAAAGTATTAGCTTAACTGCCGATGGCAAAAAAGAATTAGAAAAAGAACTTGATGAATTAATTAAGGGCCGACCAGCGATTGCAGAAAAAATCGCAA
>JAFWHT010000001.1 GCA_017511965.1 Candidatus Saccharimonadota bacterium
CCAAAACCCAGTGCCTTACCACTTGGCGACGGCCTAATCTTTTAACATTCTACCATAAAATCAGAAAGTAAAAAAGCCCTAGAACCCAGGGCTTTTACCAAGTATCACTTACGATTAAAAGTTGATCAAATTCGCATGTCGCCGGTGGTTTCATTTCGAGTGCCCGAATTAAATTATTTACTTCAATTGCCCATGCCTCATTACATTCCGGAGGTTTCGTAATTAGCGCTCTTTTCGCGAAAATCCCAATTACTTCTCGCACTCCTAATAATTGCAACGCTCTTACTACGTCTTGTCGGTATCTTTCCCATACCGAAGCATGTTCGGGCATTACCACTATCACATTTTTTCTCGTTTTTACCGCTCGATAAGCCTTCTCTAAATTCAGCAAGCTCTCGCAGTAACTACTCCCGTCGACCAATTTTTTAATCTCTCGCCAGCACATCAACTGAATCTTGTGTTTTAATGTGCCCTCCACTCCAAACAACACAATTCCCAGTGGCCTCGGCGCTAGATTTATCGCCTTGAATACTTGGTTTTTTTCAGTACTTTCCCTGCTTTCCCAAACCATCTCTTCACCCCCTTTTTAAAAACAGGAAACTACCTTCATCATACCACGCTTTATTCACTCCGAAAATTGCTTGTGTTTTCTTAAAAAGTGTGCTATAATAAGAATATGGCTACTAAAAAGCGAAAATCAACACGCAAACCAACGCGAAAACCCATAAAAAAAGAGGCTCCTGTCGAACACGAGCTTCCTGGTGGTTTTTGGCGTCAAATCATCGCCGTTTTAATGATGGCTCTTTCGCTTTTTTTTGTTATTACTTGGTTCGGTGCCGGTGGCGACATCCTAAACGAAATCCATAAATATATGTTCCAGGGTATTGGCTTCGCAACTTATTTTATTCCTATGCTTCTGGTTTACCTTGCCGTTCGCATCTTTCGTTCCGACGACAACCGCGTTGCTATTCCCGTTTATTTTGCCAGCCTTCTCATGATTGTTTGGCTTTCTGGCATCGCCGCAATTTGGCAACAAGGTGGCCTTCTCGGCGAATATCTAAACAAACTCGCAACAAATGTCCTCGACCAAACCGTCGTTATTTTTATTTACCTTGTTCTCATTTTTATCACCTTCCTTTTCATCGTTCAACTCTCCCCTCTCACTTTCTTTAAAGGAACAAAAAATTTAGTCAAAGCCAATAAAAATAAAGAACACGAAAAATCTACAAAAGGCAACAAACTCGGCGAGCTTGATATTAAAGTCAATTCTGGTCTTGGATCAACCGAAACCATGAAGCTCGAAAAACCCGGTAAAGAAAAACACCTAAGAAGAGTCGCCGAAAAAGCCGAACCAGTCAAAGAAGAAAAAGCTCTCGTTGCAATTTCTGATCCAGATTGGAAAATGCCGAGCCTCGACCTCCTCGAAAAGAAACAAACTCCCGCCGACGCTGGCAACATCCAACAAAATGCTTATATCATAAAGTCAACTCTCGCTGAATTTGGTATTGACGTCGAAATGGAAGGCGCAAACGTCGGCCCATCTATCACTCAATACACCATGCGTGCCCCTGCTGGCATCAACTTGAGCAAAATTTCCGCTCGTGACAAAGAGCTTGCTTATAATCTCGCCGCAAAAACAATTCGCATCGAAGCTCCTATTCCGGGCACTCAACTCATCGGTGTCGAAGTTCCAAATGTTAAATCCGCATCCGTTGGCCTTCGTGGCATGATCGAAAGTCCCGAATGGAAAAAAGACGACGGCCCACTTAAATTTGCCATTGGTAAAAATATGTCCGGCAAAGCCATCATTGGCGACCTCGCCCGAATGAGGCACTTACTCATCGCCGGTACGACTGGTTCTGGTAAGTCTGTCATGATGAATACTATTCTCATCTCTCTTCTCTTTAATCATTCTCCCGCTGATCTCCGTCTCATCGTTATTGACATCAAAAAGGTCGAAATGGAAGCCTACACCGACATTCCGCATCTATTAACCCCCGTCATCAATGACGAAACCAAAGCCGTCTCCGCCTTAAAATGGGCAGTCGGCGAAATGAACCGTCGTTTTACAACTTTCAAGGAAGCACGGGTAAAAAATATCGCCGAATATAACGAAAAAATGATCGAAGAAAATAACAATGTTGATGGCGAAAAATCTGGCGAAAAAATGCCTTATATCGTTGTTGTTATTGACGAAATGGCCCAAATCATGATGCAAGCCGGTAAAGAACTCGAGCCTTCAATCGTTCAGCTCGCCCAGCTCGGTCGTGCCGCTGGTATGCACCTCGTTCTCGCAACTCAGCGACCAATCGTCAAAGTTATCACCGGTCTCATTAAATCAAACGTCCCGTCCCGAATTTGTTTCCGCGTTCTCAATTCGATGGACTCACGCATCATGCTCGACGAAAATGGCGCCGAAAAGCTCGTTGGTCGTGGTGACATGTTACTTTCGACCGAAGAATCAACCGAAGGCCTCGAACGCATTCAAGGTGCTTGGACTTCCGATAAAGACATTTACAAAATTACCGACTTCCTTCGAGAACAACGCACCCCCGAATACAACGATGAAGTTATTTCCCAGCAAGTTGCCATTAAAGGCTTGTCGGGTGGTGGCGACATGGGCGATCTCGGCCGTCGTTTCGATCCAAACGACCCAATCGTTCGAAAAGCCGTCGAAATCTCCTTAAACAAAGGCAAATTCTCTACTGCTATGTTGCAAACTTATCTTGGCAAAGGCCACGGTTTCGTTTCTGGTCTCGCAATTTGGTTTGAAGATATCGGTGTCATCGGCCCCCAAAACGGCAACAAACCTCGCGACCTCCTCATCTCCTCTATGGAAGAGTTTGATAATCTAGCGGGCATCTAAAAAACTACTTTTATTTCTCTTATATCTATGCTATAATATATATACAATATCAGCTCAGCAAACAAGCCAATGCGCGCGGTGTTTGCTTTAACCAAAGGAGTTTTCTATGAAAGAATACGAACTCTCGGTTCTATTTCATCCTGATTTAGAGATGAATTTAGATCCAGCTCTCGATAAGGTCAAAAAACTTATCACAGCGAACGGTGGGAAAATAGTAAAAGAAGAGGTCGACGGCAAAAAACGCCTCTGCTATAAAATAAAAGGTCAAGAATTCGCCGTTTACTACTATGTTACGGTCGCGCTTCCTTCCGAAGCACCAAAGAAAATTTCGTCCACTCTTAACATTACTGACGAAGTTCTTCGGTATATGCTTGTTCACGCCGATCCACGTCGCGAAGAAGCGGCTAAAAAAACAGCCGACAAAGAAGACAAAACCGAAGAAAAAACCACTAACGCAGAAAAAGGAGAATAATCATGCGCGGATTTAGTAAAGCAATCATTACCGGTAATTTAACTCGCGATCCAGAACTTCGCACTACGCCAAACGGTGCCAGCGTCTGTAGTTTTTCGGTTGCCGTCAACCGCGTTTATCGCGACTCAAACGGAGAACAAAAGGAAGATGTTTCTTTTATTGATTGTTCCGCTTGGGGCAAACTTGGCGAGATGATTAATCAATATGCAAAAAAGGGAACTGGCGTCCTTGTTTCTGGTCGTCTTGATCAACGCAGTTACGAAAACAAAGATGGCGTCAAACGCTCTCGCGTCGAAATCGTCGTCGAAGATTTCAACTTTACTGGCGCCGCTCGTTCCGACGGTGGCTCGAATAGCCCGAGCACATCCGAAGAGCCTGTCGATGTTCCAGACAGCATCCCAGAAGGCGAGATTGATTTAAGCGAGGTGCCATTTTAAGCCTCACCTCTAACAATTTATAACGAAGGAGAACCCAATTATGAAAAAATTAAAAAGCGATCCTAACCTTTATTTCGATTACCGCGATGTTAAAACTTTACAACGCTATGTCGATAGTTACGGCCGCATCGAGCCGATGTCCAAAACTGGCCTCTCGGCAAAACAACAGCGCCAGCTCGCTGTTGCCATCAAACGTGCTCGTCATTTAGCCCTTTTGCCATTTGTAGCGAGTTAAGGAGTTAAAATGTACGGACCAACAGATTTAAAGAAAAATACTTTGATTACCTTAGACGGTGCGCCGTATAAGGTAGTCGAGTATTCCCAAAAAGTCATGGGCCGGGGTGGCTCTATTGTTAACGTTAAAGTCAAAAACCTTATCACTGGCGCCCTCCTCCCCAAAACTTTCAAAGGTCAAGAAAAAATCGAGCCTGCGGAAGTTACCACAAAAAAAGTTCAATATCTCTATAAAGATGACGAAAAGTTTTACTTTATGGACCCAGAATCTTTTGAACAATACGAGCTCGCCTCCGACATGGTCGGCGAATCAAAAGATTTTATGAAAGAAGGTGACGAGATGGAAATCCAATTTTACAACGGAAATCCCATCAACCTCGTTCTTCCAAATAATCTCTGGCTAGCCGTAACCTACACCGAAAATGCCGTCAAAGGCGACACCACCAGCTCGGTCATGAAAGACGCCACCTTAGAGACCGGTGTTGTCATCAAGGTACCTGCGTTTATCAAAGAAGGCGACATCGTTTCTGTCGATACAACGACCTATGCCTACCGCGAACGTAAAAAGTAGGGGATATAATAAAATTAAAGGCGCTGCTAAGGCCTTTAATTTTGATTTTCGCAATAAAACGGTTCTCGACATCGGCTCTTCAACCGGTGGCTTTACAGCGTACGCTCTAGAACATGGCGCCAAAAAAGTCATTGCCGTTGAAAAGGGAACCAACCAAATGCTAAAACCCTTAAGATTCGATCCAAGAATCAAACTCCACGAAAAAACCGACATCTTTGATTTTAAACTGGAAGATAAAATAGATGTTATTTTGGCTGACGTTTCATTTTTAAGTTTAAAACCAATTTTAAAACATTTTAGTTTTTTAAAAAATACCGAATTTCTCGTTATGTTAAAACCTCAATTCGAAGCCAAACCCGAAGAAAAAATAAACGGTATTATCAAAAACGAAAAAATTCGCCGTCAAATTATTAAAAACTTTGAGTATTGGTTAAAACAAAATAACTTCATCATTATCAATAAACGCGACAACGATTTAAAAGGCAAAAACGGCAATCAAGAAAGATTTTATTATTTAAGACTTGCAAAATAAAAAGTTTAAGCTTATAATAAAAACATGGACTTATTACATGGCGTGGGCGACTTTTTCTCGTTAGACATTGGAACGAATTCTATGCGCATCGTTCAACTTTCTGGTAATGCCAGTCACGGTTGGACCCTTCAAAAATACGCTTATGTTCCCATCGACCAAAAACTAACTCAAGATTCTTCAGATCTCGGCAAAAAACGCCTCGGCGAAGCAATTATGGGCGCCGTCAATCAAGCTGGCGTCAAATCCAAAAATATCGCCGTTGGGCTTCCAGCCGGGAAGACTTTTACTTCTATTGTCGAAACCGACACTCTTCCCGAAAAAGAACTAAGCAAATCCTTTAAATACGAAATCGATAAATACGTTCCAATGGCAATGAGCGATGCTAAGGCCGACTACGTTATTCTCGGGCCTAGCCCCAATGATCCAGCCAAGACCGAAGTCCTTGTTAGTTCTGTCGCCAAAGATTACGCCGAATCTATGCTCGAGATGATTGAAAAAACCGGACTTAACGTTATCGCTATGGAACCAGAGCCTTTAGCCATGGCTCGCTCTTTGGCCGTTCCGGGCGCTATCGACGCCACCCTCATTGTTGATTTTGGTGAAAAATCTACCGATCTAGTCATTGTCTACAAAAACCAGCCACGCCTCGTACGTTCAATTCCAGGTGGCTTCGGTACTTTAGTCAAAGCAGTTTCTAGCGGTCTCAATGTTCGCGAAGATCAAGCCCGTCAATTTATCCTTAAATTCGGTCTTGCCGAAGACCAAGTCGAAGGCCAAGTCTTCAAAATTTTAAACACTCATCTCGATAATTTCGCTTCTGAGCTTGCTAAATCCGTCCGTTTCTTCCAAACCAAATATCTGGGTGGCAAAGTTGGTGGTATTATTCTTTCTGGTTATGCCGGTATGATTCCACTTTTCGCCGAATATATTGAAGCTAAAACCAACGTTCCCACTATGAAGGGTAATCCTTGGCAACTCGTCCAAACCACCCCAGAGCAACAGCAGGCTCTCATGAATGTCGCCAGCGAATTTGCCGTCGCTATCGGTTTATCAGAAAGGAGTAATGATTAATGGCTCGCGAAATTAACCTCGTTCCTGATATCAAAAACGAGATGATTAAAACCTTAAAGTTACGCAACTTTATCTTTTTCCTTTGTATAATTATAGCCTCAGCTTCCGTAGCAGTAACCTTTATTTTTGGCGTTATCGTTGGTGGTCAATCAATCGCCATCAACGGCAAAACCGAACTTCTCCAAAATCTCTCCTCCAAGCTCAATTCCTACAGTGACCTAAACGAATTTCTCACCATCAAAGATCAAGTTGGCAACATTGCTTCTATCACCGAAAACAAAACTCTCACTTCTAGAACTTTCAACATTCTCTCGGCCCTCATCCCCACTGGTCCTGACACCATCCAAATCTCTGAATTAAAAATTAGCCTAGAAGAAGACGCTCCCGTTTACACTTTCGATGCGCAAGCCAACGCCGGCCAAGCTCCCTATATTGATTACAACGTTCTCGATTCCTTCAAAAAGAGTATGGCCTACATGCGCTATGATTACGGCAACTATGTCGACAAAGACGGCAACACTATTCCAGCCTATTGTATGATCGAAAAAGATCCATCCGGTGTCTACTTCCTCGATCCCGAATCCAAGGGTATGTATGCTTATTGGACTATCTTTGCTGAAGGTTGCAATAATTTTAGCGAAGAAGAGCTTAAAACTCCTTCAAAAGACGACAATAAAGACAATAAAGACAATAAAGACGACGCTCAAAACACTCAAAACAGTCAAGAAGAGAATATCAACAATACCACCACCAACAACAACACCGAAAACCTAACCTCCATCGCCGGCTATGATCTCGAAGATTATGAAGGCACCAAAGTTGTTCGTGTTTGGCGCACTCCTCAAGCCAGTTGGTACAAGGTAAATCCCAAAGTCACCGATCCTTATATGAACGAAAACGGCGAAATTAGCAATGTTGCTCATTTCGAAAGCAAATGTATTAAATACAACATCGTTATCAAAAACAAAGTCGTCACCAAAATCGACGACACCACCAATAGTTGCAATCTCGTTCTTGGCGACACCGACGACGACCGTATCCAAATTCTCGAATCTTCAAACGGTCGCGACGCTTCCGAACAATTAGTATTGCGCTTCTCCGCTTCACTTACTTTGGCACCCGAAGTTTATGATTTCAATAACGCACACCTAATCGCGGTTGCTCCTTCTAAGCGTCGCAACGTTACTGATTCTTACGTCCAGCTTCAATCCATCTTCGGCGAGCGTGCAAAAGATTGTCAAGAAGGCGACACTGCCTGTAACGGAGGGAGTAATTAATATGCCAAAAGAAATTGCCATCGGAAAAAGAGCTAAAATTTCTGAAGCCCAACAATACATGCTATTTGCTGTATTTGGTGCCTCAGTCTTTCTCGGCGTTGCCGTTTCGCTTGTTTCGCATTTCATCAAACAGATTTCTTTCAACACCGAAGTCATCATGGCCGAAGATCAAGCCATCGACGCCTATTCAGAAGTCATTAAATCAATCGGTGTTTGTAAAAAATCTCGCGCCAAAGCCTATTCCAATGAAGAGCTAAAAGCTTGCGAGCCAGATAGCATCGAAATTTCCGAAATTCCCGATACGCTTCGCGCCAACATTCTAGAGAGACTCGCCGCCAACGAAGCCTTAAGTTCTGTACCAAAAGATGCTACTTCAAGCTGTATTAATCCTGAAACCGAAAAAAATTACACTTATGAAGAGCTAAACGAAAATTACAACCAAGCCAAAGGCGCCGAAGAGCTAGTCGCCGCCAGTCAGCTAATCAAAAACTGCTCTGCACTTCGGGTTATTCCAGATGCTCTGCCTGCTTTCAAAAACGAAGAAGCCATGCTCGCTAGCCTCAATAAGCTATTCTTAATTTCTGGTCGCGAGCCAGAGTCCTTAAGCCCTAGTGGCATTGTCTCGGCTTCCGATCTCGGTACGGGGCTCAACGCTGTTGTTGTTAATTTCACCCTCGACGACGCTACTACCGGAGATACTGCCATCCTTCTTTCTAATATCGAACGCTCAATTCGTGAATTCAACATCATCACCGCCACTCTCAGCTGGACTGGAGACACTTCAATTTCTTTCCGTGCCCAAGCCACAGCCTTCTATCGTGACGAATCATTCATCACCGAAGTTAACAAAACTATCAAAGCAGAGGAGGAAGCAAAAGAATGAAAACTGATTTAGCTACTGCTATCATTGCCGCCATCGCAGGGTTTGTAATCGCCTTTTTCGTTACCAATTTATTAACTGGTAGCATCGAAGATTTTTCGTATAAAACCGTAGATGCAGATGTTAGTACTACCCTAGAAGAACCTAGCCCAGAAGTCTTTAATTATCGTGCACTCAACCCTACCGTCGAAGTCTATATTGGTTCTTGTGTTGAATACAACGAAAGTGGTGAATGCGTCGAAGTTCTTACCGAAGAAGAAGCAGAGCCCACCGAGGGGCCAGAAGAAACTCAGGAGAATTAAATGGCTCTTCTTACTAAAGAAGCAGAAGAAAAAATCATCAACCTTCTGGTTGCCGAAGGCTTGGCCGACGGTAACTTAGTCTCTTCTATTAGTAACGAGCTTGATCCTAACGCTTCCGTTCTTACTGAGCTTCTAAATCGTCAAGCCGTCAACAACGACATGGTTGCTCGTGCCACTGCAGCCATTATTGGCGTGCCTTATATCGAGTTAAAAAATATCAACATCGATCAAGACATTCTTGGCAAAATCCCTAGCGAAGCCATCTCTCGTGTTCTTGCTATTCCACTTGGTGAAAAAGACGGTATTTTAAATGTCGCCATGATGGATGTCACCAACGTTCAAGCCATCGACTACATTTCGAATTTAATCAACCAGCCTATTCGTGTTTTAATGACCAGCGAACGTGGAATTCGTGAAGTTCTCGACAAATACCACGGTGATCTTTCTGGCGTTAAAGAAGCCGTCGAAGAAACTGGCGAAGAGGCCGCCATCCAAGAAGAGCAACGTTCCAACGTCAAAACTATCGTTCAAGACTCGCCGATTTCCAAGGCTCTTACTACAATTTTGAGTTACGCCGCCAAAACCAAAGCCTCCGATATTCATATCGAGCCACTCGAAAATTCTCTTATCATTCGTTGTCGTATCGACGGCGTTCTTCGCAAAATTATGGATTTACCCAAAACCGTTGCTCCTGCTCTTGTTTCACGTATCAAAATTCTCTCCAACCTCAAAATCGATGAGCACCGTATCCCGCAAGACGGTCAATTCGCCGTTCTTGTCGACGATCAAGAAATCGACCTTCGTATTGCGATTTCTCCAGTCACTTGGGGTGAGCAGGTTGTTATTCGTCTTCTCGACAAAACCGGCGTCAGCATGGAAATCGAAAAAATGGGTATGAGTGGCCGTGCTTTGCGAGCCGTCTTAAATGGCATCAGAAAGCCCAATGGCATGATTCTAACTTCTGGGCCTACCGGTTCTGGTAAGTCTACTACCCTCTATGCACTTATCCAAGAAATTAAATCCGAAGAAATCAACATCGTCACTCTAGAGGATCCGGTCGAGTATAAAATGGACGGCATTAACCAAATTCAGGTTAATGTCGATGCTGGCCTTACGTTTGCCTCCGGGCTTCGTTCAATTCTTCGTCAAGACCCTGACGTAGTAATGGTGGGGGAGATTCGTGACTCCGAAACTGCCCAGCTTGCAGTTCAGGCAGCACTTACTGGCCACCTTGTATTTAGTACTCTTCACACCAACTCCGCTGCTGGTATTTTGCCACGTCTCCTCGATATGGGTATCGAGCCATTTCTTCTCGCCTCTACTCTAAACGTAGTTATTGGTCAGCGTTTGGTCCGTCGTATTACCGAAAAACGCGAAACTTATAAATCTTCCGAAGTCGAAACCAAAGGCATCAATTCTATCGTTGGCGACATTCTTCCCAAAGACAAAGAATCCGTTGCTAAAATTAGCGAAGATTTAGGGTATTCGGGCCTTCCCGTTAAAAACGACGATTACTATATGCTTGCCAGAGGTATGGATACCAAAGAAACTCCAGGTGGTTACAAAGGCCGTGCTGGTCTTTACGAGACTATCGAAGTAGACGAAGACATCCAAAAAACCATCATCAGCCATTCCACTGCTAATGAAATCATGCGCTTGGCTCGTTCAAAGGGAACTATCACTATGCGCCAAGATGGTATTCTAAAAGTCCTTTCGGGCATTACATCAATAGAGGAGGTAAACCGCGTTGCGAGTGACTTATCGTAACACTTATGGTAAAATGATATTATGGAAAACAGTGGGCAGTCTAAACCAAAAATTGAAAATCTACTCGAAGAGTGTATTCGTCGTAATGCTTCAGATATGCATATTCAGTATGGCCTTCCACCCATTATTCGTGTCGATGGTTCACTGGTCCCGATTAGTGGTGGCACCCCATTAAATGAAGATATCGTGCGCGAACTTATCTTCGCCACCTTAGATGAAGATCAACAAAAAATCCTCATCAAAGATAAAGAGTTTGACTATTCCTTTGCTTTTGGCGATATTGCTCGTTTTCGTGTTAATGCTTTTCACGAACGTGGCAAACTTGCCGCCGCCTTTCGTTTAATCCCTAATCAAATTCGTGGCATCAACGATCTTGGCATGCCAGCCATCGTCGAAACTTTTTCTGACTTTCCACGTGGTCTAGTTCTTGTTACTGGCCCTACTGGCTCTGGCAAATCCACCACGCTCGCCGCTCTCATCGACAAAATCAACCGCGAAAAATCCGTTCACATTATTACAATCGAAGATCCAATCGAATTTACACACCGCTCTATTCGTTCGGTTATCGCTCAGCGTGAAGTTCATTATGATACTTTTAGCTTTGCCGCCGCACTTCGCTCGGCTTTACGTGAAGATCCCGACGTTGTCCTTATCGGTGAGATGCGCGATCTCGAAACCATCCAAGCTGCCATCACCATTGCCGAAACCGGCCATCTTGTCTATGCCACCCTTCACACCAACTCCGCCGCCCAGTCTATCGACCGTATGATCGACGTCTTTCCGTCCTACCAACAGCCTCAAGTTCGTTCTCAGCTTTCAAATATGTTAATGGCAGTCTGTGCCCAGCGTCTTGTTCCTGCTATTGGTGGCGGGCGTGTCGTTGCAGCTGAAATCATGGTAGCCAATTCTGCCATCCGTTCACTTATTCGTGATGGTAAAACCCATCAAATCGACACTGCTATCCAAACCGGCGCCGACCAAGGTATGCAAACTATGGATAGAACATTAGCCAAGCTTGTCCAAACTGGTGTGATTACCTACGACTCTGCTCGTGAATATGCCGTAGATATTAACGAATTAAATCGTTTAGTAAAGGGTTAATATGAAGCGTTTTAATTACAAAGCCAGAGACAAAGAAACCGGTAAGCAAATCAGAGGCAACATCCAAGCCGAAACCGAGCAAATCGCCGGTAGCCTTCTCATCAATCAAGGCTATATCCCCGAAAGTCTCACCGAGCAAGGTGCCAGCATTTTTTCCAAAGGTAGTCGTATCACCACCAAAGATCGCATCACCTTTACACGCCAGATGGCTACTCTTATCGGCGCTGGCCTACCATTAGCCTCCAGCCTTCGTACTGTTGTTGAGCAAACTCAAAACAAAAGTATGAAATCAATTGTCGAGGAAATCCTTGCCAATGTCGAATCCGGCAAAAGTCTTTACGAGGCTTTTTCCAATCACCCTGCCGTCTTTAATGGTGTTTATCTTGCGCTAATTCAAGCTGGCGAAACTTCCGGTACGCTCGATATCGCCTTAAAACGTCTCGCCGATCAAGAAGAAAAAGACGCCGCCATGATGAGTAAAATTCGTGGCGCCCTTGTTTATCCAGCAATTATTCTTGTCGTTATTATCGCCGTGCTTGCCTTCATGATGATCGCTGTTGTTCCACAAGTCGAAAATCTTTATGAAGACATGCGCCAAGAACTCCCCGACCTTACCAAAATTCTCGTCAATATCACTAATTTCTTTGCTACGTTCTGGTGGCTAGTACTCGCCATTGTTGTTGGTATTTGTGGTGGTATGTATTATTCTGTCAAGCACACCGCTTTTGGTCGCAAGGCCATGGATACCTTCAAGCTCACCGTCCCAATCTTTGGTGGGCTATTCAAAAAGCTCTATGTTTCACGTTTTGCTCGTACTTGCGAAATGATGCTTGCCACTGGTGTACCAATGCTCGATTCGGTTAGAATTTCCATCGAGGCCGTCAACAACGTTGTCGTCGAAGAAGAATACAATAAGTCTCTCGATATCATCAAAGGAGGTAAACCTCTCTCCGAAGCCTTAAAGGACAGGGAATATATGCTTCCACTCGTCCCTCAAATGGCGAGCATCGGTGAGGAATCTGGTAAAATCGACGAAATGCTTGGTAAAGCCGCCCAGGTTTACGAAAACGAGCTCGACGAACAAATCGCCAATATCTCCACTATGATTGAGCCAATTCTCATGGTTGTCATGGCCGGCCTTATCGGCGTCGTCGTTGGTGGTACTCTTCTTCCTATCTACTCCCTCGTCAACTCCGTCAACGTATAATCTTGATTTTTTGCAAAAATCGCTTTATAATAAACGTAAGCTTTAAAAATCTAAGAAAGGATTGTCTATGACAAAAGTAAATACTAAATCTAAACAAGGCTTTACGATCATCGAGGTCGTCCTCGTGCTTGCTATTGCAGGTCTTATCTTCTTGATGGTCTTTATCGCTTGGCCAGCTTTGCAACGTAGCCAACGTGATACTCAAAGGCGCAACGATTACTCGATGCTCTCTACAGCTATCTCGAACTACGCTACAAACAACAACGGTAAATTAAGCAATATCGTTGTTACTACTGGTAGCGGTGCACATAAATTAGACGCTTCGAAATATATCAATGAGAACGGTGAAGACCCAGATGGTTACCCATACAATCTTATGGCATATTTCTGTAAAGATACTATTTCTGGTGGTGGTACTGATTTCTGTGGTGTGCCAGATCCTGAACCACAAGAAGTTTACGTTATCATTAACGCAGACTGTTCTGGTACTGTAGATGGTAAATCTGTTCCAGCAGAAAACAAATCTTCTCGTGCCTTTGCTGTCTATGGTTACCTAGAAGGTGGTACTCAAACTTTCTGCTCGGCTAGCCAATAATTAGCCTCACAAAATCGCCCCTCTAAAGGGGCGATTTTTTATGGTTAATTTTAAATTATTGCGAATTCGCACAGTAAGCTCCACCAGAGCCTTCCATCTTATAGAGTACCGCCACTCTTCTTGGGTTTCCCGAACCCACCGCTTTTGAGCCATCGCACGCTGCACTTTTTACGATAAACATCGTATAATTCGAAGCCTCTAAAGACGTACCATCATTTGCCACTCTTCCAAAACTACACTCACTGCCGGTGTTTGCCCCACAATCCCCAGCTTTCAAGGTATAAAAGAACCCTGCTGGATCTTCAAAAGTTTTACCAAGAAAAGATTTATAAAAACCTTTCCAGC
This sequence comes from Candidatus Saccharimonadota bacterium, assembly GCA_017511965.1. Lineage (GTDB taxonomy): Bacteria > Patescibacteriota > Saccharimonadia > Saccharimonadales > Saccharimonadaceae > Nanosyncoccus. Next base: position 13,658 of record JAFWHT010000001.1, read on the forward strand.
TAGTATCACCATCTGGCATGCCTTCAACTTCTGAATTCCATTTTACTCCAGCGGTTCCAGTATCACCTGTCGGCAAAGCGCCTCTGTTATTTGTTTGGAATCTTTGGAGTGCCGCCAGCAATACTCCCACATCATCGCGCCTTTTTGCGTCTCTTTGCGATCTTTGCAACGCCGGCAAAGCAATAAATACCATCAAAAATATCACGCCCGCTATTGCAAGCACAAGTGCCACCTCAATTACAGTAAATCCTTTTTTCGATTTTATTTCTTCCATATTTTCTCCTTATGTTTATTATAGTTTATTTGAGCTAAATATCAAGCCTGTCATGCTATAATTAAGCCATGCAGGCTATTTTTACAGTTATAGCGTTTATCATTGGCGCTTGTCTCGGCTCGTTTCTTTGTTGTCAGGCCCGTCGTCTACATCTTAGAATTGCCAAAAACAAAAAGCTTGGCTCCCGCTCGGTCTGTCTAAAATGTCACACCAAGCTTAAATGGTATGACAACATCCCTATCATTTCTTGGCTTGTCTTAAAAGGGAAGTGTCGAAAATGCCACAAAAAAATCGGTATCGGCGAATTTATTTCCGAGCTTGCCTCCGCCCTTACTTTTTCACTTCTTAGTTTTAATTTTAATTTCGAAAATATCTATTTTTCAATTGTTTTTATTATTTTTATAATTAATTTTCTTTTTCTCGCTATCTATGATGGTCTCTATGGTGAACTTCCAAATTTTAATTTATGGTTAGCGATTATTTTAGCTATCATTTTGACTGTTTTTAATTTCTCTCTCCCTCATCTTACCGATATTATTTTTTCTGTTGCTATTCTTGGTGGCACCTATCTTATTTTGTACCTTGTTTCTAAAGGCCAATGGGTGGGTGATGGCGACTGGTTGCTCGGCACTGCTATCGGATTAGTTCTCGGTAGTCCTTGGCTTGCGCTTGTTACTTTGTTTCTCTCCAATCTCCTTGCTTGCATTGTTATGCTTCCTCTCACCAAAGGGCAAAACCACAAAATCCCTTTTGGGCCCTTTCTTATTGCTGCTTTCATTATTGTCATGGTATAATAAACTTATGGTAAAAAAGGGTGACACACTAATTGAAGTAACATTAGCTATCGGGATTTTCTCGATGGTCGCTATTGCTATAGTCGCCGTAATGACTGGTGGCACTTCAAACGCTCAAACGGCTCTCGAAACCACCCTCGCTCGCGAGGAAATCGACACCCAAGCCGAAGTTTTGCGATTTATCCATGCTTCTTATCTTGCCGACGAAGGCACTGGCCTCAACAAAAATCCCTACACTAAACTTTGGGAAAAAATTGTTGCTAATGCTTATACGCCAAATGGTTCTGCCAACGATACGGCGTTTCAGCAATACCATCCTGGTAGTTGTCGAGAAGTTTTTGATCCCACCAGTGGCAATCTTAAAACTAAGCTCGCCAACTACGCCTTTGTTATCAACCCCCGTGCTCTTAAAGGCCTCACCACTGCCAATACCGATACTGCTTATATCTCGTATCGTTCAAACGCTAGCAAATTCCAAAGCACTCTCACCTATCCACGTTTAGTTTATAAAGACAGCGTATTAAGAGGGCAAGATTCTTTAGTCGAAGAAGATGTCGGCACGGTTGTCAACAAAGTTGAAGGGATTTATGTTTTAGCCGTCAAAGATCCTGGCACTACTAATGTGGTTGGGGCTGGCACTCGTTCATCGGTTTACTACGATTTTTATATTCGCACTTGTTGGTATGGTGCTAGTTCCGACGCCCCATCCACTATCTCAACCGTCATTCGTCTCTACAACCCCAAAGGCGTCGCTAAATAAGCTACCCTGTGGAAAACTCCCCCCTCAACCCCAGTTAATTTTGGGGCTTGATTTTTCCGGGGGGGGGGTATAATAGCCTTAAGAGTTTAGAGTTATACAAAAACAAAACATATCACATTAACACATAAAGGTCATATATTAATATGTTTCGTAAAACAAACTCGCTTTTTAAAGCATCTCCAATTATTTTGGTTTTATTCACTATATATAATATATATAGTCTTTTTGGCTTCATTAATGGGGCTAACGTTTCTGCCTATACCTCCTCTCTCACCACTTCTGGTACTATCAACCTAGACGTCTCTGCTTCTGGAAACTCAGCTAATGTAGCTACAGACAATATCACAGTATCATCAACCTGTCCTTTGGGCTATACTCTGTCTATCAAAGGCCCAGCCGATTCTACATTATATAAAGTAAACGAACAAACTGGACTAGCTGACAAAGCAAATAGCAGTCCTAGTAGCAAGATTATCCCCACAATGGGTACCAAA